>NZ_JAOWDS010000058.1:0-139226 GCF_030334545.1 Citrobacter sp. Ce129
GACGAGGCACTACGGTGCTGAAGTAACAAATGCCCTGCTTCCAGGAAAAGCCTCTAAGCATCAGGTAACACGAAATCGTACCCCAAACCGACACAGGTGGTCAGGTAGAGAATACCAAGGCGCTTGAGAGAACTCGGGTGAAGGAACTAGGCAAAATGGTGCCGTAACTTCGGGAGAAGGCACGCTGATATGTAGGTGAAGTGGTTTACCCATGGAGCTGAAATCAGTCGAAGATACCAGCTGGCTGCAACTGTTTATTAAAAACACAGCACTGTGCAAACACGAAAGTGGACGTATACGGTGTGACGCCTGCCCGGTGCCGGAAGGTTAATTGATGGGGTTATCCGTAAGGAGAAGCTCTTGATCGAAGCCCCGGTAAACGGCGGCCGTAACTATAACGGTCCTAAGGTAGCGAAATTCCTTGTCGGGTAAGTTCCGACCTGCACGAATGGCGTAATGATGGCCAGGCTGTCTCCACCCGAGACTCAGTGAAATTGAACTCGCTGTGAAGATGCAGTGTACCCGCGGCAAGACGGAAAGACCCCGTGAACCTTTACTATAGCTTGACACTGAACACTGGTCCTTGATGTGTAGGATAGGTGGGAGGCTTTGAAGCGTGGACGCCAGTCTGCGTGGAGCCAACCTTGAAATACCACCCTTTAATGGCTGGTGTTCTAACGTAGACCCGTTACCCGGGTTGCGGACAGTGTCTGGTGGGTAGTTTGACTGGGGCGGTCTCCTCCTAAAGAGTAACGGAGGAGCACGAAGGTTAGCTAATCCTGGTCGGACATCAGGAGGTTAGTGCAAAGGCATAAGCTAGCTTGACTGCGAGAGTGACGGCTCGAGCAGGTGCGAAAGCAGGTCTTAGTGATCCGGTGGTTCTGAATGGAAGGGCCATCGCTCAACGGATAAAAGGTACTCCGGGGATAACAGGCTGATACCGCCCAAGAGTTCATATCGACGGCGGTGTTTGGCACCTCGATGTCGGCTCATCACATCCTGGGGCTGAAGTAGGTCCCAAGGGTATGGCTGTTCGCCATTTAAAGTGGTACGCGAGCTGGGTTTAGAACGTCGTGAGACAGTTCGGTCCCTATCTGCCGTGGGCGCTGGAGAATTGAGGGGGGCTGCTCCTAGTACGAGAGGACCGGAGTGGACGCATCACTGGTGTTCGGGTTGTCATGCCAATGGCATTGCCCGGTAGCTAAATGCGGAAAAGATAAGTGCTGAAAGCATCTAAGCACGAAACTTGCCCCGAGATGAGTTCTCCCTGAGACTTTAAGTCTCCTGAAGGAACGTTAAAGACTATGACGTTGATAGGTCGGGTGTGTAAGTGTAGCGATACATTGAGCTAACCGATACTAATGAACCGTGAGGCTTAACCTTACAACGCCGAAGATGTTTTGGCGGATTTGAGAAGATTTTCAGCCTGATACAGATTACATCGACATGCCCAAGAGGTGTGTTGATAAACAGAATTTGCCTGGCGGCTGTAGCGCGGTGGTCCCACCTGACCCCATGCCGAACTCAGAAGTGAAACGCCGTAGCGCCGATGGTAGTGTGGGGTCTCCCCATGCGAGAGTAGGGAACTGCCAGGCATCAAACAAGTGAAGAAGCCCATCCTGACGGATGGGCTTTTTTGCGTCTGTACGGAGTGAAAACCGCCGGACTGAACGTGTTTTGCAGGCCTGATAAGCGCAGCGCATCAGGCAATACCACAGTTACTGCCTTACCCATTGCGTAATAAAATCAGTAAGTTGCTGTATATCGTTGATATCTAACAATGGAACATCCAGCGCCAGCGGAACATCACTGGCAACCGCGATAACATATTCGTCTATCGCCAATTCTTCCGGACTGTGCCCGCAACCGTCGCGAAAAAGCACGATCTTAGCAACAGGTTCATGCTTAAAACCCTCAACCAACACCATATCCAACGTTGATGCATCCATCCTGCTTACCAGGTACGCTAAATCCAGTTCGGGCTCTTCCGGCGTCTCTACCATTAACGCCCAGCGTTGTTGGCTGGCGACCAGCGTTTGTGCTGCACCTGCTTTGCGTAGCTCAAAGCTATCTTTGCCGGGCGTGTCGACATCCATATTGTGATGGGTATGCTTAATCAATCCGGGACGAATACCTCTGGCACGTAGCTCCGGAATTAATTTTTTGAGCAGCGTGGTTTTCCCCGTTCCGCTCCATGCTGCTATAGCGAGTAATGGGATCATGATTTGTCCTGCCATTTTGCGAGTTCTTCAGGGGTATTCACGTTCACGAACGCATCTTTGCGATCGCTGAAATCCACAGCATGACCGCCAGCCTGGCGCATAAAGACCATGACGCGCCTTTCACCGGACTGAAGATAATCCTGTAACAAGGGCTGCATGGAGCGGTGCATCAGCGCAATGGTCGGGTGATCTCTTTCCCCATCGTGCACCCAGACAACGGGTGCGGTTTTGCGCTGTTCCTTCAAACGTGTAACCAGATCATGAGGAATATAGGGCATATCGCACGGGCAGAACAAAAACCACTCCCCCGTTTGCTGCAGGAATACCGATAGCATCCCGGCCAGTGGGCCAGGGAAATCGGCCAATGAATCGGGGATAACTTTCAGGCCGCTTTGCTGGTAAATATCCCGGTGGCGATTGGCGTTAACCACCACGGTTTCGACCTGCAAAGCGAGGGTATCGGCCACATGCCGCCAAAGAGGTTTACCGTCCAGTTCAAGCAGACCTTTATCGGTTCCCCCCATCCGTCTGGCCTTACCGCCAGCCAGCACAACCCCTGTTATTGCACTATCCAGAATCACTGATATCGCCTCTTTTAATGTGGGATTGACCCTGCTAACGTATCTGTATTGAGCCTAAGGAGCACAACCATGAAATGTAAACGTCTGAATGAAGTTATTGAACTCCTCCAGCCTGCCTGGCAAAAGGAACCCGATCTTAACCTGATGCAATTTTTACAGAAACTGGCGCAAGAGTCAGGTTTTGACGGCGAACTGGCGGATTTAACTGATGACATTCTGATCTATCACCTGAAAATGCGTGACTCGGCGAAAGATGCGGCCATTCCAGGTATTCAGAAAGATTATGAAGAAGATTTTAAAACCGCACTACTCCGCGCACGTGGCGTAATTAAAGAGTAAAAGCTTGTAATCGCCGCCACCGAAAGCGCTGCGAAATGATATCCTGAATCATTCGTAGTATTTTCCGGATGATGGGATGAACGACAACGCTTTTAATTTCCAGACGCTACACCCGGATACCATCATGGATGCACTGTTTGAGCAGGGGATCCGGGTGGACTCCGGGCTTACCCCGCTTAACAGCTATGAAAACCGTGTCTATCAATTCCAGGACGAAGACCGTCGACGCTTTGTCGTTAAGTTTTATCGCCCTGAACGTTGGTCTGTCGATCAGATCCAGGAAGAGCACCAGTTTGCTCTGGAACTGGTAAGCGATGAAGTCCCGGTAGCTGCTCCGCTGGTATTCAGCGGCCAAACGCTGTTAAGCCATCAGGGTTTTCATTATGCGATCTTCCCTAGCGTCGGCGGAAGGCAGTTTGAGGCCGACAATATCGATCAAATGGAGGCGGTGGGGCGCTATCTGGGGCGTATGCATCAGACCGGAGGTAAGCATAATTTTGCCTTCCGCCCGACGATAGGTCTTGAAGAGTACCTGACTGAGCCGCGTAAACTTTTTGAGCACGCGCAGCTGATCCCATCAGGGCAAAAGGCGGCCTTCCTGAAGGCGACAGATGCACTTATCGCGGTCGTTACCGAACGCTGGCATACACGTTTTGCCACGTTACGCCTGCACGGTGATTGTCATGCCGGTAATATCCTGTGGCGCGATGGCCCGATGTTTGTCGATTTAGATGATGCCCGCAATGGTCCAGCCGTTCAGGATTTATGGATGCTCCTCAATGGCGATAAAGCTGAACAACGTATGCAGCTTGAAACCATTATCGAGGCTTATGAAGAGTTTAGTGAGTTCGACATCTCTGAAATCGGACTGATAGAACCTTTACGCGCTATGCGTTTAGTTTATTATCTTGCCTGGCTAATTCGACGTTGGGCTGACCCTGCATTTCCAAAAAACTTCCCGTGGTTAACCGGGGAAGATTACTGGCATCGTCAGACCGCGACCTTTATTGAGCAGGCAAAAATTCTGCAAGAGCCCCCCTTACAATTAACGCCAATGTATTAATCGGAGAAACTTGAACATGAAAAAAATATGGCTGGCGCTGGCTGGTATGGTCTTAGCTTTTAGCGCATCTGCAGCGCAGTTCCAGGATGGTAAACAATACATCACTCTGGAAAAGCCAGTTGCGGGTGAACCGCAAGTGTTGGAGTTCTTCTCCTTCTACTGCCCGCACTGCTATCAGTTTGAAGAAGTGCTTCACGTCTCTGATAACGTGAAGAAAAAACTGCCGGAAGGCACCAAGATGACCAAATACCACGTCGAGTTTCTGGGGCCTTTGGGCAAAGATCTGACGCAGGCATGGGCGGTTGCTATGGCGCTGGGCGTTGAAGATCAGGTCACTGTTCCGCTGTTTGAGGGAGTTCAGAAAACTCAGACCGTTCAGTCCGTTGCTGATATCCGTAAAGTGTTTGTCGACGCAGGTATTAAAGGCGAAGACTATGATGCGGCATGGAACAGCTTCGTAGTGAAATCACTCGTGGCGCAGCAGGAAAAAGCAGCGGCTGATTTACAGCTGCAGGGCGTTCCGGCGATGTTCGTGAATGGCAAATATCAGGTAAATCCGCAGGGCATGGATACCAGCAGCATGGATATCTTTGTACAACAGTATGCGGATACCGTGAAATACCTGGTTGGTCAGAAATAAAAGCAAAAGCCGGTCACTGACCGGCTTTTTTATTTGAGGCTTTAATCGCGTCGAGTTGCGCGTCTTTCTCACTCCATAGCGTATTTAGCCAGAGCTGAAACCGACGCTTGAATCCTTTATCGTTCACGTAATCACCGTGCAACTCTTCATCAATTGGCTCCAGATTCACCCGCACGACAATCCGCGTTAGCTTACCGCTCAACATATCGTAGAACGGTCGGCTACTGTTTTCCGGATAGCACAACGTGACGTTCAACATTTTATCGAACTGTGAACCCAGTACGTTCAATGCCATCGCAATACCGGCTGCCTTGGGTGGGAGTAGGTTTTGATAAGGAGAGCGGGTTTGCTCGCGTTTCTCTTTGGTAAAGCGTGAACCTTCGACAAAATTCACAATGGTTGTCGGGTGTACGCGAAACTTCTCGCAGGAACGACGTGTTGTTTCGACATCTTTTCCGCGCCGTTCCGGATGGCGGAGCAGATAGCCACGCGAATAGCGTTTCATGAACGGCATGTCCAGCGCCCAGCAGGCCAGGCCAATAAAGGGCACCCAGGCCAGCTGTTGCTTGAGGAAATATTTATTCATCGGGATGCGTTTACGGAACAGAACGCAAAGCACAACAATATCGGCCCAGCTGTAATGGTTACAAATGAGCAGATACCAGTTTTTCTTGCTAAGACCTTCCAGTCCCTCGACATCCCATTTCAGTCGCGGATTGAGGTGTAGCAGTAGCGCCAGACCTTCACACCAGCAGTACATCATGAAATTACAGAACACGGAAACCTTGCGCCAGACGACAGGAACGGGCAAAAGGAGTTTCACAACTCCGGCAAGGATGATCGGCACAGAACAAAAAATCGTGACCAATATGGTCAATACGATACTCAGCAACAGCGTTATCGCAGCGAGTATTCTCGTCATAATTAAATTATTCAAAAGGTTAGCCATAGATAGTGCGCTAAAGAGGCGCAAGGGGCTGATTTTATCAGAAAACGAACCAAATGATGGCTCTTCCCTGAATAGAAAAAAAGAGAATATCTATCCACATCAGGATATAAGCTGGAAAAATGGAATAAAATGCTGCGCGCTAAATTAAGATTATGAAAAATATACATAAATACAATGAAGCACTAATTGCCTTGCTATATTTAAAGAACTGAAAATTATTTATTCACAAAGTTATCCACAGCCGTGTTTGCGAGCAAAGCAGAAGAACTGCAAAAGTTTTTCGACAAATGCGGCGAAAAACTCATGTTTTTATCCTGTCTGTGGCATCCTTTACCCATAATCTGATAAACAGGCACGGACATTATGGTTCAGATCCCAGAAAACCCCCTTATCCTTGTAGATGGCTCCTCTTACCTTTATCGCGCATACCATGCGTTCCCGCCGCTGACTAACAGTGCAGGGGAGCCTACTGGCGCGATGTATGGCGTGCTCAACATGCTGCGTAGCTTGATTCTGCAATATCAGCCGACCCATGCAGCGGTGGTATTCGACGCTAAGGGTAAAACCTTCCGTGATGAGTTATTCGAACACTACAAGTCGCACCGCCCACCTATGCCGGACGATCTGCGAGCGCAGATTGAACCCCTGCATGCGATGGTAAAAGCGATGGGGTTGCCACTGTTGGCCGTATCAGGCGTGGAGGCGGACGATGTTATCGGTACGCTGGCGCGGGAAGCAGAGAAGGTGGGTCGTCCGGTGCTGATTAGCACTGGCGATAAAGATATGGCTCAGTTAGTGACGCCGAATATCACCCTGATCAACACCATGACCAATACGATCCTCGGCCCGGATGAAGTGGTGAATAAGTACGGCGTCCCGCCGGAACTGATCATCGATTTCCTGGCGCTGATGGGGGACTCCTCAGATAACATTCCTGGCGTTCCAGGCGTAGGTGAAAAAACCGCGCAGGCTCTGCTGCAGGGGCTGGGTGGGCTGGATACCCTCTATGCTGAGCCAGACAAAATAGCCGGGCTGACTTTCCGTGGTGCGAAAACCATGGCGGGCAAACTTGAGCAGAATAAAGAGGTTGCGTACCTCTCTTATCAATTGGCTACTATCAAAACGGATGTTGAGCTGGAGTTGACCTGCGAGCAGCTGGAAGTCCGTCAACCGGCAGCAGAAGAACTGCTTGGCCTGTTTAAACAGTATGAATTCAAACGTTGGGTTACCGACGTTGAAGCGGGTAAATGGCTACAGGCGAAAGGAACGAAGCCGGCAACAAAACCGCAGGAAACACTCGTTGTCGATGAAACGCCTGAGGAGCCGGCTACGGTTCTTTCGTATGATAACTATGTGACGATTCTGGACGAAGCGACGCTGGAAGAGTGGATCGCGAAGCTAAAAAAAGCGCCTGTTTTTGCTTTCGATACTGAAACTGACAGTCTGGACAACATCTCCGCGAATCTGGTTGGCCTGTCTTTTGCCATTGAACCGGGTGTGGCTGCATATGTTCCTGTTGCCCACGATTACCTGGACGCCCCCGATCAAATCGCTCGTGACCGCGCGCTGGCGCTGCTGAAGCCGCTGCTGGAAGATGAGAACGCACACAAAGTCGGGCAAAACCTGAAGTACGATCGCGGTATTCTGGCGAACTATGGCATCGAGCTGCGCGGCATCACCTTTGATACCATGCTCGAATCCTACATTCTGAACAGCATCGCTGGCCGACACGATATGGACAGCTTGTCTGACCGCTGGCTGAAACATAAAACCATCACCTTTGAAGAGATCGCCGGAAAGGGCAAAAACCAGCTGACCTTTAACCAGATAGCGCTGGAAGAAGCCGGTCGTTACGCTGCGGAAGATGCCGACGTTACGCTACAGCTGCATCTGAAGATGTGGCCGGAATTGCAGCAGCATAAAGGGCCGCTGAACGTCTTTGAAAATATCGATATGCCGCTGGTGCCGGTTTTGTCTCGCGTTGAGCGCAACGGTGTGAAAATCGATCCGGCAGTTCTGCACAAGCATTCAGAAGAGCTGACGCTGCGTTTGAACGAGCTGGAGCAAAAAGCGCACGAGATCGCCGGAGAAGCGTTTAACCTCTCTTCCACCAAGCAACTGCAAACTATCCTGTTTGAAAAGCAGGGTATTAAGCCGCTGAAGAAAACCCCTGGTGGTGCGCCATCAACGTCGGAAGAGGTACTGGAAGAGCTCGCGCTGGATTACCCGTTGCCGAAAGTCATCCTGGAATATCGTGGCTTAGCAAAACTGAAGTCAACCTATACGGACAAGCTTCCGTTGATGATTAACAAGAAAACCGGGCGCGTGCACACCTCCTATCATCAGGCTGTTACCGCTACCGGGCGCTTGTCTTCAACGGACCCAAATCTGCAGAACATCCCGGTACGAAATGACGAAGGTCGTCGTATTCGTCAGGCATTCATTGCGCCAGAAGGCTATGTGATTGTCTCTGCGGACTACTCGCAGATTGAATTGCGCATCATGGCGCATCTCTCACGTGATAAAGGCCTGCTTACCGCGTTTGCCGAAGGGAAAGATATTCACCGTGCAACGGCGGCGGAAGTTTTTGGCTTACCGCTGGATTCCGTGACCAGTGAACAACGCCGCAGCGCGAAAGCCATTAACTTCGGTCTGATCTACGGGATGAGTGCCTTTGGTCTGGCGCGCCAGTTGAATATTCCGCGTAAAGAAGCGCAGAAGTACATGGACCTCTACTTTGAACGCTACCCTGGCGTGCTGGAATATATGGAACGAACTCGTGCGCAGGCGAAAGAGCAAGGTTATGTAGAGACGCTGGAAGGGCGTCGTCTCTATTTACCGGATATTAAATCCAGTAATGGCGCTCGTCGCGCAGGTGCCGAGCGTGCGGCAATTAACGCCCCGATGCAGGGTACAGCCGCAGACATTATCAAACGCGCCATGATAGCGGTGGATGGATGGCTGCAAACCGAGCACCCGCGCGTGCGCATGATTATGCAGGTACACGATGAACTGGTGTTTGAAGTGCATAAAGATGACCTGGAAAGCGTCTCTAAAAAGATCCACCAACTGATGGAAAATGAGACCCAGATTGACGTGCCGTTGCTGGTGGAAGTCGGTAGTGGTGAAAACTGGGATCAGGCGCACTAAGGGTTTACTGAATAACGACCCTTTTTCGTAACTAAGCAACATAAGATAGAACTTTTTGTGATGTTCATTAGAATTCCCTATGTAAGGAATGAAAAAAAATTACAAAAAGTGCTTTCTGAGCTGCTCAAAAAAGAGTAAAGTTATTCACGTAGGGTACAGAGGTAAGATGTTCTATCTTTCAGACCTTTTACTTCACGTAATCGGATTTGGCTGAATATTTTAGCCGCCCCAGTCAGTAATGACTGGGGCGTTTTTTATTTTGCTCGTCATACTTCAAGCTGCATACGCGTTGGCTTCCTCACTCACCCCAGTCACTTACTGATGTAAGCTCCTGGGGATTCGCTGTGTCGCCGCCTTTATGCAACTCGAATTATTTAGAGCAAAAATAAAGATCTGTAGGCCGGATAAGACGCGCAGCGGCGCCATCCGGCAATACGGTGGGTTATTCTCCGTCCTGTATCTCTTCAACCGGTGCCAGTTCACTAAACCAGCTATCCAGCTTTTGCCGCAGTTTGTCCACGCCCAGCTTTTTCAGTGATGAAAATGCTTCTACCTGCACATCACCGTTAAATGCCAGTACGGCTTCACGTACCATATTCAACTGGGCTTTGCGCGCACCGCTGGCCAGCTTATCTGCTTTAGTCAGCAGTACCAGAACCTGAACATTGCTCTCAACTGCCCACAGGATCATCTGTTGATCGAGATCTTTTAGCGGGTGACGAATATCCATAAGCACCACCAGACCTTGCAGGCTCTGTCGTTTTTCCAGATATTCAGCCAGCGCGCGCTGCCATTTGCGCTTCATCTCTTCCGGAACTTCGGCATAACCGTATCCTGGCAAATCGACCAGGCGTTTGCCGTCAACGACTTCAAACAGGTTGATAAGCTGAGTACGACCCGGCGTTTTAGATGTACGCGCCAGACCTTTTTGATTCGTCAGGGTATTTAGCGCACTGGATTTGCCTGCGTTGGAACGGCCAGCAAAAGCCACTTCTATTCCGGTATCGGAAGGTAGGTGGCGAATATCAGGCGCACTCATCACAAAGTGCGTCTGTTGATAATTCAAGTTAGTCAAAGCAGTCCTCTCCATCAATCAGGGCTTTGCAGCGATTATACCTGAACCCCAGCAAAAGGCTGGTTTTTCGACGAGTGGGCTGTGTAAGTAAAAACCTCGCACTTTGTGAGACATTGCCGATAGTTTCTATACGAGATGACAGAGTAAAAAATGACGGAACTAAAACAAATCATAGAGTTACATTAGGCTGCTATTCTTAAAATCCGAAATTGTTACCCAGGTTACTTGTACGTTTAAACCAAAACGGTAAAGTAGTGTCCATAGCGAGGAAGCTGACAGGATAGTCGACTCAGGATGAGGGTCAGGAGCGCCAGGAGGCGAAGACACAGGATTGTCAGGAAGACAAACGTCCGGAGACGTTAGTAAAAGGAAATGGAAACAACACGGAATGTTTCAGGCTAAAGGAAAAACAGGGTGTGTTGATAGCCAACAGGGAATGTAGAGCCCGTAAGGGTTGAGAGTCAGGAAAAAAGGCGACAGATTACTCTGTCGCCTTTTTTCTTTATTTCTGCTAGATTCCGGCGCAATTATATACTGAATAAATACAGCCAAAGACGAATCATGATGAAACCAACTTCTACACCACGCGGTAAAGGTCCTGCAAAAGCGCGTCGTAAAACACGCGAAGAAATTAACCAGGAAGCTCGCGACCGTAAGCGCCAGAAAAAACACCGTGGTCATGCGGCGGGTAGCCGTGCGTCCGGTAGCGAAGGCGCATCTGGTGGTGGAAACAAAAATAAGCAAAAAGATCCTCGTATTGGCAGCAAAAACCCCATTCCATTAGGCGTGACCGAAAAAGTCACCAAACAGCACAAACCGAAGAGTGAGAAACCTATGCTTTCACCACAGGCTGAGTTGGATTTACTGGAAACGGATGAGCGCCTGGATGCGCTGCTGGAGCGTCTTGAAGCAGGAGAAATCCTGAGCGCAGAAGATCAGACCTGGGTTGATGCCAAGCTGGACCGCATCGATGAACTGATGCAAAAGCTGGGTCTTTCTTACGATGACGAGGAAGAAGAGGAAGAGGAAGAAAAACAGGAAGACATGATGCGCCTGCTGAAAGGCGGCAACTAACGGTTTTACACCGTGGGTCTTCCCGTCCTGCTTATAACCCTTCCGGTTATATGTTATCTGGTGTGGTTATTCGTTAAACTACAGCGGTTGTCGCGGCGACAGAAGTGGCTGCGCAACCGACTTATCACCCGTAGTGGGGTTAAGTCGGTACGCCGTACCCGCCAGAGACGCCATCGGAAGGAGTGAGCATGTCAGAGCAGTTAATAGACTGGGACCTGGCCCTGATCCAGAAATATAACTATTCCGGGCCACGATATACCTCGTACCCGACCGCGCTGGAGTTTTCTGAAGACTACGGCACTGAAGCATTTCTAAAGGCTGTGGCGCGTTATCCTGAGCGTCCGCTCTCGCTGTACGTTCATATCCCGTTCTGCCATAAACTGTGCTACTTCTGCGGTTGCAACAAGATTGTGACGCGCCAGCAGCATAAAGCCGATCAATACCTCGATGCCCTGGAACAAGAAATCATTCATCGCGCTCCTCTGTTCGCCGGACGCCATGTCAGCCAGTTGCACTGGGGCGGCGGCACGCCAACGTATCTGAATAAAGCGCAAATCAGCCGTTTAATGTCGTTGCTGCGTGGCAACTTCAACTTCAACGACGATGCCGAAATCTCGATCGAAGTGGATCCGCGTGAAATTGAGCTGGATGTGCTCGATCATTTACGTGCTGAAGGTTTTAACCGCCTGAGCATGGGGGTACAGGACTTCAACAAAGAAGTTCAGCGCCTGGTGAACCGTGAGCAGGATGAGGAGTTTATCTTTGCGCTGCTGAATCATGCGCGGGAGATTGGTTTTACCTCAACAAATATCGATCTGATTTATGGCCTGCCAAAACAGACGCCGGAAAGTTTTGCCTTTACCCTGAAACGCGTGGCTGAGTTGAATCCAGACCGTCTTAGCGTCTTTAACTACGCGCACCTGCCAACGCTGTTTGCCGCTCAGCGTAAGATTAAAGATGCCGACCTGCCCAGCGCGCAGCAGAAACTGGATATCTTGCAGGAGACCATCTCGTCACTGACCGAAACCGGCTATCAGTTTATTGGTATGGATCATTTTGCCCGCCCGGATGACGAACTGGCCATTGCACAACGCGAGGGTGTTCTGCATCGCAATTTCCAGGGCTATACCACCCAGGGGGATACCGATCTGCTGGGGATGGGCGTATCGGCCATCAGTATGATTGGCGACAACTACGCGCAGAACCAGAAAGAGCTGAAGCACTATTACCAGCAGGTAGACGAGCAGGGGGACGCGCTGTGGCGCGGAATCGCCCTGACCCGCGACGACTGCATTCGTCGGGATGTTATTAAGCTCCTGATCTGCAACTTCCGCCTCGACTATGCCGCCGTGGAACAGCAATGGGACCTGAACTTTGCTGACTATTTTGCCGAAGACCTGAAACTGCTGGCGCCGTTGGCGAAAGATGGACTGGTGGATGTGAATGAGAAGGGGATTCAGGTTACGCCAAAAGGGCGGCTGCTGATCCGTAATATTTGCATGTGCTTCGATGCGTATCTGCGTCAGAAAGCGCGGATGCAGCAATTCTCGCGCGTCATTTAACCGGGTTGCCCGGTGGCGCTTCGCTTACCGGGCCTACCAAAATCTCACTACGTAGGCCGGTTAAGCGAAACGCCACCCGACAAACCCGCTAGCTGAACAGCCCAACCAGCGCTGCACACAGCACTGCGGCAACCGCAGTTTGTGGCGTATGGCTTTCGACTGCACCGCTCGACAGCAGATTAATCATTGATTCCAGCATGATAACTTCCCCCGTTTGCCGGGCACGATCATACTTAACTCATCGGAACAGTAAAGCGCAAAATAGCAGCAATTTGCGCTTAATAATCAATCTTTACACAGTGACGATTTGTCACTCCATACCGAGTTCTTTTAACTTCCGCGTCAAGGTATTACGCCCCCAACCGAGCAGTCGTGCAGCTTCCTGTTTATGCCCCTGGGTATGGCGTAGCGCGGTGGTTAACAGCGTACGCTCCAACTCTGGTTGCGCCTCAGAAAGCAGGTTTTGATGACCGGAACGTAATGCCCTATCCGCCCACTGTGCCAACAGGGTTGCCCAACTGTCTGGTTGCATATGTGACGGTGCGTCAGGCACGGTGGTTTCAAACAGCTCGGTTGGTAAGTCCTGAATCAGTACTTCCTGTCCGGCGGCCATGACGGTTAACCAGCGACAGGTGTTTTCAAGCTGACGCACGTTTCCAGGCCAGGCCAGACGGGTGAGTGCCGCCTCGGTTTCCGGGTGTAATTGCTTGGCTTCTACTCCCAGTTCGCGGGCGGCCTCCTGCAGGAAATGACGCGCCAGGCGTGGGATATCTTCCCGACGTTCGCGAAGTGGCGGCAGATGTACCCGAATGACGTTCAGGCGATGGAATAAGTCCTCACGAAATTTGCCTTCCTGTACGCGCAGTTCAAGGTTTTGGTGCGTGGCGGCGATAATGCGCACATCCACTTTCACCGGTGCGTAACCACCCACGCGGTAAAACTGTCCATCGGCTAATACCCGCAATAAACGCGTTTGTACGTCCAGCGGCATATCGCCTATTTCATCGAGGAACAGCGTACCGCCGTCTGCCTGTTCAAAGCGGCCCTGACGAATCGTATTCGCCCCGGTAAACGCGCCTTTCTCGTGGCCAAACAGCTCAGATTCGATCAAATCTTTCGGGATTGCCGCCATGTTCAGCGCGATAAACGGCGCTTTGACGCGCGGGCTATGACGGTGCAACGCATGGGCGACCAGCTCTTTACCGGTTCCTGACTCCCCATTAATCAATACGCTGATTGAAGACCGGGACAAGCGACCAATAATGCGAAAGACGTCCTGCATTGCTGGCGCTTCGCCGATGATGTCGGTTGTGGGGCCGTTAATCTGAACATTGCGCGGCTGCTGCTGTTCCTGATAATGACTGATGGCGCGCTCGACCAGCGCCACCGCTTCATCAATATCAAAAGGTTTGGGCAGATAATCAAACGCCCCTTGCTGATAGGCGCTGACGGCGGCATCCAGATCGGAGTGCGCGGTCATTATGATGACCGGAAGCATCGGATGCCGCTGTTTAATCTGTTTTAACAGCGTCAGGCCGTCCATACCCGGCATGCGAATATCCGACAACAGCACATCCGGCGTTTTGCTGGCCAGCGCGTCCAGTACCTCTTTACCACTTTCAAATGTGGTACAGCTTAGCCCTGCCCCTGCGAGCGCACGTTCAAGCACCCAACGGATGGAACTATCGTCATCAACTACCCAGACTATTCCTCGTTGCATAAACGTCACCTTTATTTCCTGATAGGCAGGTAAACCGAGAACTCGGTATGACCCGGCCAACTGGTAAATTCAATTTTGCCGGAATGTTGATCAATCAAATTACGGGCGATGGATAAGCCAAGGCCAGTACCGCCCTCGCGACCGCTGACCATTGGGTAGAACAGCGTGTCCTGTAAATGCGAGGGGATACCCGGACCGTTATCCTCAACATCAATCCGTGCCGCCAGGCGATAACGCATGCCGTGCAGCGTGAGCTGAAACGCGGTGCGGGTACGCAGAACGATTTCGCCGCCTTCCGGTCCCAGCGCCTGCAAAGCGTTACGCACGATATTTAACAGAACCTGCTCTATCTGGTCCGGATCGTGCAGTAATTCCGGCAGACTCGGATCGTAATCCCGGATCAGCGTGACGTTTTCCGGTAGCTCCATTGAGACCAGCGCCACCACGCGCTCCGCCACTTTGTGAATACTCTCTGTGACGTGCATACCCGGCTGTTGTGGCCCCAGCAGACGGTCGACCAGATTACGCAGGCGGTCGGCCTGCTCAATAATGACTTTGGTATATTCGGTCAGCGCCGGGTCCGGAAGCGCTTTACTGAGAAGTTGCGCCGCGCCGCGCAATCCACCCAGCGGGTTTTTAATTTCGTGTGCCAGGCCGCGCACCAGATCGCGGGCGGCAATCTGCTGGGCGTGCTGGAGCTGTTCCTGGCTCAGACGGCGCTGGTTATCCATTGGCGCCATCTCCAGCAAGATAAGGCCATCAGGCAGCCTCTGAGCGGTCACAGAGAGGATATGTGAGTGGCTGTCTATCACCAGCGTCACTTCGTTATCCGTAAAGCCCTGGCCTGCTTCCAGGCTCTCTCGCATCAGCCCGATGTTCAAGGAGAAATAACTCAACAGATCGGGAAGCGGAGTACCAAACAGTTTGCGGGAGCTTTGGGCGAGCAGCTGTTGCGCTGCCGGGTTGGCGTAATGTACCGCCAGCTCATCGTCGACGAGTAAGATGCTGTTGATTAAAGAATTGAGGATCTGCCCAGCATCGGGCAGCGTGCCGGTTGCCATTCAGCAGTCTCCTGAAAAGTGTTGCACCAATTTAGTGCATTATAGCTTTTTACATCAAAAAAGCGCGAAAAAGCAGGTTGTTAGTGGAGAAAAAAGCCCATCCAGAGATGGGCTAAAAGTTCCACGGCAACTAAAACCTTCGTCTTTCTCCCTACAGCTGTGTTGGTTGCTTTCGCTCACCCCAGTCACTTACTTATGTAAGCTCCCGGGGATTCACTCAATTGCCGCCTTGCTGTAGCAAGAAATCCATTGGTTATTACATCCTCTGCACGTTTTTATGTGAGAGTGTAAAAGTTAAATTAAACGCTGTAGTACAGCTCAAACTCTACCGGGTGCGGAGTCATGCGCACGCGGTCATCTTCTTCGCGACGCAGCGTAATGTACGCATCGATCGCTTCATTGGTGAACACGCCGCCTGCTGTCAGGAACTCACGGTCCAGATCCAGTTCTTTCAGTGCTTCTTCCAGAGAACCAGCAACCTGTGGGATCTCTTTTGCTTCTTCCGGCGGCAGGTCGTACAGGTTTTTGTCCATCGCTTCGCCCGGGTGGATCTTGTTCTTAATACCGTCAAGACCAGCCATCAGCAGCGCTGCGAAGCACAGGTACGGGTTAGCAGCCGGGTCCGGGAAACGCACTTCGATACGACGCGCTTTCGGAGAAGCAACTACCGGAATACGGATAGAAGCAGAACGGTTACGGGCAGAGTAAGCCAGCATTACCGGCGCTTCGTAGCCTGGGACCAGACGCTTGTAGGAGTTAGTGGTCGGGTTCGCCAGGGCGTTGATCGCTTTAGCGTGTTTGATTACGCCGCCGATGTAGAACAGCGCCTGCTCAGACAGACCCGCATACTTGTCACCGGAGAACAGGTTTACGCCGTTCTTGGACAGAGACATGTGGCAGTGCATGCCGGAACCGTTATCGCCGAACATTGGTTTTGGCATAAAGGTCGCGGTTTTACCGAAACGGTGAGCGACGTTGTGAACGACATATTTGTAGATCTGAATCTCATCCGCTTTTTTGGTCATGGTGTTGAAGCGGGTTGCGATTTCGTTCTGGCCAGCGGTAGCAACTTCGTGGTGATGCGCTTCAACGACCAGGCCCATCTCTTCCATGATCAGACACATGGTAGAACGGATGTCCTGAGAAGAATCTACCGGAGGAACCGGGAAGTAACCGCCTTTCACGCCAGGGCGGTGACCTTTGTTACCACCTTCGTATTTGGTGGAGGAGTTCCATGCGCCTTCGATGTCATCAATAGCCACATGGGAACCGGAAATAGACGCGCCGAAACGGATGTCGTCAAACAGGAAGAATTCTGGCTCTGGCCCGAACAGAACGGTGTCTGCGATGCCGGTAGAGCGCAGATACTCTTCAGCGCGTTTAGCGATGGAGCGCGGATCGCGGTCGTAGCCCTGCAGCGTACCTGGTTCCAGGATATCGCAACGGATGATCAAGGTAGACTCTTCATAGAACGGGTCGATGAGTGCAGTAGACGCATCTGGCATCAGAACCATGTCTGATTCGTTAATGCCTTTCCAGCCACCGATTGAGGAGCCGTCAAACATTTTGCCTTCTTCAAAGAATTCGGCATTTACCTGATGAGCAGGAATAGTGACGTGCTGTTCTTTACCTTTGGTATCAGTGAAGCGTAAATCAACAAACTTCACTTCGTGTTCGTTCAGCATCGTCAAAACGTGTTCAGCGGACATACTTACTCTCCCGGATTGGTCATGGTCGTCGTGGTAACGAAGTCTTCAATTCTGCAAAAAATTGGCCGTGTCGCCGTAAAAAATATAAAGCGAAATCTGTGCCAACTTTTAAATTGCCCCTAAAAGGCGTTATCATGCGCACTATCGTGCAAAGGGGCTGCACCATGAAGGTAGTATTGCACCATTATAGTGCTTTAATGTGAACATTAAGCACCATATTGGTGCAAAGCATGTCAGATTACCCCTTTTAACGCTCCGTGAATGTGATCACAAAGAAACTCTGCAATACTTGTTTGCGGAGGATGTTTGTGATCCTGTTTTGTACTGCGATTAATCCGTGTACAATAACGCGCTATTTCTAAAATGCCTGAGGCAAAGTTGTGATCGAAAATTTGCGTAACATCGCCATCATCGCGCACGTAGACCATGGTAAAACGACCCTGGTAGACAAGCTGCTCCAACAATCCGGTACGTTCGATGCACGTGCTGAAACCCAAGAGCGCGTGATGGACTCCAACGATTTGGAGAAAGAGCGTGGGATTACCATCCTCGCTAAAAACACCGCTATCAAATGGAATGACTACCGTATCAACATCGTTGATACCCCGGGGCACGCCGACTTCGGTGGTGAAGTTGAACGTGTAATGTCCATGGTCGACTCCGTGCTGCTGGTGGTGGATGCAATGGACGGTCCGATGCCGCAGACGCGCTTCGTGACCAAAAAAGCCTTTGCCCATGGCCTGAAGCCAATTGTTGTTATCAACAAAGTTGACCGTCCTGGCGCGCGTCCTGACTGGGTTGTTGATCAGGTATTCGACCTGTTCGTTAACCTCGACGCTACCGACGAGCAGCTGGACTTCCCGATCGTTTACGCTTCCGCGCTGAACGGTATCGCAGGTCTGGATCACGAAGACATGGCTGAAGACATGACTCCGCTGTATCAGACCATCGTTGATCGCGTACCGGCTCCGAGCGTAGACCTTGATGGCCCGCTGCAGATGCAAATCTCTCAGCTGGACTACAACAACTACGTTGGCGTAATCGGCATCGGTCGTATCAAACGCGGTAAAGTTAAACCGAACCAGCAGATCACTATCATTGATAGCGAAGGCAAAACCCGTAACGGTAAAGTCGGTAAAGTCCTGACTCATCTGGGTCTGGAACGTATTGAGAGTGATATTGCCGAAGCAGGCGATATCATCGCGATCACCGGTCTGGGCGAACTGAACATCTCCGACACCATCTGCGACCCGCAGAATGTCGAAGCGCTGCCGGCTCTGTCCGTTGATGAACCGACCGTAACCATGTTCTTCTGCGTAAACACCTCTCCGTTCTGTGGTAAAGAAGGTAAATATGTTACCTCTCGTCAGATCCTTGACCGCCTGAACAAAGAGCTGGTGCACAACGTTGCCCTGCGCGTTGAAGAAACCGAAGATGCGGATGCGTTCCGTGTATCTGGTCGTGGTGAGCTGCACCTGTCTGTTCTGATCGAAAACATGCGTCGTGAAGGTTTCGAAATGGCGGTTTCCCGTCCGAAAGTAATCTTCCGCGAAATCGATGGCCGTAAACAAGAGCCGTTCGAAAACGTAACGCTGGACGTCGAAGAGCAGCATCAGGGGTCTGTCATGCAGGCTCTGGGTGAGCGTAAAGGCGACCTGAAAAACATGAATCCAGATGGCAAAGGCCGCGTACGTCTTGACTACGTGATCCCAAGCCGTGGTCTGATCGGCTTCCGTTCAGAATTCATGACCATGACTTCCGGTACCGGTCTGCTGTACTCCACCTTCAGCCACTACGACGACGTTCGTGCGGGTGATGTGGGTCAGCGTCAGAACGGCGTTCTGATCTCCAACGGCCAGGGTAAAGCAGTTGCGTTCGCACTGTTCAGCCTGCAGGACCGCGGTAAGCTGTTCCTGGGTCACGGTGCAGAAGTTTACGAAGGCCAGATCATCGGTATTCACAGCCGCTCTAACGACCTGACTGTAAACTGCCTGACCGGTAAGAAACTGACCAACATGCGTGCGTCTGGTACTGACGAAGCAACGGTTCTGGTTCCACCGGTTAAGATGACTCTGGAGCAGGCTCTGGAATTCATCGATGACGACGAACTGGTAGAAGTTACCCCAACTTCTATCCGTATCCGTAAGCGTCACCTGACTGAAAACGATCGTCGCCGTGCAATGCGTGGCGCGAAAGAAGAGTAATTAACGCTCTTCCTCAGGTAAGCATAAAAAAGCCGCTGATTTCAGCGGCTTTTTTTATCATCAGGAGGATCAGAAGAAATACTTTGCCCCGACACGAATCTGGTTTTGTTCACGATGATAGGGCTCAACATTGCGATCTAACCAGCGTAATTCCAGATAGGGCAGCCAGTGTTCATTAATACGATACTTAAAGGTATTAGTAATTTCCCAGTGATGATCTTTTCCATTGCTGCTATTGAAGTCATTGACGCGCATAAAATAGTGCGGTTCAAAGGTGTAGGAGAATTTATCGGTAATGGTAAAGTTCCAGTAGTTACCGATTTCATAGGTGTCATTATTATCCAGATCACCATTTAAATCAGTTGAACTGTAGTTATTATGGTTATATCGATTCCGCACGGTAAGATTAAACCACGGAGTAAATTTATAGTTAACATCCAGATAAACAGCTCCGCCTGAACCAATACTCTTATCGTTTATTAATCCTCCTGGCTGGATTGTTAATTTATCTGTCGGTTTAAATAATGGATACCAGCCCTCTATTTCGTTATAGCCGTGTTTTAACTCATCCTTGCGTTGCATAGTATAGGTGTTGGTGAGCATGATACCCGCGCCCATATCGGAGTTATAACCGACACGCAGCATGACTTCCATTTGGTCGGACGCCAGATTATATGCTTCGCGGTTTTCTACATAGACTCCAGCAAAAGCAGAGGTTGACACCACAGAGGATAGGAGAATTATTGTCGTTAATTTTTTCATGATAAATCCATTTTTTAAGCGTAGGGAGGCCGCCATCCATTGGGATGGAATAGGCGGCTATTATTTTTATACTTTTACAGCAGAGGTATTCTTTTTATTGGTAATAGGGTCCGGTTGGATGTTGTTTTTCTTCCGTTGGCTGATTTCCTCAATAATAAAAGCAAAACGTGTTTCGTTAAGTTTATAAAAGAAGCCCATCGTGAGTGCTGCAATAATCGCAAGACCGCAGGGCCAGAGAAAAATAAGCTGACGCAAACCGAGCAGGGTGGCATCGCTCTGGGCTATGTTAGGGATATAACCGATTTGCGTCAGCATGATGCCCGGCAGGAAGCCTGCGAGCGCAGCAGATATTTTGCGAGAAAAGGTATAACCCGTATACACCGAGCCTTCCGCGCGGATCCCTGTTTTCCATTCGCCATAATCGACCGTATCCGGAACCAGCGCCCAGTTCAGGCTGTTAACAAAAGCGGTTCCGAAGAAGGCCATACAGGAGAACGTCACGAATAAGAATGATGTACCGCCCCAGAAAAAGTTCAGCACATCACCGATAGCCCATAGTGCCAGACCGCCGAGATAAACCTGTTTTTTACCGAAGCGTTTTACAGCCGTGGGAACCAGCAAGACCCCAACCAGAATGCATCCCATGCTGAAGAAACCCATCCACGACAGCAGATGTATATCGTTGAGTACGTACTGGGTGTAATACACCTGAATCGCCAGCTTAATGTTGAATGCCGCCAGCGTGCATAGGTTGGCAACACATAGCACCAGTAGTGGAGGGTTACGGAAAATGGCGCAGAACGATTTGAGAATACTGGGTTTATGGTGATCCGGCACGATTTCGATATAGCGTTCTTTCACACCGCTAAAGCACCACCACATACTGAACAGTCCGCAGACAGAGAAGAGCAGTGCGGCAATCAGATAACCCAGCGAAGGCGAACTGACAAATAGAGCCTGAATTGGCATAAATCCAACGGTACACAGTAAGAGACCTACGGTAGCGCCGCCCTGACGCCAGGCAGCGAGCTGAGCGCGTTCATGCGGGTTTTTAGTGATCGCAGGCACCATCGCGCCGTAGGAGCAGTTCATCAGGCTATAGAACAGACCGAACAGCATAAACAACACCGTTGCCAGTCCGGTTTTCACCGTTAGCGTAAAATCAGTCGCTAAAAACTGCGCGCTGGCAACGACTGCGACAGGAAACGACGCATACAAAATAAAGGGCCTGAATTTCCCTTTTGCGCCAATGTTACGCCTTGAGTCCAGCAATACACCGGTTAACATATCAGTGAAGGCGGTGAAGAACTTCGCCACCAAAAAGATAATCCCACCGTAATACGCCGGCATCCCTAGTTCATCGGTATAAAATTTAAGCAGATACAGCGTACCGATACACAGCATCAAATTTGAGCCGAAGTCACCCACTCCGTAGGCGAATTTTTCACGCAGGCTCAGTTTTAGCGTTAGCGGATCATGAAAAGACATAATCGCTCCTCAATAGCGCTCCGTAGAGCGCTATTCGTTATTATTATCAAACGGGTTGTTTACGTGCTTCTATCTCTTCAACGATGCGGACATACATCTTCTCGTTAAGATTGTAGAAACAGCCCATAGCTACAATGGTGATTACCGCCAATGCGCAGGGATAGATAAAGATCAACTGGCGCAAACCTTCGACTGTACTTGCAGACTGCACCACGTTGGGGACGTAGCCGATTTGCGTCAGCATCCAGCCAGGGAAGAAGCCAGCCAGCGCTTGTGACACTTTACGAAAGAAGGTGAAACCGGTGTATACCGTACCTTCAGAGCGTACGCCGGTACGCCATTCGCCATATTCCACCGTGTCCGAGACCAGTGCCCAGTTCAGGCTGTTAACGAATGCTGAGCCGAAGAACGCCAGGCACGAGAAAGCGACAAAGCTGACGGAACCGCCGCCAAAGAAGTAGTTAAGCAGATCGCCCGCGACCCAAATCAACAAACCGCCTATGTAGACCTTTTTCTTGCCGAAACGTCTGACCATTCCCGGCATCAAGAAGACGCCGATGAAGATACAACCCATGCTGAAAAAGCCCATCCAGGAAAGGAGGATCGGGTCGTTCAGTACGTACTGGGTGTAATAGACCTGAATCGCCAGCTTGACGTTAAACGCGCCAAGTGTGCAAAGGTTGGCAACGCACAGAATAAACAGCGGGCGGTTACCTGCGATGGCGCGGAAGGATTGCAGTAATCCCGGTTTTTGCGCGGCATCAACGGGTTTCACTTCCACGTAGCGTTCTTTTACCCCGGCATAGCAGAGCCACATAAACAGCAGACCAAACAAAGAAAATAACGTGGCGGCGAAGATATAACCCAGTTGCGAGTTGCCTTCGATCAGGTTCATTACTGGAACAAAGCCGACGGTACACAGCAACAAACCAAGGGTTGCACCACCTTGCCGCCAGGCGGCCAGCGATGCGCGTTCGTCAGGATTTTTCGTAATAGCGGGAACCATCGCACCATAAGAGCAGTTCATCATGCTGAAGAACAATCCGTACAGCATAAACAGCACCGTTGCCATGACCGTTTTACCGGTTACTTCAAACGGTGTACCGACAAAATTGGCAATTGCCAGCAAGGTAACCGGAAATGCGGCATATAAAACGAACGGACGGAATTTACCTTTCGGACCGATTTTGCGGCGCGAATCGAGCATAATTCCGGTGCCCATATCGGTAAATGCGGTAAAAAATTTGGCGATAAGGAATATGATACCGCCATAAGTTCCTGGTAAACCAAGGACATCGGTGTAAAACTTGAGTAAATAGAGCGTACCAATGTCCAGAAGGATATTGGAACCTAAATCACCCATCCCATAGGCGAGTTTTTCTTTGAACGGCAAGCGTAGGGTTGCCGGATTAGAGGAAGTCTGACTCATTATTATTCTCCATGTGCCCGCGAGTTTACCCGCGGGCGAGCCGCATTAGATGTTGCGTAAGGTGGCAAACAGTGACGCCCATTCACTCTTCGCGCGATAAAACACCGGAGGCTTGCCAATAGGCGCATCTACGGTAATTTCTCCGCCCTGAGAAGTTTCCCCAGTCCAGACGTTTACCCAGCTATCCTCCGGCAGATACAGCGTCCAGTTTTGCTGACCTTGTTCGTGAACCGGCGCAACCAGCAAATCCTGCCCCAGCAGGTACTGATATTTCAGGGTATAGGTCCGCGCATCGTCTTCGTAATGCAGGAACAGCGGGCGCATCACCGGCAGACCAGTAGCGCTGTTTTGCGCGACCGCCTGTTTGAGATACGGTTTCAGGGTGGTAAAGACGGTGGTCATACGGGCAAAGTGGGCGATGGTTTCTGCATCACCATCAAACTGCCAGTTATCGCCAGGGCGGTTACCTTCGTGGGTGCGCATCATTGGCGTGAAGGCGCTAAAATCACACCAGCGCAGCAGTAGCTCTTTGCTGCGTTTCATGTCAAACAGGGTGGTGTAACCGCCGATATCGCTGTGGTGCAGACCGTGGCCGGTCATCGCCAGCGACAGCGCCGCAGGAACGACGGAAGCCAGACCATCGTCGAGGCTCCAGTCAACGTTCTGATCGCCTGCCCACATTATGGTGGAGTATTTCTGGCTGCCGGTGTAGCCCGCACGCATAAAGAACAGGATCTCGCCGAGTTTGCCGGTCTCCTGTAACGCTTCGTAGTTACATTTCGCCCACAACGCGGGCCAGGCGTTATGCATAATTTCAGCGCTGACACCGTTATGCAGATACGTATCGGTCGGCAGGTATTCGCCAAAGTCGGCCATCCAACCGCCGCAGCCCAGTTCAATCATGTTCTTTTTGATGACTTCTTTGAACCAGGTGTAGGCTTCGGGGTTGGTCAGATCGACCACGCCGCCGTAAAATTCACCAAACTCAACCAGATAGTCAGCGCCAGAGGCGTCTTTCGCCAGATAGCCATGTGCAGCGGCTTCGGCACAGAGATCTTTATCGCTGGCGACGTACGGGTTGATGTAGGAGAGAAACTGCACGCCTTCTTCTTTCCACTGCTTAATACGGCTATCCAACTGCGGATAGTTGTCGCTGTTCCACTTCCAGTTCCACATCACGCGCTTGCCAAAAGAAGTCATGCGGATCCCGGACCAATCCTGCGCCCAGATGCCGTTTACTTTCACGCCTGCGTTACGCATAGTGTCCAGTTTGTTCTGGCAAATCTCAGTACCGCCCTGAATACCGAGCGTGACGCCATCGTAGATCCAGTCCGGTAGCTCTGGCTGGCGTCCTAGCAGTGCAGTCAGTTTTTCCAGCAAAGAGATGTAGGTGTCTGCGCATTCAAAGCGAAGAGTGGTTTTATCCTCCCACAATGCCAGTTCGTGGTACTCCGGCGCGCTGAAGTCGAAATTCATATAGCAGCTGTTATCCACGTGGCAGTAGTATTTCTGCGTACTGACAAAGGTCGGCTGCGGGAAGAAGGTCCAGTAGTAGTCACCGCCGGCATTTTCTTTACAGTCTGCCTGCCAGGTGACATAGCTGTTTTTGTTACGGCCCACGCCCTGTTCGCTGGTCCACAGTGGAAATGGCTTTCCGCGCAAATCGAAGTAAGAGAATTGTTCGCCGCAGCCGTAAATATGATCGTCCGCCCTGGCGGCCAGGCGCAGCCAGATACGGTTATGGCTGAGATCCTCGTTGTGCAGATCCAGCTTCAGGCGTCCCTGTTCATCGGTGGAGATGTGCAGCGTGGCGTTGATGGTATTACCGCGGCTGAAATCTACCCGCCAGCCTTCAGGCGACTCGCTTACCGTGGCGTCGGTCAGAGCAATCTTCTCATTGAGCTTGTCTTTAATGCTGAAGTTGCCGCGAAACATGTCAATGTCGGCAACGCCAGCGCCGATCCACAGGCAGGGGAGTTCTGTGCTGTGACGCAAAATCAGGCGCTGGTGGTATGTTAAAGCAAATCCATCAGGTAATGATGTGAGTTCTAAGGCGGTTGACCGTTGTTGTAGCGAATTCATTATCGTCTCCGTAAACATAGGGTAATTCGGTAATTTGTCGGAAATCTGTTATTCACTGCCGATTAAAAAATGCATTTGATGTGTTTCTCCGGGCGGGAGATGAATCAGGCTAATCCCGGAGTTAAAGGCGTTTGGTGGGCAGGTCATCGGTTCAACCGCCAGGCCGCGCCGTGCTAATTTCTCGCCGGTATATATCTGCAGCCAGGGCTGGTGGCTGCGTAAAAAGGTAGACATGTTTTGCGATTGACTGGTGATCCTGACTTCCCACTCTGCATTAGGTGACAACGTCCTGAAGGTATGATCGATAGTGGTCTGCGCAATGCGTCGCGGTGTAATGAAACCCCGCTCGTCACATGTTTCTTCACTAGCCGGGAGCGTTAATTCACAGTCATCGATAGGGTGCAGATTGCAGGTCAAGTAGGGATGTGCCCCCGCGCCATAGGGTGCAATTTCGTCACCCACATTCTGCGTCCGAATAATGACGTGCAATCCGCACTCTGCCTCCAGTCGGTAAATCACCTCTGAAACCAGCGCAAAGGGATAGCCATAAGAGGGCGGCAGAAAAATCGTCAACGACACTTCCGTGTTCGACAGTTGATTAATCTGCCAGTCCCGCCAGGCCAGTAATCCATGGATGGCGGTATGTGAAACAGGGTCGTTAACGGCAAGTTGGAAGGTCTTGCCGTTATGTTGATAGCAGCCATCTGCAACGCGGTTTGGCCAGGGAACCAGCACTTTTCCTAAATGTGCCAGCGGCATCTCTTCCGGCTTATGCGGAATAACAATGTGACGCCCACAGTGCGTCAATTCTGCTAGTCCCGCACCAACTGTGACGATTTTCGCCTGGAAGTTTCCGGCTTGAAGTTGAATGGTTTTTCCACCGTTATGCATGGCTGCTCACCTTGTTACTTATTTAGCGTTGATATCCAGCAGACCGGCAGCCACCGCCGGAGCAAGGCCCGGAGCCAGTGGTAGACGGGGGATCACCAGGCAGTGCAGCAGGTGATAAATGTCCTGCTTACCGTCCCAGACTTTGGTGGTCACCTTGTTATCGGTGTCCAGCTCCTGCCACCATGAACCAGTCTCGTAATCCATCAGATATGTGATGCAGTAATCCCACCACTTCTGGTACCAGGCTTCGTACTGGCTATCGCCGGTGAGGGTATACAAGGCATAGGCGGTACCCATAGCTTCGACTATTGGCCAACGCACTCTTTCGCGAACGATGGGTTTACCGTCCCAGTCCACCGAATAGACAAAACCATCCGCACCGTCCGGTGCCCAGGCATCACGGATGGTGGCGTGGAACAAGCCTTTGGCATCTTCCAGCAGCCATGCGGGAGGCGTTTCAAAACGGGCTTCCAGCGCGGCATGCAGATGCAGCATCAGGCGGCCCCACTCGATCCAGTGGCCCGGTGTGCCACCGTAGGCGCGGAAACGGTGAGCTGGATTATCCTTGTTGTAATCGCGAATTGGGTTCCACTGTGAATCGAAGTGCTCGTTGACGCGATACTCCCCGCTGCGGGCCACGTCGTGAATAATCACCGATGCAATACGCAATGCGCGATCGAGCCATTTACGGTCATGGGTAACGTCATAAACGATCAGAAAAGCCTCGACCGCGTGCATGTTGGCGTTACCGCCGCGGTAATCTTCCGTCTGGCTGAAGGCTTCGTCCCAGGATTCCAGGCACATCTGCTCGTCTTCGCTCCAGAAGTACTGTTCGATCACCTCGATGGCGTCATCCAACAATTGTCTGGCCTGCGGATGACCGGTGGTGACCGCACTTGCCGCGCCAAGCAAGACGAAGAAATGCTGATAGCCTTGCTTGGAGGCGTCCATTACCCCTTCGTCATTTACGCAGGCGTACCAACCGCCGTAGCGTGTGTCGCGTAGCGCACCGTTCAGCGCTTTAATACCGTGATCGACTAGCTGATATGCGCCAGGGCGACCCATTGATGCGGCAACGGAGTAAACGTGCAGCATACGGGCGGTGATCCACAAATGTGTCCCCATATCTGCTCTGACCTGGCCACTGTTTCCCAGCCAGCCAAATCCGGTGGGTACCGCCGCGTTCTTACCAAAGTTAAAGATGCGGTCGGTTTCCTGCTCCAGCCAGCGGTTGTGGCTTAGGGTGTTAAACCATTTCATTCTTCGATCCTCTTAGCGGCGGGCCATCATTTCATCGACGATATCGCCCAGACGCTGCAATTTAGGCGCGGAAACATCACGCAGCATCAGTTCGGTATCTGGCAGGCCAACAACCGATGACCAGACCGCACGTCCGGCCAGGAAGCCAGATGCGCCTGCGGTCATTGCTACGCTGACTGCGCGCGGGAACAGTTTTTCATCCACACCAGAGGAGAGAATGACCCACGGCATGTTGATGTTTTCATTCAGGCGCTGAGAGGCGCTTAGTAGTTCTTGTTGAGTACCTTTGCCGTACAGCGGCATTTCGACCTTGTAGAGATCGGCACCGCTATCACCCAGTTCTTTTGCGGCATCGATAATGGCCTGTTCGCGATCGAACTTATCGCCACGACGCGGTGGGCGAACAACCGGCTCGATGATGCTAAGCAGGCCATTGGAATGGCATAGCTCATTGAATTCTTTCACCATATCAAGACGCTGCTGAGCATCTTCATCGCTACGCCACAGCACCAGCAGTTTGAGAGCCTTAGCACCATCTTGCTTCACGGCTTGCGGGTTGATTTTTTTATCAATCACCACGCTATCGACCGGAATACCGTTACCCGGAATGAACTCATCAGCGGCCACAATCATGGCGCAGCTTTTGGCGACCGCGTTTTGCTCTACAACCTGGCGGTAGCAGAACTGCTGGTCGACCAAAATGGCGGAGGCATAGGGGGACAGGATCTTTGCCGCATTGACCTTGAAATCGGTCAGCACGCTGTCATTGACCGGGGATTTTGCACCCGCTGCGGCAAACATTAAGCGCATGGCTTCGCGCTGATCGAC
This sequence comes from Citrobacter sp. Ce129, assembly GCF_030334545.1. Lineage (NCBI taxonomy): Bacteria > Pseudomonadati > Pseudomonadota > Gammaproteobacteria > Enterobacterales > Enterobacteriaceae > Citrobacter > Citrobacter sp. Ce129. Next base: position 28,090 of record NZ_JAOWDS010000058.1, read on the forward strand.
CGCCAGCATGGCAAAACCGCCAGAAGCTCGGGTGATATCTTTCAGGGTGTACTTCGTCATTGTTCAGTCCTTACTTATCTGTGTGTTTATTTAGCCCGGCGGATGCGCGAACCTGTTCGAGAATTGCCGTCCAGTCTTCCCGGCCACGGCCAGCGGCGCGTGCCTGGTTATAGACTTCGCGGGAGGCGGCGCCGAGCGGCATCGGCACATGCAGTTGGTTGGCAACGTCCAGGGCGATGCCAAGATCCTTGTGAGCTAAATCGATCATAAAGGCCGGGGAAAGATCGCCTTTCAGCACTTTGTTTGGCCAGGAGGTGGTGAAGTGACCTTTTCCGGCAGGCGTTCCGCTCATCACTTTTAAGGCCACATCGAAGGAGAGGCCGAGCGCTTCGCACAGCACGGCGGCTTCAGCAGACAGGGCATTTAGCGCAATACTCATGTAGTTGTTGATGAGCTTCACGCGGATCCCCATGCCGGGACCCCCTGCATTGATCAATTCATTACCCATCGCCATCAGAACTGATGTGGCGTGTTCTACCTGCTGTGCCGTTCCACCTGCCAGCAGCAACAGCGTTCCCGCGATAGCGTGATCGGAGGTGCGTCCAACCGGGCAATCCATCATGTCGAAACCTTTGGCACGCATATCGGCGATCAACTTGTCGGTTTGCAGTGGGTGAATAGTCGACATATCAATCACTAACGCCTGCGGGGAGAGGCTTTCGCAGATACCCTGCTCCCCGAACAGTACGCTACGCACCAGGGAGCCGTTTGGCAGCATGGTGATGACAAATTCTGCCCCCTTTGCCGTCTGGGCCGGGTTGTTGGCTGGCTGTGCTCCTTTTTCCACCAGGCGCTGAACGGCATCCGGGTTAACGTCAAAGACGCTGAGTTGATGACCCTGCTTCAGCAAGTTGCTCGCCATGGGTGAACCCATCTGACCTAATCCGATAAATGCTATAACTGCCATAACGTTCTCCTGAGACGTGGATGTCATTTTTTGTCATTTAAGGTCGTTTGTTTTTGTCTGTTTTTGATCGTATTTGTAATTTATGGTCAAAAAATTGACAGCCGTCACTTTTTAAACATTTTGTGAAATTAAAATGATCCCATCTTGAAACGCCTAAGGAATGACCATGATTCGTATTGCTTGTGTAGGTATTGCCGTGATGGATCGCATCTATTACGTGGAAGGTTTACCGACTGAAGGAGGTAAGTATGTGGCGAAGCGTTATACGGAAGTGGGCGGCGGGCCTGCTGCAACGGCCGCAGTGGCTGCAGCGAAGCTGGGCGCGCAGGTGGACTTTATTGGCCGTGTGGGCGATGACGACACCGGAAATAGCCTGCTGGCGGAGCTGGAATCCCTGGGGGTAAACACCCGCTACACCCGGCGCTACGTGGGGGCAAAGTCTTCGCAATCGGCGATTATGGTTGATGCGCAAGGTGAACGGATTATCGTTAACTATCCCAGCCCGGATTTACTGCCGGATGCTGATTGGCTCAATGAGATCGATTTTTCCCAGTGGGATGTGGTGTTGGCGGATGTTCGCTGGCACGAAGGGGCCAGGCAGGCGTTCACGCTGGCGCGTCAGGCGGGAGTGATGACGGTTTTGGATGGCGATGTAACGCCACAGGGTATTAGTGAACTGGTGGCGTTAAGCGATCATGCTGCATTCTCTGAACCTGGTCTGGCGCGATTAACCGGGATAAGCGATCCTGTCGCTGGACTGAAACAAGCACAAACGCTCACAAATGGTCATGTCTATGTGACACGAGGGAGCGAAGGCTGTGACTGGATAAAAAATAATACGTTGCAGCATCAATCTGGATTTAAAGTCGACGTCGTTGACACAACGGGGGCGGGGGATGTTTTCCACGGTGCGCTCGCATTCAGCCTGGCTGACGGCGATGCTCCGGAAGGGGCTGTCAGGTTCGCCAGCGGGGTTGCTGCGCTAAAATGTACACGTCCGGGAGGAAGAGCCGGAATCCCTGACTGTGATCAAACCCGATCTTTTCTGTCACTTTTTGTATAAAATGCCAGGGCAATGGTTTTTCGAGGAAATTTCATGAGTCTTACCGAACTGACCGGTAACCCGCGACACGATCAACTGCTGATGCTGATTAGCGAGCGCGGTTATATGAACATCGACGAGCTCGCCAGCCTGCTGGACGTGTCCACGCAAACCGTGCGTCGTGATATTCGTAAACTCAGCGAGCAGGGATTAATTACCCGTCATCATGGTGGCGCGGGTAGAGCTTCCAGCGTGGTGAATACGGCGTTTGAGCAGCGTGAAGTCTCCTGGACGGAAGAGAAAAAAGCCATCGCGGAAGCGGTGGCTGATTACATTCCTGATGGGTCAACGGTGTTTATTACCATTGGCACCACCGTTGAGCAGGTGGCGCGCGCACTGTTAAACCATAATCATTTGCGTATTATCACCAACAGCCTGCGTGTGGCGCACATTCTGTATAACAACCCACGTTTTGAAGTCATGGTGCCGGGGGGAACGTTACGTCCGCATAACAGTGGCATCATTGGCCCTTCTGCCTCGGCATTTGTCGCTGATTTTCGGGCCGACTACCTGGTTACCAGCGTTGGCGCGATTGAAAGTGATGGCGCGCTACTGGAGTTTGATGTCAATGAAGCCAGCGTAGTGAAAACGATGATGTCCCATTCAAGACACATTCTGCTGGCTGCGGATCATACGAAATATACGGCTTCTGCCGCGGTAGAAATTGGTAACGTGTCTCAGGTGACCGCGTTGTTTACCGATGAATACCCAGGTCCCGCATTGCATAATTTACTCCAGTCACAGCAGGTGGAAATTGTGCAAGTGAGTCCTTCACAGGACGATGCTCTGGCCGTGTAATTCTCTCCAGTGATGGCTCGATAAGTTCGTAGTCATCACTCTCACATAGTCAAACTTCTCCTTTCCCGCTACAGTTATTCATCCACGGCGAATAAGGAGAAGGGCATGCTCTATATCTTTGATTTGGGTAATGTGATTGTCGATATCGACTTCAATCGCGTGTTAGGCACATGGAGCGATTTGAGCCGTGTACCGCTGGCCTCGTTAAAGCAAAGTTTCACCATGGGGGAGGCTTTTCACCAGCACGAGCGAGGTGAAATAACGGATGAAGCTTTTGCGGAGGCGCTATGCCATGACATGGCGTTGCCGCTCAGTTACGAGCAGTTCTCTCACGGTTGGCAGGCCGTTTTTGTCGCCTTGCGCCCTGAGGTTATCGACATCATGCATAAGCTGCGTGAGCAGGGGCATCGGGTGGTCGTCTTGTCGAATACTAACCGTTTGCACTCGACGTTTTGGCCAGATGAATACCCCGAGATCCGTCAGGCTGCTGACCATATTTATCTTTCCCAGGACCTGGGCATGCGTAAACCGGAAGCGCGGATTTACCAGCACGTCCTGCAGTCTGAAGGTTTTTCTGCGCAAGATGCGATCTTTTTTGACGACAACGCCGATAATATTGAAGGGGCCAATCGGTTAGGGATTACCAGTATCCAGGTCGTCGATAAAACGACCATTCCTGACTATTTCGCGAAGTTGTTATGCTAAAAAATGTTCAGCAACAAGCCAGGCACCATACGCGTCCTGTACGGGCCTGGCTGAAGCAACTATGGCAGCGGATTGATGAAGACAACATGACGACGCTGGCAGGGAATCTTGCCTACGTTTCATTGCTCTCATTAGTGCCGCTTATTGCCGTTGTGTTTGCTCTTTTCGCCGCCTTTCCGATGTTTTCTGACGTTAGTGTCCAGCTGCGGCATTTTATTTTCGCAAACTTTATCCCGGCGACGGGAGACGTTATCCAGCGTTATATCGAACAGTTTGTCGCCAACTCGAACAAAATGACCGCCGTTGGAGCATGTGGGCTGATTGTTACGGCGTTATTATTGATGTATGCCATTGATAATGCGCTGAATACTATCTGGCGTAGTAAACGCACTCGCCCTAAAGTTTACTCTTTCGCCGTTTACTGGATGATTTTAACGCTGGGGCCGCTGCTGGCGGGGGCCAGCCTGGCGATCAGCTCTTATCTGTTGTCATTGCGCTGGGCCAGCGATCTCAACACGGTGATTGATAACGTTCTGCGTATTTTCCCGCTGGTGCTTTCCTGGCTCTCGTTCTGGCTGCTTTACAGCATTGTACCGACAACCCGTGTACCCAATCGTGATGCGGTTATTGGCGCCTTTGTGGCCGCCGTGTTGTTCGAAGCCGGAAAGAAAGGATTTGCGCTCTACATCACGATGTTTCCGTCGTATCAGCTCATTTACGGTGTCCTGGCGGTGATCCCCATTTTATTTGTCTGGGTATACTGGACGTGGTGTATCGTCTTGCTAGGCGCGGAAATAACTGTCACTCTCGGGGAATACCGCAAACTTAAACAAGCCGCAGAACAAGAAGAAGCAGAGCAACCATGATTGCATTAATTCAGCGCGTAACCCGTGCCAGCGTCACCGTGGAGGGCGAGGTGACGGGTGAAATTGGCCCAGGACTTTTGGTCCTGTTAGGTGTCGAAAGGGATGATGACGAACAAAAAGCGAACCGCCTGTGCGAACGCGTACTCGGCTATCGAATCTTTAGCGATGCCGAAGGCAAAATGAACCTGAATGTGCAGCAGTCAGGCGGCAGCGTGCTGGTGGTCTCGCAATTTACGTTGGCGGCAGATACTGAGCGCGGCATGCGTCCGGGCTTTTCAAAAGGCGCAGCGCCCGAGCGGGCAGAAGCGCTGTATGAGTACTTTGTTGAGCGTTGCCGCCAACAGGAAATGAATACGCAAACCGGTCGTTTCGCTGCGGATATGCAGGTTTCACTGGTTAATGATGGTCCCGTGACGTTCTGGTTACAAGTATGAACCAGCTACCGGTGTGGCCGCGGGCAACAAGAGAGAATACGACTATGTATCACCTTCGAGTACCGCAAACAGAAGAAGAATTGGAGCGTTACTACCAGTTTCGCTGGGAGATGCTGCGTAAACCCTTGCACCAGCCCAAAGGCTCCGAACGGGATGCCTGGGATGCGATGGCGCATCACCAGATGGTGGTGGACGAAGAGGGGAATCTGGTCGCGGTTGGGCGTTTGTATATCAATGCGGATAACGAAGCCTCGATACGCTTTATGGCCGTAGACCCCTCCGTACAGGAGAAAGGTTTGGGCACGCTGATGGCGATGACCCTGGAGTCTGTGGCGCGTCAGGAAGGGGTAAAGCGCGTAACCTGTAGCGCCCGTGAAGATGCGGTCGAATTTTTCGCCAAACTCGGGTTTGTGAGCCAGGGAGAAATCACCACGCCGCAAACCACACCGGTGCGCCACTTTTTGATGATTAAGCCCATCGCGACGCTGGACGATATTCTCCATCGCGGCGACTGGTGCGGACAGTTACAGCAAGCCTGGTACGAACATATTCCCTTGAGTGAGAAAATGGGCGTGCGCATTCAGCAGTACACCGGGCAGAAATTTATTACCACGATGCCCGAGACCGGTAATCAGAACCCGCACCATACGCTGTTTGCCGGAAGCCTGTTTTCACTGGCGACGTTAACGGGCTGGGGGCTTATCTGGCTAATGTTGCGCGAGCGTCATCTGGGCGGGACCATAATCCTCGCGGACGCGCATATCCGATACAGCAGGCCGATCACCGGGAAGCCTACCGCCATCGCCGACCTGGGCTCGCTGAGCGGTGACCTGGACCGTCTGGCAAGAGGCCGCAAGGCGCGCGTTCAGATGCAGGTCGGGGTATTTGGCGATGACACGCCGGGCGTTGTGTTTGAAGGCACCTACATTGTGCTACCCGCAAAACCGTTTGGCGCATATGAAGAAGGCGGGAACGAGGAAGAGTAGGCCTTCTAGCTGAAATGCAATATTGGGTTCATTTGCTGATGTAAAATGCGGATTATGAAAATGCCATAATCCGCATTTTGATAAAAAATCGCATGCTGTCGATGATTGTATTGACGGGTACCTTCCTTAATCGCAGAACAGTTGTGTCCCATCAAAGCGTTTTTCTCTAACAGTAAAAAAAGCTGTTCCATCTCAGTCGTGTATTTATCCGCCTGCTGATAACCGAATTTTCTCCAGGTGTATTCATAGATAGATTCAAAGTCTTCGACTGCCTGATTAGAGAGTTTATACATTCAGACTGCGCTTTTTCCTGTGCGCGACCTCCTGTAGAGTCAGGTCGCTTGTGCCGCTGTGTATCCCATCCTCCAGCGCGTCGCGTAATGCGTTGTTTCGCAATTCTTGTTCTTCCAGTAAACGTAATGCTGAACGGACAACTTCGCTGGTGGAACCATAGCGCCCACTTTCAATCATTTCGTTAATAAAACGATCGAGATGCTCGCCAATCGTAATGCTGGTAGTTCTGGGCATAGGTTTGTCCTTTGTGTTATCTATTCACACAAGATAGCACCCGTGGACGAAAACATGAACAACCTTACTGACCTAGCCGCCAGGCCACATCCCGCATAATGCTTCGTGCTGCCTGACTCACCCCAGCCAACTGGAAAAATCCGTGGATAACGCCGAGATAGCGTTGGCAAGTGCACTCCACGCCCTGCTCCTGGAACCGTTGATACAGGGCCTCGCCTTCATCTCGCAGTGGGTCGAATTCAGCTGTAATGATGTGCGTGGGCGGCAAACCGTTGAAGTCTTCGCGCCAGAGTGGGCTGACTTCGGGATGCAGTGGATCGGTTTGCGGCATATACATCTCGTAGCCCGACAGCAGCGTGTCGCGGGTGATAATGTAATCCTGTCCATTATGGTCATAGCTCGCAAACCTGACGGTTGCGTCCAGCATCGGGTAGATCAACATAAGCTGCGCAGGTTGCCATTGTCCGCTAGCTTTCAGGCGTAGTGCGGTGACCAGCGCCAGATGCCCGCCCGCGCTGTCACCGGCAAGCGTAATGTTGCTGCGGTCGACTCCCAGTTTCTGGGCATACTTCCAGATAATATTGGCCCCCGATTCAGCATCGTTATGCGCTGCCGGGAAGGTGTGCTCTGGTGCGAGGCGATATTGCACCGCAATCACCCGACAGCCGCTGTACCACGCGAGCTGCCTTAGCTGATTATCATGGGTGGCGAATCCACCGCTGACAAAGCAGCCGCCGTGATAATAGATAACGCAGGGGAGATTTCCTGTGCTGCCCCGCGGCGAAACAACGCGAAACGTCATGGCATCGAGTTCAATATCTTCAACCTGTACGCGGGTTTCAGTTTCTCCTGCCAGTGCAGTGCTGGCGATGTAGCCTGCTCTCCGGTCATCAATATTCTGCTCACGTGAAGAAGGGCGTCTCGCCGCGATAAATGCCTCAACAAGCTGTGCAATCCCGTTTTCCAGTGCCATTTATTATTCTCCTTATCTGTATATATATACAGTTTTATAACCTGGATACTCACGAATGAAAATGGGAAAAAAGGGGGCGGGTATGATTCTGGAAAGCTGCTCGCAAAAATAAAAATCGTTCGCGTGAAGGCTACTTTCCCACTTTTCTCAGGTGTATGTTGTGTGGAAATTAATCGCTGATGATATACTGGAGGTATATGTGAGTATGATGGCTGGGATGGATATGGGCAGAATTTTACTCGATTTATCAGATGAGGTGATTAAACGTCTTGATGATCTCAAGGTTCAGCGCAACCTGCCGCGAGCAGAACTCTTGCGGGAGGCCGTTGAACAGTATCTTGAGAGGCAGGATCAGGCTGAAACAACAATTTCACGTGCTCTTGGGCTGTGGCAAGGCTGTGAGGAAGATGGTGTTGAATACCAGCGTAAACTCCGTGAGGAATGGTAATGGTCAAAGGATCAGCTCTTTTTGATACCAACATCCTCATCGACCTTTTTAGCGGGAGAAATGAAGCAAAACTAGCGCTAGAAACATGGCCGCCGCAGAATGCAATCAGCCTCATTACATGGATGGAGGTGATGGTGGGCGCAAAAAAATACCATCAGGAAGCCCTTACTCGCGTTGCGCTAGGCGCTTTTAACGTGATCGACATTTCACAGGATATTGCTGAACGAAGCGTGAGTATCAGACAGGAGCATGGGATGAAATTGCCGGATGCCATTATTTTGGCCACTGCGCAGATTCATCGTCTTACATTGGTTACGCGTAATACCAAGGATTTTGCAGGCATATCAGGCGTGGTCACGCCGTATGCGTTATAACCCGGGCGACCTACGCCGCCCGGTGGTACGGAGAACTTACTCCCCTTCACCCGGGAATAAGAACGGGTTGATGGAGCTGCGGGCGAAGCCCTCTTGCTCCATGTGAGCGTCCAGCATCAGTGAAGCGAGATCGTCAGCTACTGCCTCAACTTTCGGGTCTTTTTCCTGATAGAGAATCTTCAGGTAAGTCCCGCAGTCGCCGCAGCTTTCAGCTTTAATCGCTGCCTGTTCGTTATCCAGCGACCAGTAGTTCAAATCACGGCTCTGTTCGCAGTTGCTGCACTTCACGCGCACCACGTGCCACTCGGTTTCACACAGGTTGCAGTGCAGATAGCGCAGCCCCTGAGTGGTACCGATTTGCACCATGCTGGAGACCGGCATTGAACCACACACCGGGCAGTACTGACGCTGTTCACCGTATTCCGCACGGGCTTTGCCGGGGATCAGGCTTGCCATCTGCGCCCAGTAGAGCGACAGGGCAGCCCAAATGAACGGCGCTTTGTCGCTGCTGACGGAGGCGAAATCAGAGGCAAACAGCGCGCTGGCCATCAGCTCCAGTTCCTGCTCTGAGGCTTTTTCCAGATTCTCGATCACGGCTAGTGCAGGGCCGCTCATCTCCGGCTTCAGCTCAGCAATTAACGATTGCAGCAGTTTTTGCCAGTGCTTGTCGCGTGGCAGGACGTGAATGTCCAGCGGCGGTTTGCCCTGATCGTTCGCTTCTTTGATGCGAGCGGTCAGATCTATCTGCAGCGGATGGTCGTACAACACCACTTCCTGCGCGTGTGCGATCAGCGCGGCAAAGCGCAGATAATCGCCAAGCGGGTTGTTCTCGGCCAGCTCGCGCAGACGCTCAGCGCGGCGGTTATACAAATTTTTGAGTCTGGGGAATAATAACGGCGGAATCATATCCGCCGTGCGTTTCTCGCTCTTCTCCAGCTCATCTTGCGGGATTATGCGAATACTCATTCAGATGACTTTTCCTGTTTCTGGCGGACTTCACGGTACCAGCGCGGGTGATGTTTCTTCGCCCATGAGCTGGTAACCCATCCTTCCACCATCGCGGTAATGGTGCCTTTCACCCAAAGGGCGGCGTAAATGTGCACCATGATAACCACAATTAACGCTACTGCGGCAAATGAATGCAGCATTAACGCGAATCGGATCACCGGGATTGAGAAAGCAGGCGCAAAATACGGACGCCAGATGACCACTCCGCTCACCAGCAACAGGACCAGGAAGATAATCGCCGCCCAGAATACGCATTTCTGGCCGAAGTTATAACGTCCCGTGTCACCTACTTCCTCGTTGACGACAATCTTACGAATATTCTTCGCCCAAAAGATATCATCCCGATTGATTAGATTGTGGTGCCAGTAACGGAAAAACATGATGATAAACGAGGCAAACATGATCACGCCGACAAACGGGTGCACAATTCGCGCCAGTTGCGGAGTGCCCATGATGTGCATCAGCCAGTTAAAAGATGGGAAGAGAAAGCCCATCCCGCTCACTGCCGCCAGAATGAAGCAGAAGGCGGTGATCCAGTGGTTGATGCGTTCCGGCGCCGTGTAGCGCACGATGGTGTCACGTCGTTTCATTTGCGCACCTCGTCTTTTTCTTCATGCAGATTGTCTTCTTCCTCTTCCGCACGGTTCGGGCCTACGCCGACGTAGTGGAAGATACTGGCCGCAAATGTCGCTGCAAAGCCGACGGCTGCGAGAGGTTTCCAGATGCCTTTCCAGAATTTCACGGTGGCGCTGATTTCCGGGTTCTCCGGCAGACCGTGGTACAGATTCGGCTTGTCGGCATGGTGCAATACGTACATTACGTGCGTACCGCCAACGCCTGCCGGATCGTACAGACCCGCGTTTTCGTAACCACGCGTTTTCAGCTCCGCTACGCGCTCGCCGGCCAGCGTTTTCATCGACTCTTTGGTGCCGAAATGAATGGCGCCGGTTGGGCAGGTTTTCACGCAGGCCGGTTCTTGCCCGACCACCACGCGGTCAACGCACAGCGTACATTTGTAGACGCGGTTGTCTTCCGGGTTGAGGCGCGGTACGTCGAACGGGCAGCCCGCGATACAGTAGCCACAGCCGATGCACTGCTCGGACTGGAAGTCGACGATCCCGTTGGCATACTGAATGATTGCGCCTTCAGCCGGACACGCCTTCAGGCAGCCCGGATCGGCACAGTGCATACAGCCATCCTTGCGGATAAGCCATTCCAGTTTGTCGTTTTGTTCCACTTCTGAGAAGCGCATTACCGTCCAGGATTTAGCGGTCAAATCAGCCGGGTTGTCGTACACCCCAACGTTGTTACCCACTTCATCACGGATGTCGTTCCATTCAGAACACGCCACCTGACACGCTTTACAGCCGATACAGGTGGTGACGTCGATAAGCTTCGCCACCTCTTCCTGATGGTCCCGCGCCTGAGGCGCGGGGGTGAAACCGTTAGTGGCGGAACGACGAATGATGTCTTGCGATTGATAAGCCATAGGTCGTCTCCGTTACACCTTTTCCACGTTCACGAGGAAGGACTTAAATTCCGGCGTCTGCGTGTTCGCATCACCGACGAATGGCGTTAACGTGTTAGCGATAAAGCCTTTTTTCGCCACACCTTCGTAGCCCCAGTGAATCGGAATACCGATAGTGTCGATATCCTTACCGTTAGCCTTCAGCGTGCGAATACGTTTAGTCACCACCGCTTTGGCCTTAATGTAGCCGCGGTTAGAGGAGACTTTGACGGTATCGCCATGGGAGATACCGAGCTTATTCGCCAGCTTCTCGCCAATTTCCACAAACTGTTCCGGCTGAGCGATGGCGTTCAGCAGCGCGTGCTTGGTCCAGTAGTGGAAGTGCTCGGTCAGACGGTAGGTCGTACCGACGTACGGGAACTTATCTGCTTTACCCAGTGCTTCCGCGTCACCTTTAAAGATACGCGCGGCAGGGTTAGAGATAACGTTCGGGTGCAGCGGGTTAGTGCCCAGCGGCGTTTCAAACGGCTCGTAGTGTTCCGGGAACGGACCTTCCGCCATCTTATCGATAGCAAACAGGCGTCCCATCCCTTCCGGCTGCATGATGAACGGCCCAACGTTGCTGCCCGGTGCGGCGGCGCTGTAGTCCGGAATATCCATCCCGCTCCATTTTGCCCCGTCCCATTTCAGGATCTGACGTTTTGGATCCCACGGATTCCCCTGCGGGTCAGCAGAGGCGCGGTTGTACAGAATACGTCGGTTGAGCGGCCACGCCCAGGCCCAGCCCAGCGTGTTGCCAAGGCCGGATGGATCGGCGTTATCACGGCGCGCCATCTGGTTGCCGTCCGGCGTCCAGCTACCGGCAAAAATCCAGCAGCCGCTGGAGGTCGTGCCATCGTCACGCAGTTGGGCGAACGAGCTAAGCTGTTGGCCTTTCTTGACGATAACCGCGCCGGTTGCCGGGTCGGTAATGTCGGCCAGCGCTTTACCGTTACTCTCCATCGCCACTTCTTCCGAAGCCGGTTCGTGTGGGGTGGAGTAGTTCCAGGTCATGCTCAGCACCTGTTCCGGGTTCGCGCCACCCTGCTCGGCATACATCTTACGCAGGCGTAAGAAGATACCAGCGAGGATTTCGCCATCGGTAACGGCAATCCCTGGGGCATCAGCGCCTTTCCAGTGCCACTGCAGCCAGCGACCGGAGTTGACGATAGAACCATTCTCTTCGGCGAAGCAGGTGGATGGCAGACGGAATACTTCGGTCTGGATTTTCGACGGGTCAACATCGTTCGACTCACCGTGGTTCTGCCAGAAGGTGGAAGTCTCAGTGTTGAGTGGGTCGATAGTGACCAGGAACTTCAGTTTGGACAGTGAAGCCACAACTTTGTTTTTATTCGGGAATGACGCGACCGGGTTAAAGCCCTGGCAGATATAGCCATTCACTTTGCCCTGGTTCATCATCTCGAAGTACTGCAGGACGTCGTACCCTTTATCCCACTTCGGCAGCCAGTCGAAGCCCCAGCTGTTTTCCGCTGTCGCTTTATCGCCAAAGAAGGCTTTCATCATCGAAACGAAGAATTTCGGATAGTTGCCCCAGTAGTTCACCTGACCTTCCAGCAACGGTTTTGGTGTGTTGGCGGCAAGATAGGTTTGCAGGTCAGTCTGTTTTTCGCTCGGCAGCGTCATATAGCCTGGCAGGCTTTGTGACAGCAGGCCTAAGTCGGTCAAACCCTGAATGTTGGAGTGACCGCGCAGGGCGTTAACGCCGCCGCCTGCCATCCCCATATTGCCAAGCAGCAACTGGATCATCGCCATGGTACGGATGTTCTGCGCACCCACGGAGTGTTGCGTCCAGCCCAGGGCGTACAGGAACGACGCGGTTTTATCTTTGGCGCTTGTTTCTGCGATGTACTCACAGACCTTCAGGAAGTCGGCCTTTGGCGTCCCGCAGATGTTTTCTACGACGTCCGGCGTGTAGCGGGAGACGTGCTGTTTCAGCAGGTTCCACACGCAGCGCGGATGTTGCAGGGTGACGTCGCGTTTGGCGAAGCCTTTTTCATCCAGTTCGTAGTTCCAGCTGGTTTTGTCATACTTGCGTTTATCCGCGTCGTAGCCGGTGAACAGGCCATCTTCGAAACCGTAATCCTCACGCACGATCAGGCTGGCGTTGGTATAGGCCTCAGTGTATTCGCGGTTGAATTTTTCGTTGTTCAGCAGGTACAGCAAGACGCCTGACAGGAAAGCAATGTCAGTACCGGAACGAATCGGAGCATAGAAATCAGCTACCGCGGCGGTTCGCGTAAAGCGCGGATCGATAACAATCAGCTTCGCGCCGTTGTGAATTTTGGCTTCCATCGCCCAGCGGAATCCGACCGGGTGAGCTTCAGCAGCGTTACCGCCCATCACCACAACGAGGTTGGCGTTTTTAATGTCGACCCAGTGGTTGGTCATCGCACCGCGACCAAATGTTGGAGCAAGACTTGCTACCGTTGGTCCGTGTCAGACGCGTGCCTGGTTGTCGACCGCGAGCATACCGAGCGCGCGGGAGAATTTTTGCGTTAAATAGCCGGTTTCGTTACTGGAAGCGGAAGCACACAGCATCCCGGTGGAAAGCCAGCGGTTAACGGTTACGCCTTCGGCGTTTTGCGCAACGTAGTTAGCGTCGCGGTCTTCTTTCATCAGCTTAGCGATGCGGTCAAATGCCTCATCCCAGCTAATCTGTTGCCACTTATCAGAGCCTGGTGCGCGGTATTCCGGGAATTTCAGGCGGCTTTCGGAGTGGATGAAGTCCACAAGTCCTGCCCCTTTCGGGCACAGCGCGCCACGGTTCACCGGGTGATCCGGGTCCCCTTCGATATGGAAGATGGATGCTTTGGCGTTTTTAGCTCCGTCACCGAGGCTGTACATTAACAGTCCACAGCCAACGGAACAGTAAGTGCAGGTGTTACGGGTTTCACGGGTGCGCAGCAGTTTATATTGCCGTGTTTCCGCGAGCGCTACGCCGGGTGCAAAGCCCAGTGCCGCTGCCGTGGTGCCTGCCATACCGCCAGCGCAGATCTTAAAGAACTGCCTTCTGCTGACCTGCATGGTTCGCTCCTTGTTTCGACATTGTCACGTTCCCTTCGCTTTTCTATAACGCGAACGCGAGGGAAGTGGTTGTTATTTTTCTTTGCGGACGGGACCGCAAAGGTCCAGAATTGGGTGAATTTCCCTCCGTCCAGGAGGGGTTTGTAAAGAATACCACAATGTTGGTATGTGTGTTCCAATATGGTTAAAAGAAAGTGAATAAGATTATTCAAGAAAACATCAAGAATGTGACATCTCCGACAGGATCTCGTCAGTTGACCCTCTGGAAACGCGAGGATTTGCAACATCCTCAGCCTGATGAGGTAGCTGAAGAAGTGCCTGTGGCGCTGGTATACAACGGGATTTCACACGTGGTGATGATGGCATCACCGAAAGATCTTGAGCATTTCGCGATAGGTTTTTCACTTTCTGAGGGCATCATTGAGTCCCCACAAGATATTTACGCGATGGACGTAGTGCCTTCCTGCAACGGATTGGAAGTGCAGGTTGAGTTGTCCAGCCGTCGCTTTATGGGGCTGAAAGAACGTCGTCGCGCTCTGGCCGGCCGCACCGGCTGCGGTGTTTGTGGTGTGGAACAGCTTAATGATATTGGCAAGCCGGTCCAGCCGCTGCCGTTTACTCAGACATTTGATCTGAGGCATCTCGATAACGCTTTACGGCATCTCCCTGATTTCCAACCTGTTGGACAACTGACAGGCTGCACGCACGCGGCTGCCTGGGTTCAGCCGTCAGGTCATCTGGCGGGTGGGCATGAAGATGTAGGGCGTCATGTTGCGCTGGATAAACTGCTGGGGCGACGTGCAATCGAAGGGGAGGCCTGGCAGCAAGGCGCAGTATTAGTCTCCAGCCGCGCCAGCTACGAGATGGTGCAGAAGTCGGCAATGTGCGGCGTGGAAATTCTGTTTGCCGTCTCTGCGGCGACCACGCTTGCCGTGGAAGTTGCCGAACGCTGTAACCTGACGCTGGTGGGTTTTTGCAAACCGGGCAGGGCGACGGTCTACACGCATCCGCAACGTCTGATCGCGCTGTGACGCCACCAGGCGGCCAGAATGCTGCCTGAAAATGCCAGTTCCATGATTACGGCAACTGGCGAGCCGACAATCACATTGTTCAGTAGCCAACACAGGCTACCGCACAATGTGTAACCCCGTAGTTTTCCGCTGCGTTTTTGAAACGACGCAAAGGTCATTAGCAGGCTTCCCATCAGCGGCAAAATACTCGACAGATTTTGCCAAAGATAAACGCTACACAGCAGCGATCCCAGCATAAATCCCCACATCGCCCAGCGGTGAAACGTGACGATGGCCGTCGCGTAGCGGCATGCGGCAATGATCATTAACCCAGCCGCTGCGTGTTGATCCAAAAGATAGAAATGGATAGCCAACAGGGAAGTGGAACTGGTGAGCAGAGATAAGGTGATAGCCCGGCGCTGAAAATGAAAAGCGGAAATATCCAGCAAAAAGCTGATGCCAGCCAGAATCTGAGAGAGGAGAAATGCGTTCATAATGTGCGCCAACAATTGAAGAGTGACGGGACAATAATCGACGCATCAACGTAAGGCGTTAACCTTTGTTAAGACGCTGGCGAATACGAGACAGGCTAACGGGAGTAATGCCGATATAGTTGGCGAGATCGCGCTGAGTGAGTTGCGACTCCCAGTCCGGGAAGTGTGTTTGTACGTACTGGTAGCGTTGCTCTGGGGTATTGAGCAGCAGCATTTGTTCTTTTTTCTCTTTATAGATCAACTGCTGGACCAGTAGCTGGGTCCTAATATCCTGATTTTCCGGCGCATCCAGCAACGCCAGCGGTATTTCACTGGTTTCGCCAGCGGCGATCATTTGCAGACTGTAATCAGCAGGCGTGTTGGTTAGCCAGTTCAGGTACAAAAAGCAGTATTCCCCGGCAAAGTAGAACTCTTTAACCCTTTCAACGCCACTGTCTGCGTGATACACCGCACGTGCAACGCCATGATGTAAAAGATGAATTTTACTTTGCGGTTCACCCTGACGCAGTAACCAACTTCCCGCCGGTTGCGTTTTTCTTCGGCTGCCTGCAAGCCATTGTGATTCCCGATTATGTGACATCTTATCTCTCAAATAATTTGAATAAGACTGGCAAATCATTCCGCTTTTAGTTGTTCGAGTATCAGCCTATTATTTATCACATCAAGGCACGGTGCCTTACTCAAACAACTTAGTTAAAGGGTTTATATCATGAAAAGCATCAAAACTTTTGTCGCAGTTATCGCTCTGGCTACTTCTTTCGGTTCTTTCGCTGCTCAGACCGTTACCGCAACCGGTTCTACGCTGGAAAGCGCTGAAGCAAAAATTGCCGCTCAGGCTGAACGTGCAGGCGCCAGCGATTATAAAATCACTCAGGCTTACACCGGCAACCGCGTGCACATGACCGCAGAACTGCTGAAATAAGATACCTTAGTACTGTCGAAAGAGCGCCCTTGAGGCGCTTTTTTCATTTCTGATATTTACTGCCTGAGCAATGCAATAAACGCTTCATATCCGGTCAATCCCGCAATAGTATCAGCCTGATGGCTGCTCAGTACGCTGGATAAATAACTGAAGATTTTTAGTTCATGCCGCGCCTCAGCGGCGGCACAGGCGATCAGGACATGACTGACCGGTTCGTTATTCACCAAAATGGGCTGCGCGAGGGTGATAAAGAAACCGCGGAAACGACGCTCCTGTTCGCTCCAGCAATGAGGAATTGCCAGGCGATTCACTATCAGGTTTTCACCTTCATGCTCCCGGGCGCAAATGCGTAGCGCTTCGTCCTCAGTGATATGGCCCTGAGCCACAAGTTGGCCGCAGATCCGACCGATGATACTCTGCCAGCTTTCGGCCTTCATATTGGCGTAATGGAAGCAGCCCTGCTGTAAAAAGAAACGTTCGGGCTGCTGGCGGATAAAGGCCGTAGCAAGAAAGTGTTTGATCTGCTCGGTACCCGCTGCGGTGATAATATTCTTGATAGTTAATGTATTTTTTAGAGATTCATCAAGCAGATAGTGACTATTGTTGACGATTAACAGCGGGGTGATTTCTTCGCTGATGGCGCTGACTTCACTTGTATTTCGCGCAATGATCACCCGACAATTCAGGACATCCCGCTCAATAGCCTGTTGGTTGATGGTGGCGATAGCATTCTGGTCGGATAATAAAATGACCGGCTGACGCTCGTTTTGATGCCGCTCCAGCGCACAGGCGAAGTAAAGCCCGATGAGATCGCTATCGAACAGCGGGATATCCAGTTTTTCGCGCAACAGGGCGATAAAACGCAAGCTCAAATCGAAAGCGGCAGGCCAGGTAGACTTCAGGTTATGCATACTGCTCTGGCGATGCTCCGGTACCCAAACCGGGGCAGAGACGCATCTCAGCAGGTGGCCGGTAATATTTTCAACCAGTTGGGCATCGATAACGTTCAACACGGCAATGCCGGGAACGCTTTTTAACAAGCAGGTCACCGCATCGGCCGAGATGGTCATTGCCTGACGTTGCCTGATTTCCAGAAGACCGATCAGGGTTCTGAAAGCGTTTTCGCCCAGGTAGACTCCTCCTTGTTCCACCGCATTTTTCAGTGATATATACCGACACTCCGGCCACGATCCGGTGAGCTGATTACGCAGGGCGTAGACTGCCAGCACCAGACTTGCCAGGTACTCTCCCGAGATGAACGGGAATTCATCAAGTTTTTCACATGCAGTGTTGAGCCTGTCGATGTTGTCTCGGGTAATACCTGGCAGTGGAATTAAGAGTGGATCTTTTTTAAGCAGATTTGCCAGCAGGATTATGCGCTTTTCTTCTGGTTCATCAATGAAATGACCGACTCCCGGGCGGCTGGCAAGACAAAAAGCGCGCTCATAGCGCTGTTTCAAACGCGGGAGACGATCGGCCACCCAGGTTTCAGGTAAATTGAGTGCTGAAGCCAGCTGTACGCGGGGTGTAAAGGTATTAAGCAGAAGAAAGGCCAGCAACCGGTCATCATTATCATGGCGTTGCAGAAGCTGAAAATAACCGCGTCTGTCGACAATTTCCAACTGATATCCTGCACCACCACCGGGCTGAATGCGGGCCTTACCGCTGAGGGTAAAGTTGAGGTAATCAATATCACGCAGGATGGTTCTGCCCGACACGCCAGTTTGCCGCGCCAGCTCGCCCAGCGAACACGGCTGCTGTTCGAGGAGATCGACAATCTTTAACTGGCGTTCCGATAGCATTAACTCTCCTGGCGAAAATCAGTGAACGCGCAGATCTTTTCGGCCGTCAGCGCGGTGAGCAGTTCGCGCACCAGGGTAAACAGCGCGTTGTAATCCGATGCGGAAATCATGCCGCTGTTGGCGTGGAGATAACGTGTCGGCAGGCAGAGTGCCGCCACCGGACGACCCCCTCCCATAACGTTATAGCGTCCGCCGTCCGTCGCCCCGGTTTTCATAGTACAGAGCTGCAATGACGCACCGCTGCTTTCTGCACACTCTTTTAATGTGGCGACCAGTTGTTGATTCGGGAAATAGCGCTTATCGAACAGCATCAGACCAGGACCCTCACCAAGCTTGAGCGGGTATTTGATGGCGTCGATTCCGGGCACATCGCCCGCAACTGCGGTATCCAGCACGATCACCACGTCGGGCTTGATATGCTCGGCCGAGGTTTGCGCTCCGCGCAGCCCCACCTCTTCTTCCACGCTGCCCACGCCGTACAGGGTAATGTCGGGGTTATCGACGGTTTGTAAAAGCTCAGCCATCAGGGCGCAGCCGACGCGGTTATCCAGCGCTTTACCGACGATCTTATCTTCGCCCCAGCGAGCGAAATTGGCTTCCGGGCTAATGAAGTCACCGATCGCAATCCCGTATTTTTCTACTTCTTCGTGGCTGTTAGCGCCAATATCGATAAACATCTCGTCAAAGGTCAGCGGCTGCTGTTTCTGCTTTTCCGTCAAAGCATGCGGCGCCACGGAGCCGATGATGCCAGGGATTTTAACGCCTTTACGGGTACGGATAGAGACCCGATGATTGAGCATCGACTGGCTCCACCAACCACCAATGGTGGTGAAGCGCAAAAATCCGCTCTCGTCGATATGCGTGACCATAAAGCCGACTTCATCCATATGGCCGACAACCGCCACCTTCGGCCCGCGGTTGCCTTTGCGGGCGACAAAGCTACCGAGGCCGTCGAAGGTGATTTCATCGACGCTGGATTCCAGCGCGTTAATGAGAAGAGTACGAACTTCCTGTTCATCGCCGCTGACGGCGCTGGCTTCGCATAGCTGCTGAAGTAACTCAATGTTCATGGGCAAGCTCCTGCTGCGCGGCTTTACGTTTCAGCCACAACCCTTTCAGGATGATAATTAACGAAATGTTCAGTGCCAGACCGATAGCCAGCACCAGGTAAAATGATCCCACCGGAGACATCAGGCCAATCAGCGGATCAAAGATACCTAAACCCGGCGCGAGGCGTTTGATTCCAAAGGCGATAACCAGCATGCCGGTAATGCCACCGGAGAGCGTATTGGCGGTAATCATCGGCAGCGGCGCGGCCAGTGCGTAGGGGATGGCCGGCTCGGTGGCGACGGTGGCGCCGACGACAATCGCACTGCTGGCGGCGGCCTTCTCCTGTTGGGTAAACAGTTTGGGCGCTAAATAGGTAGCGATTCCCGCCGCGACGGGCGGCATCAGCGCCACCACGCCGACGATGGCGTACCAGTCATAGATATGTTTTTCCAGCAGCGAGAAGCAGAAGAACCAGGCCGTTTTATTGATTGGCCCGCCCATATCAAACGCCAGCATCGCACCAACGAGGAAGGCCGCGCCCATTTTCATGGATGGCGGAATGGTGTTCAGGAAGTGCAGCAGACCGCCCATGATGTCGGACATCACCGGGCCGATGACGTAGTAAGTCAGTACGCCGAACACCAGTAAAGTGACAAACGGGATCAGCATAGAACCAAGCAGTGGCTGTAGCGCTTTGCCGAGGCGAACCTTGCGAAACCACAGGACAAAGTAGCCAATTGCCAGCCCGAGTACGACCGCGCCGAGAAATCCTGCGCCGGACTGCGTACCCAGCAGGCCTTTATCGTTCGCCAGATAACACACCAGAAATGCTGGGGCAAAAGCGGGTTTATCGGCAATCGACCAGGCAATATATGCCCCCATAATCGGGATCATAAAGGTAAAGCCCAGATAGCCGATCGATTCAACAATCCAGGTGAACGACGGCGCGCCTTTCGACATATCGGTATAGGGCAAACCGAACTGCACCAGCATATTGGCGATGGCGACCAGAATACCGCCGCCGATAACAAACGGCAGCGCGGCGGAAACGCCCGCCATCAGGTGGCTCATTACGCTACCGTGCTGGACCTCCTGTTTTCCCAGCTTCACGCTGCTATCGGCGGCGAAAAGTTGGGAATGCGTCGGTAACTGCGTAAAAATCAGGTCGATATTTTTTAGCGCCTGGGAAATGGCGATTTCATAGACTTTTTTCCCGGCAAAACGCGCCCGGTCTTCGCCGCTCAGGCCGCGACCGGTGGCCAGAATGACATAATCGGCTGCGGCAATCTCTTCATTGCTCAGGCGGTTTTCGACGCCGCTTGAGCCCTGGGTTTCGACTTTAATCGTGTGGCCGAGCGAGCGCGCTTTTTGCTCCAGCGCCTCTGCCACCATATAAGTGTGGGCGATCCCCGCCGGACAGTTGGTGATCGCCACTAAACGTAAGGATGACTCCATAGCCGCTTCCTTATGAGGTTAAGGTCTGATTAAGCAGGGCGAGCACCTGGCTGGTGTCACCTTGCTTCAGTTGATCGATGAAATCCTGATGAATGATTTTGCGGCACAGGGTGCCGATGATTTTGACCTGATCGTCCTCGCCGGTTTGCGGTACACCGAGGCAGATCCAGCAGTTGACGTCCTCGCCGTCGCTGGCTTTCCAGTCCACGTTTTCTGATTTGCGCGCGAACAACACAAAGGGCTGCCTGATGCAGGCGCTCTTACCGTGCGGGACGGCAATACCCGAGCCAAAGCCGGTGGAATGCAGCTTTTCGCGCAGCAATAGCGTTTGCAGGAAAGTGCTGCGATCGGAGACATAGCCATTCTGAAACGCCATATCTGCCAATTGCTTGAGGATGGCATACACGCTATTCCCCTGAATATTCAGGTCAATGCAGTTAGCTGTAAGGGTTGTCATGTGGGGGGCTCCGTTAAAACTATTTGATTTGATTCTAACGGCGAGATGGCGAAGAGATGAGCGGCAATATGTCAGCGTGGAGTGACAATTTGAGGCCGAGTTAGCGCGTGGTTTTGTGGGGTAAAACACACAACGCTACAGGCGATTACCCTGATGAATATTTCGCCAGGGTAATTATTTTTTTAGTGTATTCCCGCCATCCTTAACAACGCGGTCACCACCGCGGCGGCAACAATCACCACGATTAGCGGCAGCTTGCGCCAGGCGAGAAATACCGCGAAGCCAACCCCAAGAACCCGCGCCATACCGGCAAAATGTTCGCCTTCGTAAAAGGTGGTCGCCAGCGCCACGGAGAACAGTAATACCGTTGCGGCGTCGGAAAGCAGCGCCTGCGAGCGTTCTGAGAACGCTAAACGGCTCCCAAGCTTCGCTCCTCCTAAACGCATTAAATAGGTTCCCAGAGATAAGATGGCGATACCGACGATAAACAGCGTCATGTTACCCATTATTTTTTCCTCGTCAGTAAGCCGAACAGTGAAAGCAGAACTGGCAAACCGACCGGCGCAAAGGGAATGGCGGCAAGCGACAGCCCGGCGCCGCTACAGGCGCGAATCAGCGTGGTGCGGTTTTTGAATGCCGGGACGACCAAAGCCAGCAGAATGGCAGGGAAGACGGCATCCAGGCCGATGGTTTCCGGTGCGGGGAGCAGTTTGCCGACGCCCGCGCCGATCAGTGTACCAACAGGCCAGAAAATCGCGACGCCCAGACCGCACAGCCAGTAGGCGGCTTTACGTTGTTCGGGCGTTTTTTGCGACAGGCCAAAAACCACGCTTTCGTCGTTCATGATATGGCAGCCGAGGAAACTGGCGGCCCGGTTTCCCACCAGATCGCGCACCGTGACGCCAAACGGCACGTGTCGGGCGTTGACCAGTAAACCGGCAGCCGCAGCCGCCAGTGGGTTACCACCGCTGGCGACGATGCCGATAAACATAAACTCGGACGCCCCCGCCAGTACCGTAATAGAGAGTACAAACGGTACCCACAGCGGGAAGCCGTAAGCCATCGCCAGCGAGCCGTACGACATGCCGACAACGCCGACAGCCAGACAGACGAGAAATATTGCTTTCAGCGTGTCGCCTTTGAGACTGGAAAAATAATGTTTCATACCGTTTTAGCCATATCGAACGAATTTCCATTATAATGAACGGGAGCAGTTAACTTTACAAGTCGAACGATTCGTTCGATATAAAAAACATGGAGTCGTGAATGACCCAGCCCATCAGTATGATCGCGAAAAGCCTGGTGCGTGAACGTCAGCGCACCGGTTTGTCGCTGGCGGAGATTGCCCGTCGTGCGGGGATTGCAAAATCGACGCTCTCACAGTTGGAAGCGGGCAATGGCAATCCTAGCCTGGAAACGCTCTGGTCGCTGTGTGTGGCGTTGGATATCCCTTTTGCGCGCCTGCTGGAGCCGCAGGAGCAAAAAACGCAGGTGATTCGCCGCGGCGAAGGGACAAAAGTCGTGGCGGAACAGGCCCACTATCAGGCCATTTTACTGGCCGCCTGCCCACCGGGCGCGCGGCGGGATATTTATCTGTTGCTGACGCAGCCGGGCGCGGATCGTATTTCACAGCCGCATCCGCCGGGATCGGTTGAACATATCATCGTGACGCAGGGCAAGGCGATGGTGGGGTTGACGGAAGCGCCGGAAGAGTTAGGTGAGGGCGACTACATTTGTTACCCCGCCGATCGGGCGCATATCTTTAAAGCACTGGAGCCTGACACCCAGGCGATTCTGGTTTCTGAGCAGAATTGAAATTGCCGGATGGCGCTATCGCTTATCCGGCCTACAAAAAATAAAACCGTGTGCCCGGTAAGCTTGCACCACCGGGCACACGACTTACTGCAGATAGAACACCTCTTTTAGCTCTGCGCTGAGCGGGCTGTTGTCCGGGTTGGCTGGCATTACGTCACGCATATGCTTCCACCAACGCTGGCAAACGTCGGTGCTGGCGACAGCGTCCCAGCGCGCTTCGGACTCAATCTCGACGGTGGCGAACAGCAGATTGCGCTCCCGATCGAGATAAATCGCGTAGTGATGGGCGCCGTGTTCTTTCAGCACCGCTTCCAGTTCTGGCCAGATGGGATTGTGCCGACGTTGATATTCAACGTGCGCGTCGGCATTTACCTGCATCACAAAGGCCTTGCGGATCATAACGCCTCCAGATACAGCTCGCGGACCTCGTCGCGGCTGGCGGTACGCGGGTTGCACGGCGCACACGGATCGGCCAATGCTTTGTCCAGCCAGCCTTCAATATCTTCTTTCGTCACGCCAAGGGAGCTAAAGCCCGCAGGAATACCGACACGCTTGCTGAGTGCTCGAATCGCCTTGATGGCCTCCAAGCTTGCCGCTTCATCGCTCATGCCACGGGTATCGACGCCCATTGCCTGCGCCACGCGGGCAAAGCGCGCCACCGCGTTTGGGCGGTTAAAGTTTTCGATTACCGGCAGCAGGATGGCGTTGCAGACGCCGTGCGGCAGATTGTGGGTTGCGCCCGGCTGATGAGCCAGCGCATGCACCAGACCCAGACCGGCGCTGTTAAATGCCATACCCGCCAGATACTGACCAAACGCCATTTGCTCGCGGGCTTCGAGGTTATGGCCCTCGTCGACCGCTTTTGGTAGCCACAGATTGATCAGGCGAATCGCTTCCAGCGCGTTGGCATCGGTAAGCGGATGCGCACCAACGGAAACATAGGCTTCCACCGCGTGGGTCAGGGCGTCCATGCCGGTTGCAGCGGTGACGGAGGCTGGGATTTCCAGCATGACGCTGGCATCATCCACGGCGATATCCGGGATGATATTCGGGTCGATGATCACCTCTTTGACCTTGCGCGCAGAGTCGATAATAACCGCGTTGCTGGTCATTTCTGCTGCCGTACCGGCAGTGGTGTTGATGGCGACCAGCGGTACGCCCGCATTTTTCACTTTGCCCACGCCGGAGTAAGCGGTAGAAGGGCCTGGGTTGGCGGTCAGGATCTTCACCGCTTTAGCGGTATCGATCGGGCTGCCGCCGCCGAAAGCGATAATGTAGTCACATTCTGCGCCCTGATATGCTGCAAAACCCTGCTGCACCAGCTCCTCTGTCGGGTTCGGGAACACCTCATCAAACAGGTGGTAAGACATTTGATGTTCATCCAGCGCGGCAAACAGGCTGTCCAGCAGGCCCAGCTTCACCAGTTGACCATCGGTGACGATCAGCGCTTTGCCCCATTGTTTATTCGCCACGAGATCCACCATATCGGCAATCGCGCCGGTGCCATGCAGGCTAATTTTTGGCAGTGCCAACATAAAGCTCATCACTATTCTCCTTAACAATAAAATCCTGTAGGCCGGATAAAGTGAAGCCGCATCCGGCGTTGGGTTGGGAGGTATCAGTACAGC
The DNA here is from genome assembly GCF_030334545.1 of Citrobacter sp. Ce129. Lineage (NCBI taxonomy): Bacteria > Pseudomonadati > Pseudomonadota > Gammaproteobacteria > Enterobacterales > Enterobacteriaceae > Citrobacter > Citrobacter sp. Ce129. Next base: position 52,464 of record NZ_JAOWDS010000058.1, read on the forward strand.
TCTACGGCGCTTGCCAGCGGCGTCACGCCAAAACGTTTGCCAAGGGCTATCAGTTCTTCGCGCGTGATGGTCTGCTTCATACCGCCCATCGAATAGATTTTGACCAGAACCTCGGCGGATTTCTCTGCGGTATCGATCAAACCGAACGCCTCGTCGAGGGTAGGTCCGCTGCCGAACACGCCGTGGAACGGCCACAGTACCAGCGAGTGTTTCTGCATTTCCTCGGCTGTCGCCTGGCCGATTTCATCCGTACCCGGCACCATCCACGGCAGAATGCCGACGCCATCCGGGAATACCACCAGGCACTCGGTGCTGCCTTCCCACAGTTTGCGGGTAATCAGCGCGCTGTTGTTTTCCAGCACGTAGGTCAGGGCGATCAGGTTGGTGGCGTGGCAGTGCATGATCACGCGGTCTTTGCCGTTCGTCGCTTTAATACGTTCGCAGTGGGAGAGGAAGTGAGCTGGCAGTTCAGAGGTTGGTACGGCCTCGTGGGTCAGGCCCCACAGGATATGGTAGCCCGCGCCATCGCTGTCTACTTTCACCACACCCAAATTTGCCGCGGGATCGAGCTGAACGTTACGGAAAAATTTGCCGGAACCGGTGACGATAAACGGCGTGTTCGCCAGCAATGGCATTGGCTTACTTAGCGCGATATAGCGTGGTTTTTCATGGAAATCGGCGCTAAACGGTGCAATGTCTGCCTCATCCAGACGCAGCGTCAGGTTGCCGCCGTTACGCTCGTCCCAGCCTTTCAGCCACGCATCAGAAGTGGCTTTGATCATCCCCTGGACGAACCAGGAAGTAGTAATGTTTTGCATCTTCGGTGTTCCTGTTTATTGCCCGAACGTTATCGGGTCTTACGATTGCCGGATGGCGACGCGGGGCGTCTTCTCCGGCCTACAAGTCTGGCGTCACGGTTAGCTACGTTTGCTCAAAATCTCTTTTTCATAGGCGCGCACGCTTTCCAGCCACTGGCTACCCGCTGGCGTGTCGTGGCGCTGGCAATACATCTCCCAGACGGCCTGCCACGGCAGTGATTTTTGCTCTTCCAGCAGGGCCAGGCGTGCGGTGTAGTCGCCGCTGGCTTCAAGCTGACGCAGTTGTTCGGTCGGTTCTAACAGCGCGCGCAGCAGCGCTTTTTTCATATTGCGAGTGCCAATCACCCACGCGGCGATGCGGTTAATGGAAGCGTCGAAGAAGTCGAGGCCAATGTGTACGCGGTCGAACAGGTTGTGGCGGACGATCTCGCTGGCAATTGCCTGAGTTTCATCATCCAGCAGCACAACATGATCGCTGTCCCAACGCACCGGACGGCTGACGTGTAGCAGCAGGCGCGGTACGTACAGCATGGCGGCGGAGATTTTGTCGGAAATTACTTCGGTCGGATGGAAGTGACCCGCATCCAGGCATAGCGCGGTTTGACGGCTGGTGGCGTAACCCATATAGAACTCGTTGGAGCCCACGGTGTAGCTTTCAGCGCCGATGCCAAACAGTTTGCTCTCAACGGCATCGATATGGTGCGCCGGGTCGAGTTTCTCGCTGATCACCTCGTCCAGTGCTTCCAGCAGGCGCTGGCGCGGCGCTAAACGGTCAACGGTGATGTCTTTCATGCCATCCGGGATCCAGATGTTCATCACCGACGGTGTACCCAACTGCTCGCCAAAATACGCCGAGACGCGACGGCTGGCTTTGCAGTGATCAATCCAGAACTGGCGAATGGTGTCATCGGCGTGGGCCAGCGTGAAGCCGTCAGCGCTCAGCGGGTGAGAGAAGCAGGACGGATTGAAATCCAGCCCTAACTGGTTCGCTTTCGCCCACTCAACCCAGTTTTTGAAGTGTTCAGGTTTGATTTGGTCGCGGGCAACCGGCGTATCCGATTCCAGATAGATCGCGTGCAAATTCAGGCGTTTTGGTCCCGGAATCAGGCTTAGCGCTTGCTCCAGATCGGCCCGCAGTTCGGTGGCGTTACGCGCTTTGCCCGGATAGTTGCCGGTAGCCTGAATACCGCCGGTGAGTGAGCCTTCCGGATTCTCGAAACCGGCGACATCATCGCCCTGCCAGCAGTGCATGGAGACCGGCAGACGATCGAGCTGGCGCAATGCCGCCTCGACATCAATGCCTACCGCGGCGAAACGCAGTTTTGCCAGTTCCCAGGCTTGTTCAAGTTGAGTGGTCATGCGCAAAGCTCCTTTGTCTGTCGTAGTGATTGAAACTGCGCCTGGTAGCGGGCAATTTCACTTTCAGGATTTGGAATAAAGGTGGTCAGGTCGTAGTTGGCGCGTACTACCTGACGGAAATCATCGACGTTGTTAAGCTCGTCCAGCGTCATCAACTGGATGCCGATATTGCCGAGCGTGGAGGCCTCAATCGGGCCGGACATAACGCGAATCCCGCAGGCATCCGCGCACAGTTGGTTCAGTAAGACGTTCTGGCAGCCGCCACCGACGATGTGCAGTTGGCTAAACGCTGCGCCTCGCAGCTGCGCCAGTTCTTGCAGAATATCGGCGTATAGCAACGCCAGACTGTCGAAGATACAGCGCGCCAGTTCGGCGTTTTGCAGGGGAACGGGTTGGCCCGATTCACGACAGGCTGCCTGAATTTCGGCACTCATATCGTCGGGATTGATAAAGCGATCGTCGTTCGGGTTTATCAGGAACTGGCAGGCCGGCAGCGCTTGCGTTTCGGCGATAAGCGTTGGCAGATCGGTAATCTTGCGCTCTTTTAAAACGCGCTGGAGCAGCCATAACCCCATAATATTTTTCAGTACGCGGTAGCGCCCTTCCGCGCCCCCTTCGTTGGTGATGTTCGCCGCCAGCGCCGCATCGTTGGTATACGGTGTTCTGCTCTCAAAACCCATCAGCGACCAGGTACCGGAAGAAAGATACGCGCTGTTTTTGTCGGCCAACGGCGAAGCAATTACCGCACTGGCGGTGTCGTGACTGGCGACGGCCACGACCGGAATGCGATTTTTCTGTGGGCAAATCCAGTGGCCAATTACGTTCCCCGGGTGCGTCGGGCGACCAAACCAGGCTTTGTCTGCCCCGGTCCACGCCAGCAGCGTGTCATCCCAGTCGTCGGTGTTGATATTGACGAGCTGCGTAGTGGTGGCGTTGGTGTATTCCCAGTTCATTTCACCGGTCAGGCGAAAGCTGAAGTAATCGGGGATCAGCAGGGCATGAGCCACCTGCGGGAGCAGTTCTGGCTGCTGTTCAACCAGTGCACGCAGCTGATACAACGTGTTAAAGGGCAGAAACTGAATGCCGCTGCGGCGATAAATTTCACCTTTACCCGGCTGCGTCATCGCCTGCGCCATAATGCCGGCTGTACGGCTGTCGCGGTAAGAGACCGGCAGACCAACACGCTGACCAGCGTTATCGATCAGGACGTAATCTACGCCCCAGGTATCAATGCCGATGCTGTCTATCCGAATGCCTTCATCACAGACTTTTTTCAGGCCAAGACGAATGTCATTTTCCAGGCTGTCGATGTCCCAGGTATCAAAACCGTCAGTTTTTTGCAGACAGTTAATGAAGCGGTGGATTTCACGCAGCGTCAGGGTGCGGTGTTCACTGTCGTAACGCGCCAGCATTACGCGCCCACTGGATGCGCCGAGATCGACAGCGACACAATGGCGAAAAGTCATAGCGAGGTCCTTCTGAGTTTTATTGCACTCAGTCTAAGAACCCCTGATAAAGCGTACCTTCTTGACAGTGACAGCCCCAATTAGCGGCTGGCAACACGGCAAAGGTGAACGTGATGTTGTTCACAGTTTCCGCTAATAGCGCGGATTTTGGCGGATGTGACGCCTTCCGCATTTCCCGATCTTTCCCGCCATTTCTTGAAGAATTAACCGTGTTTACGCACTTTGGCGTCAAAAATTTAAGGTGAGGGTAGTAACCCTTAATTACTATTCAGCCATATTCGTTAATCAGGGGGAGCCGTCATGACCGTACTGCATTGCGTGGATTTTTTTCCGACAGGTAAAGCGCCAGTGGCTATTGAACCACGCCTTCCTCAACCCGCATTTCCTGAGCATCATCATGATTTTCATGAAATTGTAGTGGTCGAGCATGGCACGGGGATCCATGTGTTTAACGGACAGCCTTACACCATTAGCGGCGGGACGGTGTGTTTCGTCCGCGATCATGACAGGCATTTATATGAACATACTGACAATCTGTGCCTGACCAACGTTCTGTATCGCTCTCCGGATGCGTTTCAATTTCTGGCTGGGCTGAATCAGCTTTTGCCTCAGGAACAAAATGGGCAGTATCCCTCCCACTGGCGCGTAAACCAGGGCGTACTGCAGCAGGTTCGTCACCTGGTGGGGCAGATGGAGGCGCTCGGCGAGGGGATGGATACGCCGACGGCGGCAAATCGCGAGATCCTGTTTATGCAGTTACTGGTGCTGCTGCGTAAAAGCAGCCTGATGGAAGCGGCCACTGATAACGACGCGCGGCTTAATCTTCTGATGGCGTGGCTGGAAGATAATTTTGCCGACGAGGTGTGTTGGGAGGCGCTGGCCGAGAAGTTTTCGCTCTCTTTACGCACTTTGCACCGCCAGCTTAAACAGCAGACAGGACTAACGCCGCAGCGCTACCTTAACCGTCTGCGGCTTATTAAAGCCAGGCATCTGCTTCGTCACAGTGATGACAGCGTGACAGATATCGCTTATCTCTGCGGTTTCGGCGACAGTAACCACTTTTCGACGCTTTTCCGCCGTGAGTTCGAGTGGTCACCGCGCGATATTCGTCAGGGGCGCGACCTTATTGCGGGAAGCAGCCTTCAGTAACGCGAAAGCTATCAACGTTTTTTACCGCCGAATCTCAGATAATCATGTCCCTCAACGCCGGATGGCGGCTACGCCTTATCCGGCCTACGTGTCACGTAATCTGTAGGTCGGATAAGGCGTAGCCGCCATCCGACAGGGAATATTGTGATGGCGAATCAGCTAATCCTTCTGAAATCAGACTTTTTTGCGCATGAAAAGCAGGCGGTCGCCGTGGCCGATCGTTATCCGCAGGATGTCTTTGCTGAACATACTCATGAGTTTTGCGAACTGGTACTGGTCTGGCGCGGCAATGGGTTACATGTTCTCAACGAACGTCCGTACCGGATAACCCGTGGCGATCTGTTTTACATTCGCGCCGAAGATAAACACTCCTACACTTCCGTTAACGACCTGGTGTTACAAAATATCATCTACTGCCCGGAACGATTGACGCTGAATGTTGACTGGCAAGGGGCGATCCCCGGCTTTAACGGTACGCCGCGGCAGCCGCACTGGCGTCTCGGTAGCGTTGGTATGACCCAGGCCCGGCAGGTGATAAGCCAGCTTGAGCATGAAAGTAATCAGCGTGATGCGCAGGCTTTTACCATGGCGGAACTGCTGTTCGGGCAACTGGTGACGCTCCTTAAACGCCATCGTTACGCCACAGATACGCTCCCGGCGACATCGAGTGAAACGCTGTTGGACAAACTGATCACCGCGTTAGCCGGTAGCCATGAGCATGCGTTCGAACTGGATAAGTTTTGCGAGCGTGAACGGTGCAGCGAGCGCGTTTTGCGCCAGCAGTTTCGCAGTCAGACCGGGATGACCATCAACCAGTATCTGCGCCAGGTGCGGGTCTGCCATGCTCAGTATCTGCTCAAGCATAGCCGGTTGATGATTAGTGAGATTTCTATGCGCTGCGGCTTTGAGGACAGTAACTACTTTTCGGTGGTGTTCACGCGCGAAACCGGGATGACGCCGAGCCAGTGGCGTCATCTCAGCACTCAACATAATTAGCTGGCCATTCCCAGACCCACAATGTTTGCCGCGACAATGATCACCACGCAGCCAAGGCTTAGCACGCTGACCGGACGGCGTCCTGCATTGCTCCACTCTTTCATGATCAGGCCCACGATGCCACCGCACAGGACGTAGAAGCTCATGTGCAGCATCCAGCTCATGTAGTCATATTGCGCCGGAATTTTGGCATGGCCCCAGGCGTAAAAGAAGAACTGGAGATACCACATCAGACCAGCAAGCGCCGAGAACAGGATGTTGCTGATAATCAGCGGCTTGGCTAACGAGAAGTCGGCTTTTACTGACAGGTTTTTCATTTTTGCCAGACGAATGAAGCAGTATCCCAGATTGATCACCGCGCCGCCGCCCATGATGACGACGTAGCTGGGCAGGGCAACATACAGCGGATCGATACCGAGCGCAGCAGCGGCTTCGTGCATGGGTTTAGCCGCATCCATCGCAAAGGACATCCCTGCGGAGAAAAAGCCGCACATCACCGCCAGTATCAGACCTTTTTTCAAATTGAACTCTTCGGCTTTGATGCCCATCTTGCGCTCTTTTAACTGTCCGGCGCGGGTAACAATCGCCACACCGATCAGGGCGACCAGCACGCCGAGCAGGGTCATACGCCCACCAGGTGTGCCGATGAGCACGTCAAATTTACCGGCAATGATTGGCGTCATTAAGGTGCCAACAATCAGCGTAATACCGATAGCGATCCCGATCCCCATCGACATCCCGAGGTAACGCATGGTCAGACCATAGTTGATGTTACCAATCCCCCACATGGCACCGAACAAAAATACCGGCAGCAGTGTGGACGCGCTGAATGAACTGTAATAGGTCCAGAAGTCCGGCAGCAGGATCGCGCTGACGAGCCAGGGAAGGATCAGCCATGAAACAAAACCACCGATGGACCACATGGTTTCCCAGGACCAGTGTTGTACCTTTTTAAAGGGGGCATAGAAACAAGCGGCACTAGCGGCACCGATAAGATGCCATATTATCCCCATCGTAATTGCGTTACCCATTCTGTTTCCTTTTGAATTATCGATTTGGCAGGATGAAAATCACCCGTTTTGATGTTCAAAAGTCTAAAGAGTGAGCAATGAATTAACCTTCAGCATGCTGCCGCGTGATGAGTAATGCTGGCAAAATTCAGGGGATGAAAGGGATGTTGATCACAAATGCGGCTCCGCCCCTCTTTTTTTGAGAAGGGCGGAAATATCGAGGATTAGCAGATTCTTACTGCCTGAATACCCAGTAGCCAGGCGAGTTTTTCCAGCACCTCACCATGATGCCCCAGGCCAATGCTGCAATGATGAGCGGGGCCACCCATGCACCATTGCGTGGTGAACTCGCGAGCCGATAATGGGAAGCGATAGCGGCTGTTGGTGTTGCCGATATCCAGGACTTCACCTGCCACCGCTTCACCTTCGGCATACTGTAAACGCACCCCATTTTCAGCATCTTCAATTACCGAAAGAAAGGTTACCGGGCCAGCTTTCACGGTCATCTGAATAGACACACCTTTACCGGGTTTGCCATGATAAACCGGCAACGGCACCAGATTTACCGGACCATCCGCCATCAACGGGTGTGCCGGACCATCATGTCCCCATAAAACAACATCATCGGTAAATTCAATACCATAGGGTTCTGAAAATGAACCGCCAGCGCCCAGAAGTTGCTGAATTTTCATCGCCAGCACATTTTTGATTTCATATTCTCCCGCTACGGGAATACCACGGTGGGTGAGCAGCGTGTTGCCGAGAATTATTGAGGTGATGATGTTCTCGTAAGCGTTACCGTTACGACCTTCATAGTAATAAGCGAGTGCACCGAGTTTATTCTGGGCAATCAGTTTATCCATGGCGCAGGCAGTGGTGATTGCCCGGCCAAGCTCTGCAGGTTCGCATGCCGCATCCAACTGAAGCACACGGTGCATTTCCTGTTGTTTGGCGTTGAAGTCTGCTTCGCTGACCTGCTCGCGGTATTCCGCCAGCTCACACATCTCCAGTGGCATAAAGCGGACGCCCATTTTGGCGGACAAATTCGTCATATTGCTGTAAACGTCCACCATGCCGTCATAATAGTGTCCGAGGACGCCGACCTGGCAACTTGCCAGCATTTGACAAGCGTTAAGGGCTTGCAGCCACTGCGAAGTTTGTTGCCAGACGTACTCATCGCCCTGTAATGCACCAACGATCAATTGAAAGCGGATATTCGCACGGTTAAACACGTTTGCCAGTTCGGGGGCGCTGCAGGCCTGACAGTGCGCCAGCCACTCTCCAGTTCGCCCGCCCCGATCGGGGATTTGACGGATAGTTGAATAGGGCAGCCCTGGCTCTGGCTGTAGGGCCAGAATAATGACCGGTTTATTGATACTCTGCACAAGGGGTAGCACCGTTGAGCTGAGCGCGTAGGTGCTGATGTAAAGGCAGACTGCATCGACTGGTTGTTGCTGCAACCGTTTGATAAGGGCATCGGCTTTATCGACGTTATCAATCAGGCCGCCATTAATGACGGTGGCTTGTTGCGCCGTCAGACGCTCATCAATTGTTTGCAGGTAGCCCTGAAGACGTGATTCCAGGCCTGTAAACTGGGGCCAGTATGTGTCGAGACCGATACCGAAAAGGGCGATATTGACAGACATAGCAAGATTTCCTTGTGAGATAATTCGCAAACTATCTCGTGCTTTATCTCCCATGTCCTTCATGTCACTGCCTGTTTTCTACCCAGGTTGGCAAAATTCGCCTGATTTTCCTAATGATGCTCACACTTTTACCGCATAATAACCCTGTAAAGAGTACGGCATTGATAATCATTTTCAATATCATTTAATTAACTATAATGACCCAACTGCTTACGCGGCGTTAACACTGGCCGCCCGACAATACTGGAGATGATTATGAGTTATACACTGCCATCCCTGCCGTACGCTTATGATGCCCTTGAACCGCACTTCGATAAGCAGACGATGGAAATCCACCATACCAAACACCACCAGGCTTACGTAAACAACGCGAACGCTGCGCTGGAGAGCCTGCCTGAATTCGCTAGCCTGTCTGCTGAAGAACTGATCGCTAAACTGGATCAACTGCCAGCAGACAAGAAAACCGTTCTGCGCAATAACGCGGGCGGCCACGCTAACCACAGCCTGTTCTGGAAAGGTCTGAAAACCGGTACTACGCTGCAGGGCGATCTGAAAGCGGCTATCGAACGTGACTTCGGTTCCGTCGACAACTTCAAAGCTGAATTTGAAAAAGCTGCGGCAACCCGTTTTGGCTCCGGCTGGGCGTGGCTGGTTCTGAAAGGTGACAAGCTGGCTGTTGTTTCCACCGCTAACCAGGATTCCCCGCTGATGGGTGAAGCTATCTCTGGCGCTTCCGGCTTCCCGATCGTGGGCCTGGACGTTTGGGAACACGCTTACTACCTGAAATTCCAGAACCGTCGCCCGGACTACATCAAAGAGTTCTGGAACGTGGTGAACTGGGACGAAGCTGCCGCGCGTTTCGCAGCGAAAAAATAAGTTCTACGCATTAACGAAACCCCTACAGGCGATGCTTGTGGGGGTTTTTTTGTGATCAAACTCAATATAAAAACGATGATCCACTTAAATTGAAACAAGGTTTTATTATGCGAGTGGGATCACTTTTATAGTCTCTATGAATGTCTATCTTCTTTCCATCAAGACGGGCGCATCTCAAAAGCAAGATGCAATCGCCCATAAAAATTGCCCCATTTTTATGTCTACAGGTGATGGAAATGCAGATCAAACGAACGATAGAGAAAATCCCAGGCGGTATGATGCTGGTGCCGCTTTTCCTGGGCGCGTTGTGTCACACCTTTTCCCCCGGCGCCGGGAAATATTTCGGCTCCTTTACCAACGGTATGATCACCGGTACGGTACCTATCCTGGCAGTCTGGTTCTTTTGCATGGGGGCGTCGATTAAGCTAAGCGCTACCGGCACCGTGCTACGTAAATCAGGCACGTTGGTCATCACCAAGATTCTGGTGGCATGGGTGGTCGCGGCGATTGCTTCACGTATTCTGCCGGAACATGGTGTGGAGGTCGGATTCTTCGCCGGGCTGTCTACGCTGGCGCTGGTGGCCGCTATGGATATGACCAACGGCGGGCTGTATGCCTCGATTATGCAGCAGTACGGCACCAAAGAAGAGGCCGGAGCGTTTGTCCTGATGTCGCTGGAGTCTGGCCCGCTGATGACGATGGTGATTTTGGGAACCGCCGGGATCGCGTCGTTTGAACCGCACGTGTTTGTGGGGGCTGTATTACCGTTTCTGATTGGCTTTGCGTTGGGGAATCTGGACCCCGAGTTGCGCGAGTTCTTCAGCAAAGCGGTGCAGACGCTGATCCCTTTCTTTGCTTTCGCATTGGGTAACACCATTGATTTAAGCGTGATTGCGCAAACCGGAGTACTGGGTATTCTGCTGGGTGTCGTGGTGATTATCATCACCGGTATTCCCTTGATTATCGCTGATAAACTGATTGGTGGCGGTGATGGTACGGCGGGGATTGCGGCCTCCAGCTCAGCGGGTGCGGCGGTCGCCACGCCGGTGCTGATTGCGGAAATGGTTCCGGCATTTAAACCGATGGCACCAGCAGCGACTTCCCTCGTTGCCACGTCAGTGATTGTGACCTCCATTCTGGTGCCGATTATCACGTCTATCTGGTCGAAAAGAGTTAAAGCCAGGGCGGCGGAAATTGATATTCGTGGTACCGTGAAATAAATCTCTTAAGCCGGATGGTCTGCGCCATCCGGCTTAACGAGTTAACCTTCTACGATAAATACTTCATCGATTGTCCGACATTCGCTCTCGTTCAACTCTCCGCCAGCATTACGTGACACGCCGGTGCAATAGCCAAACTTACGCGATACCACGGTTTTGATGGTGGTGACAAAATCTTCGCCAATGGCGTAGATGGACATGTAGGTGCCAATCTGGTCCTGAATATCGCGAAGCGCTGCCAGGTCGCCCTGCTTAAACGCTTCCCGCGCGCTGACAAACAGTTCCGGCATGACGTTGTTTAATCCTGAAATAATCCCCGCACCGCCTGCCAGCAGGTTAGGAATGTAGTATTCGTCATAGCCGGACAGCACGGCAAAATCCTCACGCACGGCGCGGGTGGTCTGAATCATACTGCGGGTATGGGACTGACAGTCGACGGTATCTTTAATGCCTGCGAAGTTGGGAAATTCATCGACGAGGGTGGCAACCAGTTCGGGGGTTAAATCGCAGCCGGTACGTGCCGGAAAGTTATAGGCAAACCATTTACCGCTGAGTTTCTGTCCCAACTGACGGAAGTAGCTCAGCAGCTGTTTTGCCGTTTGCCCATAGTAGTAAGGTGGGAGGATCATCACAGCGTCGTAACCGGCGCGATACGCTTCCTGCGCCATCAACAGCACATCATTCTGGCAGGTGGATGAGACGTTGGCGACCATCTTCAGCGAGCTCATGGCGCGGGCTTCGCGGATCAGCACTAGCCTTTCTTCGAGCGTAAAGGAGGCAAATTCCCCGATGCTGCCCATCAGCAAAATCACGTCGATTTTGGCCTCGGTTAGGCGTTTGAGATGCTGGCTCAGACCGTTAAGATCGATCTTGCCGTCATTGTCCATTGGCGTAATGGATGGACACCAGACGCCAGCAAATTGCGATTGACCAGTCACGTTGTCGACTCCTTATTTGAAATGATGTTTCAAAACCAGCTTACATTGATAGCATGTGTCCCTAACTTTCATGTGAACCGTGCTCTCATTTTGAGCGACTGGGGTAAAATAAATGTGGTGTAATGGGGGAAATTTATCGGGAGAGGGAACAGATGCGATATCCGGTCGATGTTTTTACTGGCAAGGTTCGGGACTACACGGGAAGCCGTCCCAGCGCGATTGCTAAAGTCCAGGTTGACGGTGAGTTGATGCTGACCGAACTGGGGTTGACGGGTGATGAGCAGGCGGAAACAAAAATTCACGGCGGGCCGGATCGCGCGCTGTGCCATTATCCGCGTGAACACTATCAGCACTGGAGACAAGAGTTTCCGGAGCAGGCGGAGCTATTTGTCGCCCCCGCGTTTGGCGAGAATCTCTCTACTGAGAGGTTAACGGAAGAGAATGTCTTTATTGGCGACATTTTCCAGTGGGGAGATGCGCTGATTCAGGTCACGCAGCCGCGCTCGCCGTGTTTTAAGCTGAATTTCCATTTCGGCATCAGCGACATGGCCAGCCAGATGCAGGATGCAGGCAAGACAGGCTGGCTGTGCAGCGTCATCGCTCCCGGTCAGGTGTCGGCAGACGCGCCGTTGATCCTGGCATCACGCGTCAGCGACGTCAGCGTACGGGAGGCGATTGCCATTGCCTGGCATATGCCGTTTGATGACTCGCAATATCATCGTTTACTGTCGGCTGCCGGGTTATCCAAAAGTTGGACCAGAACGATGCAAAAACGTCGTTTAAGCGGCAAGATCGAAGACAATTCCCGCCGTTTGTGGGGAAAATAAACCCACCTCTATCTTGCAATTAAATCAGGTGGCAACACCTGATTTACCTCTCCCATGCTCGTTATCTCTGCGTACTGAAGCGGGTAAAAACCTGCCTGTCACAACACGCTTTCTGCCCATTCTTGATACCTGGTCCACAAAAAGAAACTCTGCGTTGAAAAAAAACTTGAGTATTTCCGGCACTCAAATATCTTAGCTTCAAATTGGTTTAAACCAGATGAGCGAGATGAAAAAGAAAAACAATGTTGATGTGCTCAGAGAGCGCTTTGAAAGCTGGTTAAACGAAAATAATTTGCCAGCAGGATCCAAATTGCCCTCGGAAAGAGAGTTATGCGAGCTGCTGGATGCGAAGCGCATGACCTTACGTCAGGTTCTGATTGAGCTTGAGATCGATGCGCGTATTTTCCGCAAGAACCGCAGTGGTTGGTTTATTTCATCGAAACGATTTATTTATAACCCCAAATCACTTTCCAGTTTCAATGCCGAAGCCTGTGCTCAGGGGCGTAAACCTTTTTGGGATTATTTAACCAAAGAAACCATTGAGACGGTCCCGCATCATGTTGATGATGTTTTTCTCTCCACCGGTGAGCGCTATTTAGTTACCGGCTGGTGTGGTCTTGATTCACATAAAGTGTTTTACCATGAGTCCTACATTGATGCTGATGTTGCACCAGGATTCATAAACAAACTGGGCAATCAATCTTTTTCCAGCGTCTGGGAAGATGCGTTTGGTCATATTTTAAATATCAAAGAAATGATTTTTAAACCGGTAAATATGCCAGAAGTGGCGTGCAAAGAACTGGGCGTTGCGCCTAATACGTATGGAATTTTAGTAGAAAAACATCGGGCTACCCGAGATAAAAAAGTGGTTCAGGTTGATTTTGAATACTGGCGACTTGAATCAGTGGAACTTGTTATTCGTGATGAATGAGAAAACTATGGGAAAATGTAACCAGAAACTTCTTGCTGAACGTGCGAGAAATATACCACTGTACCTACATGCTTATGCCTTTCATCTGAATATGCGCTATGAGAGAGTCCTGCCTGGCGATCTTCTGGATATTGCGCATCAGCAGCAATTAAAGGGTGTGAAAATACATGTTGAGGATGGTGAATCCCAGTCACTGCAGAAAATAAACGATCGGCAGTTACACGATTTTAAAGAAAAGGCTAAAAAATATAACCTGGATGTGCATATTGAAACCAGCGCATCGGACCAGGCGACATTGACGGATGCAATTCGTATTGCTGTGGCAACTGGCGCAACGTCAGTTCGTTTCTACCCGCGCTATGAAGGGCATCTCAACGACGTTATGGCGAAGATTGCCAATGATCTTGCGTGGTTGTCTCAGTATGATGATTGTGGCCTGAGCTTTACCATTGAACAGCATGAAGATCTACAGGGTCATGAGCTGGTGACGCTGGTTAATAATAGTGGAATGAAGAATCTCTCTATTCTTTTTGATTTTGGCAACATGATTAATGCCAATGAGCAGCCGCTTTCTGCGTTAGAGGTCATGTCTCCTTTGATCACTCAGGTACATATTAAAGACGCAAAGATTATTAAAGAAGGTAAAGGCTGGGGGCATGAGGCTTGTCGTTCAGGATACGGTGATTTACCCATGGAAGAGATGCTCAAAGCATTATTACTCTTGGGAGAAGATAAACCACAAGTACATGCTTTTGGTCTGGAAGAAGAAGTTGAATATTATGCACCCGCATTTCGTTTTGATGATGAAGGTGATAATCCCTGGATCCCATGGCGCGATGCAAGTTATACGCCGCTACCCGACGCTGACATGATTGATGCGCGACTGGCGCAGGAAAAAGAACACGCTCTGGCTCAAATAAAATACATTCGTGACTTGTGTAATAAATTTATAGGTAATCAATAACTTTCATAATTTTACTAAATGCGAAAAGAGTTATGAAAATAACTCTACAGTTTTATTAATTATATAAATTAATCTAAATATTTCTCTCAACAAGCAATGAGGGTTTACTCATGTTCATGAATAAATGGGCAAGGCTCTGTTTTTTGATTTTAGGCGGCGGCACAATATTTAAACTTTCAAGTATGAAGGATGTTTTCTATGTGCCAATGCAAAGCGACTGGGGTTTAACTAATACGCAAATTGGCCTGAGTTTTACGGTTTATACTATTGTTCAGACAACCGGGCTTTTTCTTTCGCTTTATATCGCTGACCGTTATTCCAAGAAAATATTATTACCATTCGGTCTCATCGGCGTAGGACTTTGCGGCTTATATCTGGCAACGCTGCCGTCATTTACTGGTTATCTCATTTGCTTTGCCGCAATGGCATTCTTTGCCGATGTGGTTTACTGGCCGGTATTGCTGAAAGCCGTGCGTCTGCTGGGCACAAAAGAAGAACAAGGACGCATGTTTGGCTTTTTAGAAGCCGGACGCGGCGTGGTGGATGTCATCGTCGCATCTGGCGCTCTGTTTGTCTTCGTCCAGTTTGGTGAAGGTAAGGCGGGGATGCAGGCGGGTCTGTTGTTTTATACGGTTATTACGCTGGCGGCGGGCATTGTGACGTACTTTATTGTCGATGATGACAAAGTGAAAGGCGGCGAGAAAACCAGCGCCAATATGGAAGTTTTAAAGGGAATCAAACATGTGTTGTCCTGCCCTAACGTCTGGCTGGCTTCTTTAGGGATTTTCTTTGTTTACGCCGCATACTGCGGGCTGACTTACTTCATCCCGTTCTTAAAAGATATCTACATGCTGCCGGTAGCGCTCGTCGGGGCGTACGGCATCATCAACCAGTATGCGTTGAAAATGGTGGGAGGACCGATTGGTGGGCTGCTGGCGGATAAGGTTGCCAAATCGCCGACGGTATACCTGAAGTGGACGTTTTTGATCTCCGCCGTTGCGATGCTTGTTTTCATGCAGTTACCGCATCAAACAATGAACGTATACATCGGTATGGTAGCAACATTAGGATTTGGGGCGATTATCTTCTCCCAGCGCGCCATTTTCTTCGCGCCGATGGATGAAATTGGTACCCCACGTGAGTATGCCGGTTCGGCAATGGCATTTGGCTGTATCATCGGTTATATGCCCGCTATGTTTGCATACACGTTATACGGCTACTTACTGGATACCAATAGCGGCATCACGGGCTACAACTACGTCTTTAGCGTGATGATTGCGTTCAGCTTAATGGGCTTTATCTGTTCGACAATTCTGGTGAAGCGGATTAAAAAGCAAAAGCTAGCAGCTGCAGCGGCAACAGCATAAAGTGAGAGCTTCCCCGGCACGAGGTTACCGGGGAAGCCTGTTAAGCGCGTTTGTACAGCGGCAACCAAATCACCAGCCGTAAACCACCCAGTGGGCTGTCTTCGGCCTTCACCCAGCCACGATGCTGCTGGATTGCGGTTTCAACAATCGCCAGACCCAGACCTGTTCCGCCAGACTCGCGATCGCGCGCCTCATCGGTACGATAGAACGGACGGAAAATCTGTTCCCGGTCTTCAGGGCTAACGCCCGGGCCATCGTCATCCACAGTGATGGTAATCCCGTCGATATCCACCGCGAAGCCAACTTCAATCTTCGTGTGTGAATAACGCAGGGCATTGCGCACAATGTTTTCCAGCGCGCTTTCCAGCGCATTTGGGTTGCCGTACAGCGGCCAGGGACCCGGCGGGAAATTCACCGTGAGCGATTTACCCATCTGCTCGGCTTCAAAGGCGGCGTTATCCAGCACTTCGCCCCACAGCTGATTGGCTTTCACCGTTTCACTGACCAGCGCGTTTTTCTGCTGATTACGTGACATCACCAGCAGGTCGTTGATCATGCTGTCCAGCCGATGCGCTTCTGTTTCAATACGCTCCAGCTCTTTACTTTCACCGCTGCGACGGCGCAGCAGCGCGGTACCCAGCTGCAGACGCGTCAGTGGCGTTCTCAACTCGTGAGAGATGTCCGACAGCAGGCGCTGCTGCGTGGTCATCATTCGCTCCAGCGCCGTCACCATCTGGTTAAAGCTGGCGCCTGCCGCCAGAAACTCCTGCGGACCGGCTTCCAGCTCCGGATGCTGACGCAGGTTGCCCTGGGCCACTTCATCCGCCGCGTTTTTCAACTTACGCGCTGGTTTCGCCAGACTCCAGGCAAGCCAGAGCAATAGCGGAGAGCTGACTAACATGGTGACGATCAGCAACAACAGCGGTCGGTCAAACAGCAGGTTGATAAAGTCAGATTGTGAGCTGTTGGCTGGTCGAATGAGATACAGCTGGTAGTTATCTTCACCGTCTCTGACGGAGAAAGGCCCGACCATCTCAACGCGACCGTATTTTTTCTTTTGCGGATGGTCGGCGTTATCGGCCTGACCAATAAAGTTACGAATGATCTGCATTTCGTTGCGTTCTGCGCCGATCACGCGTCCTTCCGTCGTAACAAGCAATAACCGCTGTCCTGGCGGCGCCCACTTGTCTATCGCCCGAAACAAGCGACGCCACCACATCAAATCGTTGGGTGGGTCGTTCGCCAGTTCAGCTTCAACGTGTTGCTCAATCATCAACCCCTGGCGCTGCTCGCTGTCCAGTAGCTCGGTCATCTGGCGTGAATCGAGCTTGGGTAACATCAGTACCAACATCAACACCAGTGCCAGCGTCAACCAGAAGATGGCAAAGATGCGTGCGGTTAAGCTCCCTATCATGAAGCGGAGACCATCAGGTAGCCGCGACCGCGCAGGGTTTTAAACCACGGGTGTCCGTCTTTACGCTCTGGCAGCTTACGACGCAGGTTCGAGATATGCATGTCGATCGCGCGATCGAAAGGCGTCAGGCGTTTGCCCAGCACTTCCTGGCTCAGGTGTTCACGCGAAACCACCTGACCGAGATGCTGTGCCAGCAAATAGAGCAGGGTGAATTCGGTGCCGGTTAACTCCAGGGTTTGCCCGTCAAAGCTGGCTTCCTGGCGACCCGGATTAAGGCTTAACGCATCCACTTCCAGCGTCGGCGAACCGTTGTCGCTGTTCTGCTGTTGTTCGCTCCAGTGTGAGCGACGCAGAATAGCGCGGATGCGCGCGACCAGTTCACGGTCGTTAAACGGTTTGGGTAAATAGTCGTCCGCGCCCAGCTCAAGGCCAAGTACGCGATCCAATTCGCTGCCGCGAGCGGTCAGCATGATTACGGGTGTCTGGTGTGTCTGACGAAGTGCTTTCAGCGTATCGATGCCGTTTTTCTTTGGCATCATGACGTCGAGCAAAAGTAAATCGATGCTGTCATCCAGAAGCTCAAGCGCCTGTTCCCCATCATGGGCAACCAGCACATCGAAACCTTCCATTTCGAGCAACTCCTTTAACAGGGAAGTCAGCTCTCGGTCATCATCAACTAACAGGATTTTATTCATTGTTTACGTACCTCCGAGGCAGAAATTACGTCATCAGGCGTCGCTAATCTATGACTTTACGTTGTTTTACACCCCCTGACGCATGTTTGCAGCCCGAATCGTAAACTGTCTCTCGTTGAATCGCGACAGAAAAGATTTTGGGAGCAAGTGATGGGCAAAGTTACCGCTGCCGTCATGGCCTCAACGCTGGCATTCAGTACTTTAAGCCATGCAGCTGAAGTCGTCACAGGCGATCACTGGCACCTGGGTGAAGGCTCCGCGCAACGCAGCGTTCAGAGCCACATGTTTGACGGTATCAGTTTAACCGAACATCAACGTCAACAGATGCGAGATTTAATGCAGCAGGCAAGACACGAACAGCCTCCTGTTAATGTTAGCGAAATGGAGACAATGCATCGCCTTGTCACCGCAGAGAAATTTGATGAAAGCGCTGTGCGCGCTCAGGCAGAAAGAATGGCGCAAGAACAGGTTGCCCGCCAGGTTGAAATAGCCAAGGTCCGCAACCAGATGTATCGCCTGTTAACGCCCGAGCAGCAAGCGGTTTTAAATGAGAAACATGAACAACGAATGGAGCAACTGCGCGACGTAGCGCACTGGAAAAAAAGCTCATCGTTGAATTTATTGAGTAGTAGCAACTCACGTTCCCAGTAGTAACCCTGTTTTCCTTGCCATAGACACCATCCCTGTCTTCCCCCACATGATGTGGGGGTTTTTTTTGCCCAAAATTTGTCACTCGGTTATTGCCTGACTGTTTTACTTCATCCGTTATACTAGCGGCATATCCTGGCAGGAGTGTTTATGAATCAAACCTATGGGCGGCTGGTTAGCCGGGCGGCAATCGCGGCGACCGTGATGGCATCGCTGTTACTTTTGATCAAAATTTTTGCGTGGTGGTACACCGGATCGGTCAGTATTCTGGCAGCGCTGGTGGATTCTCTGGTGGACATCGCGGCCTCGTTAACCAACCTGTTGGTGGTGCGCTATTCGCTGCAGCCCGCAGATGATGAGCATACGTTCGGACACGGAAAAGCGGAATCGCTGGCGGCGCTGGCACAAAGTATGTTTATTTCCGGTTCGGCGCTGTTTTTATTCCTGACCGGGATTCAGCATCTCATCCAACCTACGCCGATGAAAGATCCTGGCGTCGGGGTGATTGTCACCATCATTGCGTTGGTGTGTACAATCATTCTGGTCTCGTTTCAGCGCTGGGTAGTAAAACGCACGCAAAGTCAGGCCGTCAGGGCGGATATGCTTCATTATCAGTCTGATGTTATGATGAACGGTGCGATTCTCGTGGCGCTTGGGCTGGCATGGTACGGCTGGCATCGCGCAGATGCCTTGTTTGCGCTCGGGATTGGCATCTATATTTTATATAGCGCATTACGCATGGGGTATGAGGCGGTACAGTCTTTATTGGATCGTGCTTTACCCGATGAAGAACGTCAGGAAATTATTGATATTGTGACGTCATGGCCCGGAGTCAGCGGCGCTCACGATCTTCGCACGCGGCAGTCAGGGCCGACCCGCTTTATTCAGATTCATTTGGAAATGGAAGATAATCTGCCGCTCGTTCAGGCGCATTTAGTGGCTGAACAGGTTGAGCAGGCAATTTTACGGCGTTTCCCGGGATCGGATGTCATCATTCATCAGGATCCTTGTTCGGTCGTACCCAAGGAAGGCAAGATGTTTGATCTTTCATAATTCGTTGTAAAAAAAGTGAACCGGGCCAGCATTTTGTGTATAAATTACCACCATTTGGCCTGACCTGAATCAATTCAGCAGGAAGTGATTGTTATACTATCTGCATATTCGTTGGATCGTTTCGATATGCGGAATCGACTTCCGGCAGCAGATTTCATTTTGCATTCCAAAGTTCAGAGGTAGTCATGATTAAGAAAATCGGTGTGTTGACAAGCGGCGGTGATGCGCCGGGCATGAACGCAGCAATCCGTGGTGTTGTACGTGCAGCGTTGACGGAAGGGCTGGAAGTCATGGGGATCCATGATGGCTACCTGGGTTTGTATGAAGACCGTATGGTCCAACTTGACCGCTACAGCGTGTCCGACATGATCAACCGTGGCGGTACGTTCCTCGGTTCTGCTCGCTTCCCGGAATTCCGCGACGAAAACGTGCGTGCGGTGGCTATCGAAAACCTGAAAAAACGTGGCATTGACGCGCTGGTTGTTATCGGTGGTGACGGTTCATACATGGGGGCAAAACGCCTGACTGAAATGGGCTTCCCATGTATCGGTCTGCCGGGCACTATCGACAACGATATCAAAGGTACCGACTACACCATCGGTTACTTCACCGCTCTGGGTACCGTAGTTGAAGCGATTGACCGTCTGCGCGATACCTCTTCTTCTCACCAGCGTATTTCCATCGTTGAAGTGATGGGCCGCTATTGTGGCGATCTGACCCTGGCAGCTGCAATTGCCGGTGGCTGTGAGTTCGTGGTGGTTCCTGAAGTGGAATTCAGCCGCGACGATCTGGTTGCTGAAATCAAAGCAGGTATCGCGAAGGGTAAAAAACACGCAATCGTTGCGATCACTGAGCACATGTGCGACGTTGACGAACTGGCGCATTACATCGAGAAAGAAACCGGCCGTGAAACGCGTTCAACCGTACTGGGTCACATCCAGCGTGGCGGTTCTCCGGTACCTTACGACCGTATCCTGGCATCCCGTATGGGCTCCTATGCCATTGAACTGCTGCTGGAAGGCCACGGCGGTCGCTGTGTAGGTATTCAGAACGAGAAACTGGTTCACCACGACATTATTGACGCTATTGAAAACATGAAGCGTCCGTTCAAAGGTGACTGGCTGGACTGCGCGAAAAAACTGTACTGATTGTATTTTTTGCGCGCCTGATGGCGCTTCGCTTATCAGGCCTACAGGTTGCAGAGACTTGTAGGCCTGATTAGACGTTAGCTGCCATCCGGCAAATCCTCAGATTTATTCCTTGAAGTTATAGCAAATCTTTTTTTATTCTTTAATGTTTGGATGCCTTTCTGGCACGCTTTGCTCATCACAACATCACATAAGAGAGCTGGGCGATGAACAAATGGGGCGTAGGGTTAACATTATTGCTGGCATCGACCAGCGTTCTGGCAAAGGATATTCAGTTACTTAACGTATCGTACGATCCAACGCGTGAGCTGTACGAGCAGTACAACAAAGCTTTTAGCGCGCATTGGAAGCAGGAAACTGGCGACAATGTCGTGATCCGCCAATCGCATGGCGGTTCGGGTAAACAGGCGACTTCCGTCATTAACGGCATTGAAGCCGATGTCGTGACGCTGGCACTGGCTTACGACGTAGATGCCATTGCTGAACGTGGTCGAATTGATAAAAACTGGATCAAGCGCCTGCCGGATAACTCCGCGCCGTATACCTCCACCATCGTGTTCCTGGTCCGCAAAGGCAATCCTAAACAAATTCATGACTGGAACGATTTGATCAAACCTGGCGTGTCGGTCATTACGCCGAATCCGAAAAGCTCCGGTGGCGCACGCTGGAACTATCTGGCGGCATGGGGCTATGCCTTGCACCACAACAACAACGATCAGGCCAAGGCACAAGACTTCGTGAAAGCCCTGTATAAGAACGTTGAAGTACTGGATTCCGGTGCGCGTGGCTCAACCAATACCTTCGTTGAACGCGGTATCGGTGATGTACTGATCGCCTGGGAAAACGAAGCGCTACTGGCAACGAACGAGCTGGGTAAAGACAAATTCGAGATAGTGACGCCGAGTGAATCTATCCTCGCGGAGCCGACCGTTTCCGTGGTCGACAAAGTCGTGGAAAAGAAAGACACCAAAGCGGTGGCAGAGGCTTACCTGAAGTATCTCTACTCCCCGGAAGGCCAGGAAATTGCAGCGAAAAACTACTATCGTCCACGTGATGCTAACGTTGCGAAGAAATACGAAAACGCATTTCCGAAGCTGAAGCTGTTCACCATCGACGAAGAGTTTGGCGGCTGGACGAAAGCGCAGAAAGAGCACTTCTCTAACGGCGGTACGTTCGACCAGATCAGCAAACGATAAATAAATCTGTGATTTACCGACCCGGTGGCTTAATGCGACCGGGTTTTTTATTTGTCATGGTTTTGCGTTACTCTTGCCCTTCAATGGGATACAGGAAACGCGTAATGAAAAAAGCAGGCTATCTTTTACTGGCGGTGATTGTGGTCGCCGCCGCTGCAGGTATCGGGTACTGGAAATTCACCGGCAACCCGGACGCATTACGCCAGATTGTTCTTCAGCAATGCCTGCCGCACCAGTTGCAGCAGCAGGATCCCGCGCCGTGCGCAGAAGTGAAGCCGGATGCCGGATATGTGGTATTCAAAGACCGAAATGGCCCTTTGCAATATTTGTTGATGCCCACTTACCGCATCAACGGTACGGAAAGCCCGCTACTGTTGAAATCAGGCACGCCGAACTTTTTCTGGCTGGCCTGGCAGGCGCGCAGCTTTATGAGCCAGAAAGACGGCCACGAAATTCCTGACAAAGCGGTATCGCTGACCATTAACTCGCGTAGCGGGCGTACGCAAAATCACCTGCACATTCATATCTCCTGCCTGCGAACTGATGTCAGACAACAGCTGGATGACAATCTGGCGAAAATCAGCACCCGCTGGCTGCCTTTACCTGGCGGGCTGCGCGGTCATGAATATCTGGCGCGCCGCGTCACGGAAAATGAACTGGCGCAACGCAGCCCATTTATGATGCTGGCAGAAGAGGTGCCGGATGCGCGTGAGCATATGGGCAGCTATGCGTTGGCGATGGTGCGTCAGAGCGATGAGTCTTTTGTCCTGCTGGCGACCCAGCGCAATCTGCTAGCGCTCAATCTCGCCTCCGCTGAGGAAATTCAGGATCATCAGTGTGATATTCTGCGTTAACCCCACCTAATCTGGCGTTTACTCCGCATGCTTGTCCCCGTATTCTTGTTGAAAAAAACAACAGGAGACAGGCATGTCGCTCTGGCTTACACACCCTCTGTTTATCCCCTCTCTGGTGGTTGGCATCACCATCCTGCTCTGGGCCACGTCGCTGCTGCCGGAGTTTATAACGGCGCTACTGTTCTTTGCCGTAGCGATGGTTGCCAAAGTCGCGCCTGCGGATGTGATTTTTGGCGGCTTCGCGTCGTCGGCGTTCTGGCTGGTTTTCAGTGGATTTGTGCTGGGTATCGCGATTCGTAAAACGGGGCTGGCGGACAGGGCGGCGAGGGCGCTGTCATCGCGGTTGACCGACTCCTGGCCGTTAATGGTGGCGAGCGTGGTGCTGCTGAGTTACGCGCTGGCGTTTGTGATGCCATCCAACATGGGCCGCATTGCGCTGCTGATGCCGATTGTCGCGGCGATGGCGAAGCGGGCCGGGATTAACGACGGTACGCGCGCCTGGTATGGTCTGGCGCTGGCCGTTGGGTTTGGCACGTTCCAGCTTTCCGCGACGATTTTACCCGCTAACGTACCGAATCTGGTGATGAGCGGCGCGGCGGAAGGCTCTTACGGCATCCACCTCAATTATCTTCCCTATTTGCTGCTGCATACGCCAGTTCTGGGCTGGCTTAAGGGGGCGGTGCTTATCGTGCTTATCTGCTGGCTGTTCCCTGGTAAGCCCCATGCGCCGCGCGATCTCACACCGCTGGAGCCGATGAGTCGGGATGAAAAACGCCTGGCCTGGATGCTGGCCGTGGTGCTGCTGCTGTGGGTTAGCGAAAGCTGGCATGGTATTGGTCCTGCGTGGACCGGGCTGGCGGCGGCGGTTATCACACTGCTACCACGGGTTGGTTTTATCAATGGCGATGAGTTTTCCACTGGGGTAAATATTCGCACCTGTATTTACGTAGCGGGTATTTTGGGTCTGGCGATCACCGTCACCCAGACCGGCATTGGCAGCGCTGTGGGCGAGGCGCTGTTACAGGTGATGCCGCTGGATGCGGAAAAACCGTTTACCAGCTTTCTCGCGCTGACAGGCATTACCACCGCGCTCAATTTTATTATGACAGCGAACGGTGTTCCGGCGTTGTATACCACGCTGGCACAAAGTTTTGCCGATGCGACGGGGTTTCCGCTGCTGTCGGTGATTATGATTCAGGTATTGGGATATTCCACACCGCTGCTGCCGTATCAGGCTTCGCCGATTGTGGTGGCGATGGCGCTTGGGAAAGTGCCTGCGAGGGCGGGGATGTTGCTGTGCATTTCGCTGGCGGCGGCAACGTATCTGTTGCTTCTGCCGTTGGATTATCTCTGGTTCAGTATGCTGGATAAATTATAACTGTATATAAATGTTAATTTTTTGTTTTGTGAGATGATGAATTGTTTTATTTGGGCTGATGGCGGTTAATACCGGGGCGCAGATTTGTGCACTGGAAACTCAAGGATTGATTCATGGACAGTTTGACCCCTATCCGCTGTTGGCCTGCCATCATTTCGCTCGCGATCACGCTTACCATCTGGTTTGTTATCCCGTGTCCGCCTGATGTCACTCCGCAAGCGTGGCATCTGCTGGCGTTGTTCATTGGTACGATCGCAGCGATTATCGGTAAAGCCATGCCCATTGGCGCCATTGCGGTTGTGGCGATTATGCTGGTGGCGATGACCGGCGTCACTAACCCCGGTAAACCCTCGGCCGCGCTGAACGATGCCTTGAGTGGCTTCTCTAATCAACTGATTTGGCTGATTGGTTTATCCATCATGCTGTCGCAAAGCCTGTTAAAGACCGGGTTGGGCGCGCGTATTGGCTACGGGTTTATTGCGCTGTTTGGTAAAAGAACGCTGGGTATTGCGTGGGCATTAACCCTTGCGGAAACGCTGATCGCACCCGTAACGCCAAGCAATACCGCGCGTGGCGGCGGCATTATCCATCCGGTAATGCGGGCGATTGCGGAAAGCCTCGGATCGCAACCGGGCAACAACGAGAATGGCTCAACGGGCCGCTATCTGGCGCTGGTGAATTACAACATTAACCCCATCAGCTCGGCAATGTTCATCACCGCGACCGCGCCTAACCCCTTAATCGTTAGCTTTTTAACGAAGGGAACGGATGGGGTGCTGAATATGACCTGGGGAATGTGGGCTATCGCCGCGCTGCTTCCCGCGGTGGTCTCACTGGTCGTCATGCCGATTGTTATCTGGTGGCTCTACCCGCCAGCCATCACACGCACGCCAAATGCGCCTCAGTTCGCACGACAAAAACTGGAGGCGCTAGGTCCGCTTTCACTGGCAGAGAAAATTACCCTGGCCGTCTTCATTTTGCTGCTTTGCCTGTGGGCGGGCGTTCCCGCAATGTTGATGGGCAGTAGCTGGAGTGTAAATCCTACCAGCGCCGCGTTAATTGGTTTGTCGATTCTGTTGATGACGGGCGTATTAAGCTGGGATGACATTCTTAAGTGCCGTGGAGCATGGGATACCATAGTCTGGTTCGCCGCGCTGGTGATGATGGCGGATTTTCTCAGCAAGTTGGGGTTGGTGGGGTGGCTGGCAACCAGCGTGGGTAGCGCAATCGACCATCTGGGTGTGCACTGGAGTATTGCGACGCTACTGCTGATCCTGCTTTACGTCTACTCGCACTACTTTTTCGCCAGTACAACTGCACATATTACGGCGATGTTCGCTGCGTTCTTCGCCGCAGGATTAGGCCTGGGGGCGCCGCCGGCGCTACTTGGGTTGATGCTCGGCTTCTCCTCCTCGCTGATGATGTCGCTCACGCACTATGGCACGGGTACTGCGCCTATCATCTTTGGTTCAGGCTATGTCACGCTGGCGGAGTGGTGGAAAACGGGGCTGGTAATGAGCGTGGTCAACCTGACCATTTGGGGGGTAACCGGCGCCTTTTGGTGGCACTGGCTGGGATACTGGTAGACCTGATGCGACGGGAGGAGTGCTCCTCCCGTCATACAACTTAAGCCTGTTTAGCGGCTTCTGCTGCTTTAACGATGACCGCGAAGGCATCTGCTTTCAGAGAAGCACCGCCAACCAGCGCGCCGTCGATGTCCGGCTGAGCGAACAGCTCAGCAGCGTTGGCTGCGTTCACGGAACCGCCGTACTGGATGATAACTTGTTCAGCGATTTTCGCGTCAGCTTTAGCAATGTGATCACGAATGAATTTGTGAACAGCCTGAGCCTGAGCAGGAGTTGCAGATTTACCGGTACCGATAGCCCATACTGGTTCGTAAGCGATGACGACGCCTTCGAATGCTGCCGCGCCCTGAGTTTTCAGAACGGCGTCGATCTGACGTGCGCAGACTTCTTCAGTTTTGCCCGCTTCGTTTTCTGCTTCGGTTTCACCGATGCACAGAACCGGAGTCAGACCCTGTTCTTTCAGAATGGCGAATTTTTTAGCGATCAGCTCGTCAGACTCTTTGTGGTAAGTACGACGTTCAGAGTGACCGATGATGATGTACTGCGCGCCGATATCTTTCAGCATTTCCGCGCTTGTTTCACCGGTGAATGCGCCAGACAGGTTCAGGTCAACGTTCTGCGCGCCCAGAATGATGTGGCTACCGGCAGCGGCGTGTTTCGCCAGGTCGATATACATTTCCGGCGGAGCAATCGCTACTGCACAGCCAGCAACGCCAGCCAGTTCTTTACGCAGATTAGCAACCAGTTCGTTTACCATGTGGCGGCTGCCGTTCAGTTTCCAGTTACCCATCACTAAAGGATGTCGCATTTCATTTCTCCACGCTTGTCAGCGAATTAAGGAATATGGCCGCCCGTCAGGGCAGCATGGTCTGTGAAACAGTATAGAGATTCATCCCCTGAAAGGCTTTGCTTTTTATCATTTCCCCGTCATTCTGCACGTTGCAGGTGCGTTGGCTGTACTCTCTCACCCCTGTCACTTACTGATGTAAGCTCCAGGGGATTCGTTGCGTCGCCGCCTTCCTGAAACGTGAATAATTTAGGGGGAATTCGCCTTCTCAAGACTTTCTGATAGTGCCAGCTTAATCGGTTCAACAGCGAAGGTCAGCCCCTTTTCCCCGTTATCTGCAACAACATAGCGAATTGCGCCTTCAGTTTCGGCGTAATAGTGCTTACCTTTGCCCGCTGAGAGCAGTTTTTGCAGCTTTTTCTGGCTCTGTTCTTTCGTCAGCAGCGGCGCGACGGTGCGGATGACGGCGCTCATATATTCCAGCGCTTTCGCTTTGGCCGCCTTTTGGTCTGGTCCCTGAATCGGCAACCAGGTTATTTGCATACTTTTGATTTTTAAGGTGCCGCGCTCAAGGGCGGAGGACGCATACAGGTTTTCATTGATTTTGCTGGCCGCGCGGGTGAGATTTGCCCGATCGCGACTGCTGTCGATGGCGCGGAACTCATTCAGGATAAGCTTCGGATTCTGCGTATTAAAGTTTTCGCGAAACTGGCTAATCGACAGGTCAAAAGTCGGCGCACCCGCCAGTAAATAGGGGGCCGTGGTTGCCGTCGATGGCGCTTCCGCCAGTGCCGCAGTGCTTGCGGTTAAGGCTGAAAACAATAATAAAAACAGTGTAAATCCTTGCTTCATCAATCGTACCTTTCATTCTCACTGCTCACGATTAAAACGGTAACCGTCGAGCTTGTCAAAAGGGTAAACTGTTCTGGAAGGTAATAATAAAGGAACTTACATGACCATACAGCAGTGGTTATTCTCATTTAAAGGGCGCCTCGGGCGCCGTGATTTCTGGATTTGGATAGGTCTGTGGATTGTCGGTATGTTGGTTCTGTTCTCGCTGGCGAGCAAGCAATTACTCGATATTCAGACCGCGGCATTTTGTCTGGTGTGTCTGCTGTGGCCGACGGCGGCAGTGACGGTAAAACGCCTGCACGATCGGGGACGTTCCGGGGCGTGGGCGCTGTTGATGATTCTGGCCTGGATGCTGCTTGCCGGAAATTGGGCGATGTTGCCCGGCGTCTGGCAATGGGCAGTTGGCCGCTTTGTTCCGACGCTGATTCTGGTCGGCATGCTCATCGATCTGGGCGCGTTCGTTGGCACCCAGGACGAAAATAAATATGGTAAAGATACGCAGGACGTGAAGTACAGAGCTGACTCGTAGGCCGGATAAGGCGCGTTAGCGTCGCCATTCGGCAAAATGCCCGGGGGCGCTTACCGGGCAAGTAAAACGTTCTTACCAGTAGTGCTCAGCAGTCATATGGCCCGGTCGACGGCGCAGATGTTTGGTCATCTGCCGGGTTTCTTTCAGCAGTTGCTGCGTATCGCGTACCATTTGTGGATTTCCGCACAGCATCACATGGCTGGTTTCTTTATCCATTGGCAGCCCTACCGCTTTTTCCAGTTCACCGTTTTCAATCAGCGCCGGTACGCGCCCGGTCAGCGAATCTGCAGCTGTCTCCCGGCTGACAACCGTCTGGATGCGTAATTTACCTTCATAGCGCTTTTCCAGCGCCTGCATCAACGGCAGGTAGCTCAAATCGGCGGCATAGCGCGCGGCGTGGACCAGCACCAGATTTTTAAAGCGATCCAGGTCTCTGCCTAACTGCAGAATCGACAAATACGGGCCGATAGCCGTGCCGGTTGCCAGCATCCATAGCGTTTCGCAATCAGGGACCTCATCCAGCACGAAGAAGCCAGCGGCTTCACTCACCACCTGGACTTCATCGCCAGGTTTTAGCGCCGCCAGGCGGGGGCTGAGTTTACCGTCGGGAACCGTCACCAGATAAAATTCTAAGTCGGGGTTGTCAGGCGCATTGACGTAGGAATAGGCGCGCTGGACGCGCTCGCCGTCGATCTCAAGGCCAAGCTTGGTGAACTGACCAGCAGTGAAAGGAAGAACCGGAGCTCGCACGGTCAAACTAAACAGGGCATCGGTCCAGTTCTGCACCTTTGTGACTTTGCCTGTTACCCAATCTGCCATGGTTTTCTCCTGTCTGCTTTGATTGCCTTATCTTCGTTCGTTGGAGGAAAGATTTCCAGCCCGGATGGGCTGGAAGGCTCTATTGATCAAATCAATTACAGGATGTGCGCCTGCACATCGGGATCTTTGCGATCGAGGTAGTGAATCGACTGAATGCGGCGGATCGTGCGCGATTTGCCGCGGATCAGCAGCGTTTCGGTGGTCGCGATATTGCCTTTACGGCTAATCCCTTCCAGCAGATCGCCTTTGGTGATGCCGGTGGCGGAGAAAATGACATTGTCGCTGCGCGCCATTTCATCCAGACGCAGCGCTTTGCCTGCTTCGATGCCCATAGCGGTACAGCGGGCCAGTTCCTGCTCGCCAATACGACGGTTCTCTTCGCTGTCGCCTTTGACGTCGTGACGCGCCAGCAGACGGCCCTGCATGTCGCCGTCCAGCGCGCGGATCACGGCTGCGGAAACCACGCCTTCCGGTGCGCCGCCAATGCCGTACAGCACATCAACTTCACTGTCTGGCATGCAGGTCAGAATCGAGGCCGCAACGTCGCCGTCAGGAATAGCGAAGACGCGCACGCCCAGTTTCGTCATCTCTGCAATAACTTCGTCATGACGTGGTTTTGCCAGAATGGTGACGGTTAGATCACTCAGCGGTTTGTTCATCGCGGCTGCAATGTTTCGCAGATTGGTTTCCAGCGACAGGTTCAGATCGATGGACCCTTTTGCGCCAGGGCCGACAATCAGCTTTTCCATGTACATGTCCGGCGCGTTCAGGAAACAGCCTTTATCGCCCACCGCCAGCACCGCCAGCGCATTCGCCTGGCCCATGGCCGTCATGCGCGTGCCCTCGATAGGATCGACGGCGATGTCGACTGCATCACCGTGACCGGTTCCGACTTTCTCGCCGATGAACAGCATCGGCGCTTCATCAATCTCACCTTCGCCAATCACGATGGTGCCGTCAATGTTGACCTGATTGAGCATAATACGCATGGCGTTTACCGCCGCGCCGTCAGCGGTATTTTTATCGCCGCGGCCCAGCCATTTATAGCCAGCCAGCGCGGCCGCTTCGGTCACGCGTGAAAATTCAATGGCAAGTTCTCGTCTCATTGCAAACTCGTAGCAGAAAGGAATGGCGCGAAGTGTAGCACAGGGGAGGGTGGGCGATTATTGATGTGTGTGCGGGGTTGCCCCCGCACGAAGATATTGCCGGATAAGGCACAGTCGCCATCCGGCAATGACGTATTACTCGTCGTGATCTTCCCACGCCATGGCGCGTTTGACCGCTTTTTTCCAGCCGCTGTAGCGGAAATTACGTTCGGTGGTTTCAATGCCAGGGCGGAATTCACGCTCGATAACCGCTTTCTCCTGCAGCTCATCCAGATTTTGCCAGAAGCCAACAGCCAGACCGGCGAGGTATGCCGCACCCAATGCGGTGACTTCGCGGACTTCCGGGCGCTCAACGCGTGTGCCGAGAATATCGGACTGGAACTGCATCAGGAAGTTGTTGGCTACCGCACCGCCATCGACGCGCAGGGCATGCAGACGAATACCGGAGTCAGCCTGCATCGCTTCCAGTACGTCACGGGTCTGATAAGCAATTGACTCAAGCGTTGCACGGATGATGTGGTTGGAGTTTACGCCACGGGTCAGACCGAAGATGGCGCCACGCGCATACGGGTCCCAGTACGGTGCGCCAAGGCCGGTGAATGCCGGAACGACGTACACGCCGTTGGTATCTTTCACTTTGGTAGCGAAATATTCGGAGTCGAATGCATCGCTGATGAGTTTCATTTCATCACGCAGCCACTGGATGGAGGCGCCAGCCATAAATACCGCACCTTCCAGCGCGTAGTTCACTTCCCCGGTCGGTCCGCAGGCGATGGTGGTCAGCAGTCCGTTTTCGGACTTAACGGCTTTCTCGCCGGTGTTCATCAGCATGAAGCAGCCGGTACCGTAAGTGTTTTTCGCCATCCCTTCCTTCACGCACAGCTGGCCAAACAGTGCCGCCTGCTGGTCACCGGCAATACCGGAGATAGGAATACGCGTGCCGCCCTTACCACCGATGTTGGTCTGACCGTACACTTCAGAAGAACGACGTACTTCTGGCAGCATGGCTCGCGGAATATCCAGCGCATCCAGCATCGTGTCATCCCAGTCCAGAGAGTGGATGTTGAACAGCATGGTACGCGAGGCGTTGGTGTAATCCGTTACGTGTACGCGTCCCTGCGTCATTTTCCAGATAAGCCAGGTGTCTACGGTACCGAACAGCAGTTCACCGCGACGAGCGCGCTCACGCGAGCCTTCTACGTGGTCGAGGATCCATTTCACTTTGGTGCCGGAGAAGTACGGGTCAATGACCAGACCGGTGTTATTGCGGATGTACTCTTCCATACCGTCGCGCTTGAGCTTTTCGCAGATATCCGCGGTACGACGACACTGCCACACAATGGCGTTATAGATTGGTTTACCGGTTTCACGCTCCCAGACGATGGTGGTTTCACGCTGGTTGGTAATACCGATCGCTGCAATCTCATCGGAACTGATATCGGCTTTCGCCAGAACTTCTACCAGCGTTGAGCTTTGGGTCGCCCAAATTTCCATTGGGTCGTGTTCTACCCAACCTGCTTTCGGGTAGATTTGCTCGAATTCACGCTGTGAAACGGCAACGATATTCGCATCGTGGTCCATTACGACCGCGCGGGAGCTGGTGGTGCCCTGGTCGAGCGCAACGATATATTTTTTTTCAGTCATAATTTTTTTGTCCCGTAGTCACATTACTGCGAAGCTTTTTGTTGAGTGTTGGTCGCAACGTCTTTTTCTTCAATCGTGCAGACATCGCACGGTAAATGACGACCAATCAGTTTGCGATATGCCCATGCGCCTAAAATCGCGCCGGTAATCGGGCCAAACACCGGGACCAGGAAGTAAGGGATATCGCGACCACCCGTGAAGGCAATCTCACCCCATCCGGCCATCCAGGCGAAGAGTTTCGGTCCGAAGTCACGTGCCGGGTTCATGGCAAAACCTGTCAGCGGCCCCATGGAAGCACCAATAACGGCAATCAACAAACCGATCAGCAGCGGTGCCAGCGGACCACGAGGCACACCGTTACCATCGTCGGTCAGAGCCAGAATCAGCCCCATTAGAATAGCGGTAATGACCATTTCAACCGCGAAGGCCTGCACAAAATTGATATGCGGATTCGGGTAGGTGGAGAAAGTACCTGCCAGACCCAGGCTCTCGGTACTGCCGCGCACGATATGGTTAGTTTGTTCGAAATCGAGGAAAAGATTGTAATAAAGCCCGTAAACCAATGCCGCTGCGCAAAAGGCGCCGGCAATTTGCGAAATAATAAAAGGGACAACTTTGCGTTTATCAAAACAGGCGAACAGCCAGAGTGCGATGGTTACCGCTGGATTCAGATGTGCACCAGAAACGCCTGCGGTCAGATAGATAGCCATTGCTACCCCCAGACCCCAGATGACACTGATTTCCCACTGACCAAAAGTAGCCCCAGCTACTTTGAGTGCAGCGACACAGCCCACACCGAAGAAAATCAACAACCCGGTACCGAGGAATTCAGCAATGCACTGGCCTTTTAAGGTTGAGGTTTGACTCATAATCGGATCCTGAAGAGAGTTTAATGTTTATTGTTTGCGAGAAGGTCACTGACATCCCCGGAGCCGGTAGGCACACTGTTAATTTATCGTTAACGCGCAAAAACGAGAAATATCGAAATTAAAATGTGTGTACTCCATCAACAAAATGAGCGTTTTCGCGCCATTGCGCGGTATTTGTTATACAAAAATAGTGTGAGCTGAATCATTTCACTGAACAACCTGTTAACACTTAAGAGTTATGACAGTAATGTCACCAGGAGAAAGACTAAAAGTGTTGCAAACCGCAATCTGCGCGGGATGCCGCTGGACAGGGATGACGCGGCTTCATACAATCGGTGTTAAGTAGAGTGCGCTCGTTTTTATTAAGGCGTCGCCGGTTATCGGGACGAGGATTTTTATCCATCAACGCCTTGCAATTCAGGAGAGGTATGACGATGTCATTAGAAGTGTTTGAGAAACTGGAAGCAAAAGTACAGCAGGCGATTGATACCATCACGCTGTTGCAGATGGAAATCGAAGAGCTGAAAGAAAAAAACAACTCACTGTCGCAGGAAGTTCAGTCTGCACAGCAGCAGCGTGAAGAGCTGGAGCGTGAGAACAACAACCTGAAAGAACAGCAGAACGGCTGGCAGGATCGTCTGCATGCCTTGCTGGGTCGTATGGAAGAAGTCTAATCCTCGTCATATTTCACGTTATGGCGGCGTTGGCTGCGTGCATTCACCCCAGTCACATAGTGGCCTATGCTCCTGGGGATTCACTTACTTGCCGCCTTGCCCTGACGCGAAATCTTTAGAGGATTTAGAGTACGAGTTTGTAGGCCGGATAAGGCGCAAGCTGTCATCCGGCAATACAATAGCTTACCGCAATACAACGTTCGTTTCAGGCATTCAAACCCCCATCTACGTCCAGACCGGTGCCGGAAATCTGCCCAGCCGCTGGGCTTGCCAGAAACGTTACCGCCGCTGCAACATCCTCCGGTGTTCCATAATGCCCTGTAGCAATAAGCTGCCGTTGGGATTCTGCCTGCTCGCCATCTGCTGGGTTCATATCACTGTCAGTTGGGCCAGGATGGACAAGATTAACGGTAATACCCCGTGGGCCGAGATCGCGAGCCAGGCCACGGGTTAGCGAGTTGAGCGCTGATTTAGTCATCGCGTAAACAGCAATCCCCGGTTGGGCGACGCGGTTGGCAAGGCAACTGCCAATATTGATAATTCGCCCACCTTCAGGGAGATGTGGCAACGCGGCCTGTATGGCAACCACCACGCCACGGATATTCACGTTAATCAATGCGTCGATGTCTTCCAGTGACATCGACTCCAGCGGGCCGCCGCGCGCGATCCCAGCGTTGTTGACCAGAATATCCAGTCCTCCAAGTGACTGTACCGTGCGGTTTACGGCGTTCTGAATTGCCTGAGCGTCAGCACTGTTTGCCTGAATGGCCTCACCATGGCGGCCAAGCGCTGTAATTTCATCGGCAACGGCCTGGGCTTTCTCCGCAGATTTTTCATAGGTTATAACAACATCAGCACCGGCTTTCGCCAGCGACAGTGCGATGGCGCGCCCTAACCCTCGACTGGCCCCTGTGACCAGCGCTTTTTTACCTGTCAGATCGATATGCATGATGACCTCGTGATGAGAGTGATGAGATTCATCATTAGGTATAGAGAGAGTTTTTTCTTCGTCAATGCGCAGGATGGGGGAATCGAAAGGGGGAGCGGCAAAAAAAAGCCAGTCAGTTGTTTAACTGACTGGCCTCACACCGACTTGCGGTATTTTCTTTACTCGATATCGAGCGGGTCTTCGGAGAGGATTATCCCGGTGTTGTCGGCGTACAGGTGGTCGCCGGAGAAGAACGTCACGCCGCCAAAGTTGACGCGCACATCGCTTTCCCCAATCCCTTCACCTGCAGCACCTACCGGAATGGCGGCAATCGCCTGAATGCCGATATCCAGTTCTCCCAGATCGTCTACCTGGCGGACTGAGCCGTAAATGACCAGACCTTCCCATTCATTCTGTACGGCCAGTCTTGCCAGTTCGGCATCGACCAGTGCACGACGGACAGAACCGCCGCCATCGACCAGCAGAACACGACCACGGCCGTTTTGTTCGAGCAGATCGTACAGCAACCCGTTGTCCTCGAAACATTTTACCGTGATGATTTGTCCGCCAAACGACGCCCGTCCTCCAAAGTTAGAGAACAGCGGTTCCACGACGTTGACATCTTCCTGATAGATGTCACAAAGCTCGGATGTATCGTATTTCATAGGCTTAACGTTCAGTTGCTGCGAGAATTTTTAGTATATCGCGCTATGTGTACTGTTGGCAAAATCATCAATTGTTAATTAGTGTCCAGATCAATAGCTATTCGTATTTTTCATTGAAAAACAGGTGATTACTGATTTTTAAAACAGCCGATAATGACCTACAATTACCCGGATTTCCCTCTGTAAAGTATCCCCGAGGTATCTCCGGTAGATTGCTGGAACATAAAAGAAAGCCCTATGAGAACGATCAGATTCACCAAAGCCGTGCTGATGGAACTCCCCGTTCCTGATGCCGGCAAACGCCTTGAATATGCTGATAGTGTCGTTAATGGGTTGCGTCTGCGCGTTACGTCTAGTTGCAGCAAAAGTTTTAGTGTGTCCCGAAAGCGCGACGGAAAATTTTACCGTGTGACGTTGGGCAAGTTCCCGGATATGACTATTGAGCAGGCCAGAGAGCGGGCATATGGTTTGGTGGCCCGTTCAGGCGTGAAGAAAAAGGCAGTAAAGCCCAGGCTGATTTATGGGCCCGTGTTCTGCGTGCTGTCTATCGCTATGCATATGATAGCTACCGTGATAAAGATGGCGGGAGATTGTTACCGGATCCGCCCACAACCATTTTAAGTATAAAAATGCTTTGGAATGGAAATACACGGAGAACAACTAATATCAGAAATAATGATTTAGGCAACTGGCTCACGGCCCTTGATACCGTAAGACAATGGGCTATAGCAGGCTATAAAACTGATGTGTTGATGGGGGTTGAAGCCCAACCGTACGGAAATGTACGCTAAGAACGTAACCTTATGATTTTAATCTTATAAAGTTTTTGCATTATTGGTTTGATTTACGTTGATTTGATGACCAGGTACGCTCGTATTGCAAGTAAGCGTGTTCGGGAATAGCGACGAGTATTGCAGGCAGTCTGCTAAGTGGTCTTTATTTCAGCAGATCTGCCAGCCAATTAGAATTACCTCTGCTGCTGGTTGTAACCAACCAGGCGGCTCCAGTCATCGTCGTATTTGATATTCCCTTCGATATAAAACCACTCAATGCCTGAGTAGGTGATGGCGATATTTTCCATCATGCCCGGAGTATGGGAACCCGGCATATAAGCATGAGCAGCATTGACGGACATGATTACGATGTTGTTAAGCGTAATTCGGTAAATCTCGTATTCGACACCCGCCTCGTTGATGTCGTAATAGTGGATTACTGCCTTTTGCAGCCGCTTACTTTGGCAGACTGCAACCGCAAAATATGGCGAGGTCTTATCAATCTCTTTGTGCAGGGTAAAAGCGTTGTGTTCGCGCGAACCCATCAGCTTACCAGTGTTGCGGCATGTGTTTTGGTACACACCGTAACTGCTGTTCATGATTTCAATTGCACTCTCACGGCCCAGCGCCATGCAACTGCCTTTGATCAGTTGTCCATTTTCATCATAAATATACATATAAGCTGGTAATGACATTTATAGATCTCCTTATTTTGTGCTTAATATTTGCCCGTTTCTGTCGATAAAAAAGTTGTAACGGTAATTCTTTCCGTTCAACGTGTATGAAGCCGCATAGATATAGCCCGGCGTTATCGGTATTTTTAAGCACGTTTCAGGATAGGAGAGAGCTACATGCGAATTTTCCGCCAATGTCTTGTATTCATTCCCCTGCTCAGAATAAACGCCGTATCGGCTCAGAACGTCCGATTTATTAACAGAGAAGCAAAGCGAATTATTTATAATAGGGAAACTACGCCATGGGGGAACGCTGTCGCCAGCGCCACACCCAGCCAGCGCAAAAAAGGCAGAAATGAGAAAGTAGTGTTTCAATGCGGGAACCTCCCTAATACTTTCTCATAGCGGGATATGAGGCTAAGGACAGGCTCAGATGGATCGTAATCCTTGAGGCGATACAAATCAGAGCGGTTGCCGAATCCATGCGTTTTAAGTAGCCAATAATCAGCCACCATTGCAGCCTGCTGCTCTAATCCGTAATCCAAGAGTATAGCCTTATCCAAGGTGTAATAGTAATCAACTGCCCAAGAGAACAGGCCCCGTATCCTTACCATCATCCCGCGCTGATGCTGCCAGACGTGCACCATTTCATGTAAAAAAAGATGCTGCCCACCAACGCGATCGTTATTAACATGCGGCTGTGAAAAGTCAGGCTCATAAGTACCTTCCTGAAAGTACAATTCGCCGTTGGGCGTCATGGCGTAGTTGTTCTTTTGGAGGTTGAAAGGTAGATAGCTGCTGCGGTGGATCCAGACTTCGTTATAGCGGAGGGTGAAAGCGTAGAGGGTACGGGCCAAGTTAATCTCACCAAGCGTTAACAGCCGTAACCCGCCCCGGTCTATATCGTTCATTTCCCTTATCATTGGAGACATCATCCATTGGTAAAACACCTTAATACGCCTTAAAGTAAATTTTTCCGTGTTAAAAAATGCGGGAAATATCCGAAATTGTCACAAACTGCGGTTACGCCGCTTCTCGCGTTAAGGCCCCTGGTTTGGGGAGCAATCGTACGAGATCGTACGGTTGAGCGTCAGACCCCGTAATCGGTTAAGTAAGCTGGGAAACGCTGATTTTAGTACTTATAGGTCACGGTGTTTACCGTTCGTTGGTATCCCCGAGGTATCTCCGGAAAATATAAAAAACATGGAAAAACCTCGCGCCCCTCTATTTGTAAGGGTTGCGAGGCGTTATGCGATTCTAAAAACTGAAATTGTTAATTGATATTTGTCAGTTAAAGAGACCACTGACTTAAGAAAATCCCGACAACAAACAGTAAGTTAGTTAATAGCGCTGCTTTTACGGTGCGTTCCAGCATTGGGCGCATTGCCGCAGGATCCATCTCGCGCATCACGTAACGTGCCTGTTTGATTAGCAGCGGAGCGGCGAGAATAAACAGCCATCCCCACAGACTTTGCAGCGAAAACAGGTTAAACAGCGCCAGGCAGACCAGTGTCCCCATCAGCAGGCAGGCATGGTAGCGGCGGGCATTGACGGCGCCTAAACGCACGACCAACGTATTCTTGCCGTTCTCCCTGTCGCTGTTGATATCGCGCAGGTTGTTGACGTTGAGCACGGCGGTTGCCAGCAGGCCGCAGGCGGTGGCAGGCAGAATCAGCGCCGGAATCAACGTATGCGCCTGCAGATACCAGCTCCCCATCACGCTGAGCCAGCCGAAGAATACCAGCACGGAAATATCGCCGAGGCCGATGTATCCATAAGGGCGATTGCCCACGGTATAAGTGATCGCGGCGATAATCGACAGGCCTCCAAGCACCAGGAAGCCGACAAAATCCGCCAGCGTGTGACAGGCCACAGCAACCAGGGCCAGACCGGACAGACAGATCAACACCACGGTGACGATCAGCGCGCGCTTCATCTGCTGTTGGGTGATAACCCCTTTTTGCATCCCGCGCAGTGGTCCAATGCGGTCGGGCTTGTCGCTGCCTTTGACGGCATCGCCATAGTCGTTAGCGAGATTGGACAGAATTTGCAGCAGTCCTGCCGTAATCAATGCCAGCAGAGCAACCAGCGGATCGAAGTATCCTTGCCACCATGCTAATGCCGTACCGACGATGATCGCCGCGAAGGCGAGCGGTAAGGTCTTAGGTCGTAAACTTTCCAGCCAGGCTTGTGAGCGGCTAATTTGTTGTTGTTCAGTCATATTTAGCGCCAATAAAAATGGGGCTTTATCAGCCCCATCAACAGTGATGAAAATGCATTGAACGCGATTATAGGATAAAACGGCTCAGATCTTCATCTGCGACCAGCGCATCCAGATGTTTGCTCACATAATCGGCATCAATTGTGATGCTTTGGCCGTTTAAATCGCTCGCATCATAGGAAATATCTTCCATCAGACGCTCAAGAACGGTATGCAGACGACGCGCACCGATGTTTTCGGTGGTTTCGTTGACCTGCCAGGCCGCTTCGGCAATGCGTTTAATGCCCGATTCGGTGAAGTTGATGTCCACACCTTCGGTCGCCATCAGCGCTTTGTACTGAACGGTGATGGAGGCATTCGGTTCGGTAAGGATACGCTCAAAATCGCTGGTGGTCAGCGCCTGCAGCTCGACACGAATCGGCAGACGACCCTGCAGTTCCGGGATCAGGTCAGACGGTTTCGCGACCTGGAATGCGCCAGAAGCGATAAACAGAATGTGATCTGTTTTCACCATACCGTGCTTGGTAGAGACCGTGCAGCCTTCAACCAGCGGCAGCAGGTCGCGCTGTACGCCTTCACGGGACACGTCCGGGCCGGAGGATTCGCCGCGCTTACAGATTTTGTCGATTTCATCGATAAACACGATCCCGTGCTGCTCAACGGCGTCGATAGCTTCCTGTTTCAGCTCTTCCGGGTTTACCAGTTTGGCTGCTTCTTCTTCAATCAGCAGCTTCATCGCGTCTTTGATTTTCAGCTTACGTGGTTTTTGCTTCTGACCGCCCAGGTTCTGGAACATGGACTGCAGCTGGCTGGTCATCTCTTCCATTCCCGGAGGCGCCATAATTTCAACGCCCATCGGTGCGGCCGCGAGATCGATTTCGATCTCTTTGTCATCCAACTGGCCTTCACGCAGTTTTTTACGGAACGCCTGACGCGCTGCAGAAGGCTCCTGCGGCTGCTCAGACTGTCCCCAGTTATTTTTAGCCGGTGGGATCAGCACGTCGAGAATGCGCTCTTCCGCCATCTCTTCGGCACGGAAGCGGTTTTTCTCGATTGCCTGAACGCGGACCATTTTGATGGCTGCATCGGTCAGATCGCGGATGATGGAGTCAACTTCCTTACCAACATAGCCAACTTCGGTGAATTTTGTCGCTTCAACTTTGATGAACGGCGCATTGGCCAGTTTTGCCAGACGACGGGCGATTTCGGTTTTACCAACGCCGGTCGGGCCAATCATCAGAATGTTTTTCGGCGTCACTTCATGGCGCAGCTCTTCGTTAAGCTGCATACGGCGCCAGCGGTTACGCAGGGCAATCGCCACGGAACGCTTAGCGTTATCCTGGCCGATGATGTGTTTGTTCAGTTCGCTGACAATTTCGCGTGGGGTCATTTCAGACATGGGGGATCCTTACGCTTTGGAGTTCAATTCTTCGATAGTATGGAAGTGGTTGGTATAAATGCAGATATCCCCTGCAATATCCAACGCTTTCTCAGCAATCTCGCGTGCGCCAAGCTCGGTGTTTTCCAGCAGAGCGCGTGCAGCAGCCTGGGCGTAAGGGCCGCCGGAGCCGATGGCAATCAGATCGTTTTCTGGCTGGATGACGTCGCCGTTACCGGTGATGATGAGCGATGCCGTTTCATCTGCGACGGCCAGCAGCGCTTCGAGTTTGCGCAGCATACGGTCAGTACGCCAGTCTTTTGCCAGTTCAACGGCAGCTTTCACCAGGTGACCCTGATGCATTTCCAGCTTGCGTTCGAACAGTTCAAACAGCGTGAATGCATCCGCAGTACCGCCCGCAAAGCCCGCGATGACTTTGTCGTTATACAAACGGCGGACTTTCTTCACGTTGCCTTTCATTACGGTGTTACCCAGTGTGGCCTGACCATCACCGGCGATTACCACATGGCCGTTACGGCGTACGCTTACTATTGTTGTCACGAGCAGACCCCTTGGTTACAAATGCAAAATACAGGCCCCGCGCAGTGTGCGGGGCGTAATGCAAGTATAGATGGGGGGGATTTTGTGGGTTTCAACCCCCAGTGGCGAGTCGAATGCAGTTTGTGTGACCAGCAACCTTCAGGCGGCTGATGGTGTTGTCGGCATTCTCTTTGCCTTTGACCGGACCAATGACCACGCGATTCCAGCCGTTATTGGTGGTAATACGTGAGTTGAAGCCTTCAAAGGCCAGCTGCGCACGCACCGTTTCTGCCTGCTCAGCACCTTTAAATGAGCCGCACTGTACCATCCAACGGCGTTCATCTTTTTTCTCCGCCGTCTGTTTTGGCGGCTGCGTTTCATTGGTTATTGGCGCGGCCGGCTGTGTTTTTGGCTGAGCAGCGGCGGTATGCGCCGGCGTTTGCAGCAGATCCTGATACGGCTGTTGGGTTGCCGGTTTTGGCTGCGCTTTCGGCTGCTGTACCGGGGCGGCTTGCGCAGTACGCGTTTGCGGCTGCTGGTACGGCT
This sequence comes from Citrobacter sp. Ce129, assembly GCF_030334545.1. Lineage (NCBI taxonomy): Bacteria > Pseudomonadati > Pseudomonadota > Gammaproteobacteria > Enterobacterales > Enterobacteriaceae > Citrobacter > Citrobacter sp. Ce129. The sequence goes on from NZ_JAOWDS010000058.1 coordinate 93,008, forward strand.
GTTCTGCTGCCCGTTGGCGTGGCTGTTGAGCCTGCTGCTGGGTGTTGTTCCACTGCTGCTGTTGCACCTGACGCTGACGCTGCAGCGTTTGCTGGCGCTGTTCAGGCGTTTGTTCGTTCCACGGTACTTCGTTGAGCTGCGTTGGCTGTTGGCGCATATCAGCCTGCATTTGCGCCAACAACTGGCGTTGCTCATTGGTTAGCTGGTCGGCGTTCAGCACCTCGCCGCCTGCAGACGGTTCGGTAGGCGCACGTACGCCAGGCTGACGGCTTTCCAGCTCTTTGATGTATCGCCAGCGCTCTTCCGGTTTTGGTGGAATGCCATTACCGGTGACTTTCTGGTTTTGCAGCGTTTCGGACTCTTCTTTCTTGTGATGCGTAATGAAGTACAGACCACCGATAAAGGTCACGAGTACGGCTGCAGCAATAGCAACCATAGCGGGCGATACCGCAGGCGTATTGCGTTGTTTTTTCCGTGATGTGCTCTTCTTGCGCCGCGAAGGTGCCGGTTGGCCGCGACGTACATAATCTCGTTGTGCCACTATCGTTTCGCTGTATTTATTCGTTCGTCAGCCCGCCATGTTACTTAAGCGGCGGGCCTTTGACCAGACAGGGGAGTCCGAAAGCACTTTACTTTACGTCAGTGCCCGGGTAGTACCCCGAATAATAAGCTCGCAGTCGAGTAAACGTGAGCCACTGCTGACGCTCTGCCCTTGTAATTGATCGAGCAGTAACAGCATAGCTTCGCGTCCGATATCGAAACGCGGCTGTGCAACGGTTGTCAGGGGTGGATCACAAAATTCCGTGAGCGAAATGTTATCAAAGCCAATGATGGATAAATCGTCAGGTACCTTCAGACCCTGACGTTTGGCGTAAGAGAGGGCGCCCAGCGCCATGACATCGCTGTGGCAAAAGACCGCGGTAGGTGGTTGCGGTAGCTCAAGGAGCTGCTTCAGCGCATTGGCTCCCGCTTCATAGGTAAAGTCGCCGCGCGCGATAAAATGTGGATCGACCGTAATTCCGCTGCGGCGCAATGCCTGAACGTAACCTTGCAGACGGTAATGGCACAGCGGCATGTCCTCTGGGCCGGCGATACAGCCAATGCGTTTATGTCCCAGTTCCAGCAGATAGTTCATCGCGTTGAAGGCGGCGGTGAGGTTATCAATGTGCACGGTGGGGAGTTCCAGTTCTGGCGCGAACTCATTGGACATGACCATCGGCGGCAGGTTGCGCTGCTCTTCCACGCTGGCATCAAACGGCAGGCGCGAACTGAGCAGCACCATGCCATCGATCTGCTTGGTGATAATGAGGTTTAGGAAGGTCTTTTCCTGCTGATTCTGGTGCGCGCAATCGCCGATCAGCACCAGATATCCCTGTTCTGCGGCGGTCACTTCTATGCCGCGAATCACCTCGCTAAAAAACGGATCGCAGATATCCGGCACAATCACCAGAATGGTACGTGATTCATTACGCTTAACGTTGCGTCCCATTGATTGGGGTAAATATCCCACTTCCAGCGCGGCCTGCTCAACTTTGTTACGGGTTGACTGTGAGACTTTGTCCGGGTTCATTAATGCGCGGGATACGGTTGCCGTTGAGACTTTCGCCTTCAGAGCAACATCTTTCATCGTAGCGGCGGCAACCTGCTTATTCGGTTTCACTCTTTCTCCTCGCCAGAGGGCTGCTGGCACAGACTCGTCCCTGGGTAACCTTCATCTGAAACATTTTTATCAGATAGTTAATGGAAGCGGTTACAGAATTTTCATAAAAAGTGTGATGGATGTTTAATTTTACGATCCGCCTCGCATCATGAGGCATTATCCCTCGATGGGATCGACATCCAGCACCCATTTAACCTTACGTGCATCGGGTAACGTATTGATCAGCGCCAGCGTGCCGCTGATGATATGTTGCAGGCGAATTCGCGACGGGTGCTGCAATAAAATTTGCCAGCGATAGCGACCGCCGCGTTTGGGCGCCAGGGCGGGAACCGGGCCGAGCACCCAGAGCTTGTCATCGGCCAGCGGACTGGCCTGAATCAGATTTCGCAACTGTTGTAAGAACATTGGCGCATGCTGGTTGTTGTGATCTTCTGCCCGCACGATCACATGGCTGGTCCAGGGGGGAAGCTGGAGCGTTTGTCGCTCGGCCAGCGCCTGCTCGGCAAATGCGTCATAACCTTTATACAGCAAGGTTTGCAGCAGCGGATGTTCAGGATGGTGCGTTTGCAGCACGACTTCGCCTTGTTTCCCGGCGCGTCCTGCTCGCCCGGAAACCTGGGTGTAGAGCTGGGCGAAGCGTTCTGCTGACCGGAAATCTGCAGAGAATAGCGCGCCGTCGACGTCCAGCAGCGCCACCAGGGTGACGTCCGGGAAGTGGTGGCCTTTGGCCAGCATTTGCGTACCGATCAGAATTCGCGCGCCGCCGCGATGCACTTCCGCCAGATGCTGCTCCAGCGACCCTTTACGGCTGGTGGTGTCGCGATCGATGCGTGAGATTGGCACGCCGGGGAAAAAAGGCGCCAGAGCCTGCTCAAGCTGTTCGGTGCCGAGTCCAACCGGAACCATATGCGTCGAGCCGCAGGAAGGACACTGACGCGGTATCGGGCGCTGGCTGTCGCAGTGGTGACAGCGTAAATGGTGCTGTGCCTGATGTAGCGTGTAGTAGTGATCGCAACGCGGACATTCGGCAATCCAGCCGCAGTCGTGGCACAGCAGCGCAGGCGCAAAACCCCGGCGGTTCAAAAACAGGATCACCTGGTTATCCGCCTGCAGGTGCTGACGCATACGGGTGATAAGCGCAGGGGCGAGTCCGGCCTGCACCTGCTGACCTTTGAGATCCAGCACGTGCTGAGTGGCAGGGCGCGCATTTCCGGCGCGTCGCGTCAGGCGCAGCATACGATATTTGTTCTGCCGCACATTACACAGCGTTTCCAGCGCTGGGGTGGCTGAGCCGAGAATAATCGGGATCTGCTCGCTGTGGGCACGGTAAACCGCCAGGTCGCGCGCATGATAGCGCCAGCCTTCCTGCTGTTTATAAGAGCTGTCGTGCTCTTCGTCGATGACAATTACGCCAAGATTTTTAAACGGCGTAAACAGCGACGAGCGCGTGCCGATAACTATCGCCGCTTCGCCATTTTTGGCTTTCAGCCAGGCTGAAAGGCGTTCGCTGTCGTTCAAGCCAGAGTGCAGGACTTCGACCGGCGCATGGAAGCGTTCGCGAAAACGAGCAATAGTTTGCGGCGTCAGGCCAATCTCCGGCACCATCACCAGCGCCTGTTTGCCCTGGGCGAGAACATTTTCCAGGACGCTTAGATAGACCTCTGTTTTGCCTGAGCCCGTCACGCCCGCTAATAGCCATGCGCTAAAACTGTCCGATGCGCTGTGAATCGCCCCGACGGCGGTGGCCTGCTCGGTGTTCAGTCGCAGACGCTCACCGGAAACCGCGTAGTTTGTTCGCCAGTCACTAAAGCCAGGCGTTTCGCTCGCCAGCTCGCACAGCCCTTTTTTCCGCAGCGCCTGTAATGCGGCGTCATTAAATTCCAGTTCAGCCACCTGGTCGCGCCAGATTTTTCCCTGGCGTAGCGCAGCCAGCGCCTGCTGCTGCTTGGGAGAGCGCTTCAGGCTTTTGAGATCGGTAACCTGACCTTCTTCAGTGGCAAACCAGTACCACATGGGCGCGTTTGTCGCCGGGCGCCCCTGGCGCAGTAAAATTGGCAGGGCATGAAACAGCACGTCGCCAATAGGATGATGGTAATAATCAGCCGCCCACAACAGCAGACGCCAGACGGAGGTCGAATAAACCGGTTCGCTGTCCAGCACTTCGAGAACGGCTTTCAATTCGCTCCGCGGCAGTTCGCTGTGCTCGCTGACGGACAGAACGATACCCACGCGCTCCTGTTGCTTGCCAAAGGGCACGCGTACACGATACCCGGCTTTGGCGCTCATGCCTTCCGGCAGGAGGTAGTCAAAGGTACGAGGAAGCGGAACGGGTAAGGCAACGTGCGCAACGGGCATTGAATCATCCTGACTTGAAATCTGGCGGGTTAGTATACACATTAGTGAAGGGTAGAATGCGGATCAGTTTGCATGGGCAGGTTAATTTCTGTATGATTCGCCGCCTTTGATGCAAATTGATTGCGTCAAATACTGACCATTACCCGAGAGTTTCGCGCGGCTGGAAGGCGGCAAGCGAGCGAATCTCTGGGAGCATAGTGAACTATGTGACCAGAGTGAGTGAACGCAGGCAACGCATCAGCAGTGTGAAAGGTGACGGGGAATAATTAACATCGCGTGGTGTCTGGCGTTAGGGCTGGAAGAGCGACGCGGCCTTAAACCGAGGTTTTCCCATGAAAAAAGATATTCACCCGAAATACGAAGAAATTACTGCAAACTGCTCTTGCGGTAACGTCATTAAAATCCGCTCTACTGTCGGTCACGATCTGAACCTCGACGTGTGCAGCAAGTGCCACCCGTTCTATACTGGCAAGCAGCGTGATGTTGCTACCGGTGGCCGTGTTGATCGCTTCAACAAGCGTTTCAGCATCCCAGGCAGCAAGTAAGTTTCAGCTGTCAGAAAAAAGCGCCTTATGGCGCTTTTTTTGTTTCTGTGCATGCAGACTGAAATTCGTATTGATGTATTGAATGATGTCTTTTCTTTAATAAATAAAACAGTGTTTTTATTTTTACGATAAAATGTTTCAACTGGTGATCTGAATCCTTTTCATCTTCTGATTTTTGCCACTTATGCCAGTTTTTGGCAAAATACCAAAGGTATCTTCCTTCTTTCTAAAATACACTTTCGTGGAAATATAAAATTATTCTTATTCCTTCATCGTTCCCTCATTTATTGATGGGACGAGATGGACAATTTCCTTGATATAGTGTGAAGAGGGATGGTCATGAAATTTAAATCCGCGTTATTACTGATTCCATTATTCTCTGCGGCCGCGCATGCGGGTTATGTTGATTATCGACATGAATATTATGACGATGGTCGCAATTACGACCGTGTTTATATGTCTCACCGTTTTGCTACGGGTTTTGGTGTGGCAGTGGAAGCCATTTCACGTTCCGAAGATACGCAATCTAATGATGCGTGGAATAATATGGAAAGTAATGGCAATGAGTATACGGCAAGCTACCAGTTCACCTGGCAAGGTCTTATCTGGCAGCCGGGCATTGCGATCGAAACGGGCGATAATATCGCGATATATAAGCCTTATATTCGCGTACAGTATAATATCAATGACAACTGGTGGACCGCGTTCCGCTATCGCCAGGAGTACATGCGCAGAAACTCCGACGGCAAAGATGACCGCATGGTCTATCGTCCGGAAGCATGGCTCGGTTACAACATCCATGACTGGATGTTTGAGCTAAATGGCATTTATAAAATTGCCGATAGCGAAGATTTATATAACAACCGAAAAGACGATTACGAATATAACTTCCGGGTAGCGTATAAAATAGGCTCATGGGTTCCATTTGTTGAGGTTGGTAACGTTTCCTCGGGTTATAACACTACCACTACAGACGATCGTCAGACCCGTTATCGCGTTGGTCTCGGTTATAACTTCTGACCATCAATACGCTTCTTATCGATTTATTACATTGAGCATCGGTATATACGCATAACTTGCGTGAATAATGTGTCTAAGGAGTTAACATCATGTCTAATGATGGAACTATGATCGGAAGTAATCAAAATATTACCGTCAGACCTTTCGGGTTAAGAGATAAATTCGGTTATTTATGTGGCGACCTCGGAACCTGTTTTATTCTTGGACTGGTAAATAGTTTTTTAATGATTTATTACACCAACGTCCTTGGTATTTCCGGCGTCATTGTTGGTTCACTCTATTTTGTGACCAAACTCTTTGATGCGTTTGTCGACGTTGGTGTAGGGCGCTTATGTGATACCTCTAAACTGACGGTTCATGGGCGTTTTAATCCATGGGTGCGGCGGATGAAGTATCCGTTCTGCATCATTGCGGTCGTCCTGTTCCTGCCGTTTGTGCATGATTTTTCTTATACGGCGAAAATTATCTACATCTGCTGTTCCTATTTTATTTACGGTTCGCTGTTATCGACGGTGAGTATTCCGTATGGCGCCATGTCTGCAGCTATTAGCTCGAACCCGGAGGATCGCGTATCGCTGTCAACCTGGCGCAGCGTTGGGTCTGCCATCGGCGGCGGGACAACCGGATTTTTTATTCCAATCCTGATGTACACCACCCTGGTGGACGGAAGCCAGGTGATTTCCGGGCAGCATTTCTTCTGGATTGCTATTGGTTGTTCAGTGCTGGGCTTTATCTTTTTAACGTTGACCTGTCAGTTAACGACGGAACGCGTGCGGGTGGAAAGAAAAGAGAGCATGCCTGTTTCTGTGCTGCTAAAGGGGCTGTTACGCAATAAGGCGCTGATTGTTTTAGTGGTTGTGGATCTACTGATCGTGATTAATCAGGGGTTGTCTGGTACCAACATGACTTACCTGTTTAACGACTATTTTCATAACAAAGAGGCTATGTCCGTTGCCTTGCTTTTCACCTTTGGCTCTCTGGTTTTGCTGGCGCCATCGGCATCCTGGCTCACAAGACGCTTTGGTAAGAAAGAAGCCAGCGTCGGCGCGTTGCTCTTTGCGGTAGCCATGTATCTGCTGATGTACTTCACCCACATTACCGACGCGAAGGTCTATTTGGTGTTCCTGTTCCTGGCAACGCTGGGGGCCGGATTATTCAATCTGATGATTTGGGCGTTTATGACTGATGTTTGTGATTATCACCAGTATGTCACCGGCGATCGTGAAGATGGAACCGTCTATGGCGTGAACTTCTTTGCCCGTAAAGTTGGTCAGGCGTGCGCAGGGGCTATTGGCGGCTTTATGCTGGCCATCATTGGATATCAATCTTCGTCAACGGGCGGCGCGGTGCAAACCAGCATCGTTCAGGAAAACATCTATACGATGGCGAATCTCTTACCGGCTTTATGTTTGTTTTTGGCGGCGGTCATTCTGATTTATTTCTATCCGTTGAACCGTAAAGAAACGCTAAAAATGGAAGAGACTTTGAATAAGCTCAATGGTATCAGTAAGTAACATAGTGAGAAGCGGCGGGAGTGATCCCGCCTTTTCTCATCTGTCTTCAACAATCAGTATTCCCACGTTTCTGGGTTGATACCCAGTTCACGCATGATTACCTTTGCTTCTTCCGGGATTTCATCGCTGCGCTCTTTACGCAGGTCGTCATCGTTGGGTAAGGGTTGCCCGGTAAAAGCATGCAAAAACGCTTCACACAGCAGTTCGCTGTTAGTGGCGTGACGCAGGTTGTTAACCTGACGACGCGTGCGTTCATCGGTAAGGATTTTTAACACCTTCAGAGGAATGGAAACCGTAATTTTTTTGACTTGCTCACTCTTCTTACCGTGCTCAGCGTATGGGCTGATATATTCGCCGCTCCATTCAGCCATGAGATACCTAATCCTCTTTGTCATTAATATTGAGGCCAGAACCTGAGCCCAGACCATAATTGCGCGTAGTTTATCGTAGTGGCGTGGCCCTGACACGAAGTAAGCCGACGCAGATGTACGCTAATGCATATAATTTTAACGGCTATTTCCAGTTTGCTCAATCTATACGCAAAGAAGTTTAGATGTCCAGATGTATTGACGGCTATCACAACTATGATTACTCTGGTGTCTGACTTTTCACCGACTCAGCCAGGATCTCCTCAATATGACGCGTAAACAGGCCACCATCGCAGTGCGTAGCGGATTAAATGACGACGAACAGTACGGTTGCGTTGTCCCGCCGATTCACCTCTCCAGCACCTATAACTTTACCGGTTTTAATGAGCCTCGCGCCCATGACTATTCGCGCCGCGGCAACCCAACGCGTGATGTCGTTCAGCGTGCGCTGGCGGAACTGGAAGGTGGTGCGGGGGCTGTACTGACCAATACCGGCATGTCGGCGATTCATCTGGTGACCATGGTATTCCTCAAGCCAGGCGATCTGCTGGTCGCACCGCACGACTGCTACGGTGGGAGCTATCGTCTGTTTGACAGCCTGGCAAAGCGTGGCTGTTATCGCGTCCTGTTTGTCGATCAAGGCGATGAGCAGGCGTTGCAAGCGGCACTGGCGGAAAAACCGAAGCTAGTGCTGGTAGAAAGCCCAAGCAACCCGCTGCTGCGCGTGGTGGATATTGCGAAAATCTGCCAGCTGGCGCGTGAAGCTGGCGCGGTCAGCGTTGTCGACAACACTTTTTTAAGCCCGGCCCTGCAAAATCCTCTGGCATTAGGCGCCGATCTGGTGTTGCATTCATGCACGAAATATTTAAATGGTCACTCCGACGTGGTGGCCGGTGTAGTGATAGCAAAAGATCCGGAAACGGTCACTGAACTGGCATGGTGGGCGAATAATATTGGTGTGACCGGCGGCGCGTTTGATAGTTATCTGCTGTTGCGCGGCCTGCGTACTCTGTCTCCTCGCATGGAGGTGGCGCAACGTAATGCTCAGGCGATTGTGGATTATCTGCAAACTCAGCCGTTGGTGAAAAAATTGTATCACCCGTCATTGCCGGATAATCAGGGCCATGAGATTGCCGCGCGTCAGCAAAAAGGTTTTGGCGCGATGTTGAGTTTTGAGCTGGATGGCGATGAGCAAACGCTGCGCCGCTTCCTCAGTGGGTTGTCATTGTTTACGCTGGCGGAATCGTTAGGGGGCGTTGAAAGTCTGATCTCCCACGCTGCAACCATGACACACGCGGGTATGGCGCCAGAAGCGCGTGCTGCTGCCGGAATTTCGGAAACGCTGCTGCGTATCTCCACCGGTATTGAAGATGGCGAAGATTTAATTGCCGACCTGGAAAATGGCTTCCGGGCTGCAAACAAGGGGTAAACATGAGTGTGATTGCGCAGGCAGGGGCGAAGGGTCGTCAACTGCACAAATTTGGTGGTAGTAGTCTGGCTGATGTGAAATGTTATCTGCGTGTCGCAGGCATTATGGCGGAATACTCGCAGCCTGATGACATGATGGTTGTTTCAGCCGCAGGCAGTACCACTAACCAGTTGATTAGTTGGCTGAAGTTAAGCCAGACCGATCGTCTTTCTGCGCATCAGGTTCAACAGGCGTTACGTCGCTATCAAAGTGAGCTTATCAGCGGTTTGTTACCTCCCGAGGTGGCGGATGGACTGATCGGCGCGTTTATTCACGATCTGGAACGCCTGGCCGGGTTACTCGACAGCGGTGTGAACGATGCTGTCTATGCCGAAGTCGTCGGGCATGGCGAGGTGTGGTCGGCGCGTTTGATGTCGGCCGTCCTTAACCAACAGGGGCTGGAGTCAGCCTGGCTGGATGCGCGCGATTTTTTACGTGCTGAGCGCGGCGCTCAGCCGCAGGTAGATGAAGGTCTTTCTTACCCACTGCTGCAGCAACTGCTGGCGCAGCATCCGGGTAAACGTCTGGTCGTTACCGGCTTTATTAGCCGCAGCAACGGCGGCGAAACGGTGCTGCTGGGACGTAACGGCTCCGACTACTCGGCGACGCAGGTTGGCGCGCTGGCGGGCGTTTCCCGCGTAACTATCTGGAGTGATGTTGCCGGGGTATACAGCGCGGATCCGCGTAAAGTAAAAGATGCCTGTCTGCTGCCGCTGCTGCGTCTGGATGAAGCCAGCGAATTGGCGCGTCTGGCGGCGCCGGTTCTCCATGCCCGTACCCTACAGCCGGTTTCCGGCAGTGATATCGATCTCCAGTTGCGTTGTAGCTATACGCCGGAGCAAGGTTCAACGCGTATTGAACGCGTCCTGGCTTCTGGTACCGGGGCGCGTATTGTGACCAGCCATGACGACGTGTGCCTGATTGAGTTCCAGGTACCTGCCAGCCAGGACTTTAAACTGGCCTACAAAGAGATTGATCAGATTTTAAAACGCACTCAGGTGCGTCCGCTGGCGGTGGGTGTGCATCCTGACCGCCAACTGCTGCAATTTTGCTACACCTCAGAAGTCGCTGACGGCGCACTGAAAATTCTGGATGAAGCTGGCCTGCCGGGCGAGCTGCGTCTGCGCCAGGGGTTGGCGTTAGTGGCGATGGTCGGGGCGGGCGTCACCCGTAACCCGCTGCACTGCCATCGTTTCTGGCAACAGTTGAAAGGTCAGCCGGTCGAATTCACCTGGCAGTCGGAAGAGGGCATCAGCCTGGTCGCGGTACTGCGCACCGGCCCGACGGAGAGCCTGATTCAGGGTCTGCATCAGTCTATCTTCCGCGCGGAAAAACGCATTGGTCTGGTGCTGTTCGGCAAAGGCAACATTGGCTCGCGCTGGCTGGAGCTGTTTGCTCGTGAGCAGAGCACGCTCTCGGCGCGTACCGGATTAGAATTCGTACTGGCGGGTGTGGTTGATAGCCGTCGTAGCCTGCTGAATTACGAAGGGCTGGATACCAGTCGCGCGTTGGCCTTCTTTGATGACGAGGCGGTAGAACAGGATGAAGAGTCGTTGTTCCTGTGGATGCGCGCCCACCCGTATGATGATTTAGTGGTGCTGGACGTTACAGCCAGCGAGCAGTTAGCGGATCAGTATCTGGATTTCGCCAGCCATGGCTTCCACGTCATCAGCGCCAATAAACTGGCAGGGGCGAGCAACAGTAATAATTACCGTCAGATCCATGACGCCTTTGAAAAGACCGGTCGCCACTGGCTGTATAACGCTACCGTAGGCGCGGGCTTGCCGATCAATCATACCGTACGCGATCTGATTGATAGCGGGGATACCATTCTGTCGATCAGCGGGATCTTCTCCGGCACGTTGTCGTGGTTGTTCCTGCAATTTGATGGCACGGTCCCGTTCACCGATCTGGTGGATCAGGCGTGGCAACAGGGTCTGACTGAACCTGACCCGCGCGTGGATCTTTCCGGCAAAGATGTGATGCGTAAGCTGGTGATTCTGGCGCGTGAAGCGGGTTACGACATCGAACCGGATCAGGTACGCGTAGAGTCGCTGGTGCCTGCGCATTGTGAAGAAGGCTCTATTGACCATTTCTTTGAAAATGGCGATGAGCTGAACGAGCAAATGGTGCAACGCCTGGAAGCGGCGCGTGAAATGGGGCTGGTGCTGCGCTATGTGGCGCGTTTTGATGCTAACGGTAAAGCACGCGTTGGCGTAGAAGCGGTACGTCCTGAACACCCGCTGGCGGCGCTGCTGCCGTGCGATAACGTTTTTGCTATTGAAAGCCGCTGGTATCGCGATAACCCGCTGGTGATCCGTGGACCGGGCGCAGGTCGTGACGTCACCGCCGGAGCTATTCAGTCAGACATCAACCGTCTGGCGCAGCTGCTGTAGTTTTTGTTGCCGGGTGGCGCTGCGCTTATCCGGCCTACGGTTCGTGTGTAATGTAGGCCGGTAAGATGTGTAAGCTTCGCCATTTGGTATTGACTGGATGTTGTATTAATCCCCCCTCTGTTAACAGGTACACCATTTTACGCGTGTTGCCTTGTTGCCAAAAATATCGATAACCAGTTGCGCAATTGTTCATCGTTAAACAGTGGGGAAAAGCTCCCACATGCCCTTCAGCAATTGATAGTGAACAGTGATGTCATCCTGTTACCAACGATTTTTAATAGTCGTTGGTTTTGGCCCGCAACTATCACCGATGGATGTGAGTCTTCTCACATAAAAAAACCTTTCAGAACGTAACGTAGCGATTCTTTATATGACTGAAAGGGATTGATTATGAAGTTAAAAATGCTTGCTGTCGGTGTTCTGGTCTCTTTGCCGCTCTGGGCGAGTGCCAAAGATGTCACGATTATTTATACCAACGATCTTCATGCCCATGTCGAACCTTATAAAGTGCCTTGGATTGCCAATGGCACACGTGATATTGGCGGTTGGGCCAATATCACGACAATGGTAAAACAGGAGAAAGCGAAAAATAGCGCCACCTGGTTTTTGGATGCTGGCGACTATTTTACCGGGCCATATATCAGCAGCCTGACTAAGGGGAAGGCGATTATCGATATCATGAACACCATGAATTTTGACGCTGTCACCATGGGTAATCATGAATTCGATCACGGTTGGGACAATACGCTGCTGCAGCTGAGCCAGGCGAAGTTTCCGATCGTGCAGGGCAACATCTTTTACCAGAACAGCAGCAAAATGTTCTGGGATAAGCCTTACACCATTATTGAAAAAGATGGCGTGAAGATTGGCGTGATCGGTCTGCACGGCGTGTTTGCTTTTGATGATACGGTTTCCGCTGCGACACGTGTCGGGATTGAGGCGCGGGATGAAGTGAAGTGGTTGCAACGCTATATCGATGAGCTGAAAGGCAAAGTCGATCTCACCGTGGCGCTGATCCATGAAGGCACGCCAGCGCGTCAGTCCAGTATGGGGGGCACCGATGTACGCCGTGCGCTGGATAAAGACATCCAGACCGCAGGCCAGGTGCAGGGGCTGGACATCCTGATCACCGGTCATGCGCATGTGGGCACGCCGGAGCCGATTAAAGTAGGTAACACCCTGATTCTGTCTACCGACAGCGGCGGCATTGATGTGGGTAAACTGGTGCTGGATTACCAGCAAAAACCGCATCAATTTACCGTGAAGAACTTCGAGCTGAAGACCATTTTTGCTGATGAATGGCAGCCAGACCCGCAGACGAAACAGGTCATTGATGGCTGGAATAAAAAGCTCGATAAAGTGGTGCAGCAGACGGTTGCCAACTCGCCGGTTGAGCTGACGCGTGCTTACGGTGAATCTTCTTCGCTGGGAAATCTGGCGGCAGATGCGTTGCTGGCTGAGGCGGGTAAAGATACCCAGTTAGCGCTTACGAACTCGGGCGGCATTCGGAATGAAATCCCTTCAGGAGCCATCTCCATGGGCGCAGTCATTAGCACCTTCCCGTTCCCGAATGAGCTGGCAACCATGGATCTCACCGGGAAGCAGTTACGTAACCTGATGGAGCACGGCGCGGGTTTAAGCAACGGTGTATTGCAGGTGTCCAAAGGGCTGGAGATGAAGTATGACAGCAGTAAACCGGTTGGTCAGCGGGTTAGCGTATTGACGTTAAACGGCAAACCGATTGAGGATGCCACGATTTATCACATTGCCACCAATAGCTTCCTGGCGGACGGTGGTGATGGTTTCACGACATTTACTGAAGGTAAAGCGCGTAACACATCCGGCGGTTACTATGTCTCTAATGCGGTCGTTGATTATTTCAAAGCGGGAAATACGCTGACGGATGAGCAACTCAAAGGCATGCGTGTGGAAGATGTGAAACCGTAGTGAGGTCAGGCCAGCAGATATTCCGCTGGCCTTTGTTTTAACCTCTGTAGGAGGCAAACACCTCTTTTGCAGCAAACAAACCGTTGAGTGCCGCAGGGAAGCCAGCATAGACGGCCATCTGCATTATCACTTCAACGATCTCATCCTGCGTTAAACCCACGTGTAATGCGGCGCCAATATGCACTTTCAACTGCGGTGCAGCGTTGCCCAGAGCCGTTAATGCCGCGACGGTAGCGATTTCTCTACTGCGTAAATCCAGCCCCGGCCTTGAATAGATGTCGCCAAAAGGAAATTCAATCAGGTACTGGGCGAAGTCTGGCGCAATATCCTGCAGACTTTCGACGACCGCATCGCCGCCTTTTCCATCCACTTTTTGCAACATCTCCTGACCGGTAATAAAGCGTTCTGAAGGCATCATTTCTTCCTCTTTCGTGTGGTCTGTGGCGTGAGGATAGAGCGTGCGGAATGATTGGGATAATACCGTTTCCGTGATACCTTTTCGGTATGACAATATCGTCTTTGCACTCTCTGGATATTCGCCTGCTGCGTTACTTTTCCGTAATAGCGGAAGAGAACAATATGAGCCGGGCGGCGCAGCGCTTGTTTATGTCGCAGCCGCCGCTGAGTCGCCACATTCGCCAGCTTGAAGAACGCCTGGGGGTGACGCTTTTTGTCCGCCATACCCGGGGGCTTACGCTGACGGAGGACGGGCAGCGCGTACTTGAAATCGTACGCCCGCTATTGGCGCTACAGGATAAAACCTGGGCGACGCTGAGTCAGTTAGCGAAAACGGGGGAGCAATCTCTGCGCTTAGGACTAAGTACGGCGTTTGAGCAGGGCGTTTTTGCGGCGCTTGAGTCGCAGCTTAATATGCGCGTACAGAAGCTACATATTGTCCGGCATAGTTCGCCGGAACTGGCCCGCCAGGTGCGGCGGGGAAAACTGGATGCCGCGCTGGTGGCACTACCGCTTGAAACTTCGGGGCTTAGCGTCACGCCGCTTGGCTGGCAAGAATCGATGATCGCCGCTTTACCCGCGCTCTGGCCAGAGGCGGCGCTGTCGTCACTCTCATTAACCGCGCTGAGCCACCGACCGCTGTTCTGGTTCAAACGCGAACGTAACCCTGCCTTCTTTGATTACACCCGACATATTTTTCGTCGTGCGGGTTACTTGCCTGCCTGTATTGAAGAGCCACTTGAACATGACGTATTGCTGGCGCGGATCGCGCAGGGTGACGGTCTGAGCCTGATTCCAGCCTCCTTTTGCGCGATCCAGCGTCAGGGCGTGATCTTCCTTCCGCTTACCGATACAGAATTGCGTATTAGCATGGGGTTGCTGATGCTGCCTGAGAACGTAACAAAATTAGGATGGCTGCAGACGGTCGTGACGCAATCCCTCATCATTTCAGGCTGATGTGAATTTTTTTCACATTGGCTGAGTATTCCTCACCTTTAACGATGATTTTTGTGTTGACGCCAGCGTGCTTTTCCGTCATTTTTACATCTAGACGTCTAAACGTATAGCAGTTCACAACACAACATATAACGACAAAAGATTGATGAGGTAAGGTATGAGCTTTTTTCACGCCAACCAGCGGGAAGCCCTGAATCAGAGCCTGGCGGAAGTACAGGGTCAGATTAACGTTTCGTTTGAGTTTTTCCCGCCGCGCACCAGTGAAATGGAGCAAACCCTGTGGAACTCCATCGATCGCCTGAGCAGCCTGAAGCCGAAGTTTGTTTCAGTCACTTACGGTGCAAACTCTGGTGAACGCGATCGTACGCACAGCATTATTAAAGGTATTAAGGATCGCACGGGTCTTGAAGCGGCTCCGCACCTGACCTGTATTGATGCGACCCGCGATGAGCTGCGCACCATTGCTCAGGACTACTGGAATAACGGTATTCGTCATATTGTTGCCCTGCGCGGTGACCTGCCGCCTGGAAGCGGTAAACCAGATATGTATGCCTCTGACCTGGTGACTTTGCTGAAAGAGGTTGCGGACTTTGATATCTCCGTTGCGGCTTACCCGGAAGTGCACCCGGAAGCGAAGAGCGCTCAGGCCGATCTGCTGAACCTGAAGCGTAAGGTTGATGCCGGTGCGAACCGCGCGATCACCCAATTTTTCTTCGATGTAGAAAGCTATCTGCGTTTTCGCGATCGCTGCGTGTCTGCGGGAATCGATGTGGAAATTATTCCGGGTATCCTGCCGGTATCTAACTTTAAACAGGCGAAAAAATTTGCCGACATGACCAACGTCCGCATTCCGGCGTGGATGTCGACCATGTTTGATGGCCTTGATGACGATGCGGAAACCCGCAAGCTGGTGGGGGCAAACATCGCCATGGACATGGTGAAAATTCTCAGTCGCGAAGGGGTGAAAGATTTTCATTTCTATACCCTTAATCGCGCTGAAATGAGCTACGCAATTTGTCACACGCTGGGAGTAAGACCAGCATAATCAGTACGTCAGCCCTCTTCGGAGGGTTTTTTGTTGATCACTTTGATCTACATCTCTGTAACTTTAAATATAAAAGGAATTAGCTATCGAATCTGTGGGTTTTTTCGACTATATCTTATCTCTGGTGGTGTATATCGTAGTCAGAACACTGTAAAGGGAGCATATAGATGAGCATGTCCGACGATAGCCAGAACGCATCAACTGCCGGTAAGTGTCCTTTCCATCAGGGCGGGCCGGATCACAGCGCGGGTGCAGGAAGAAATAACCGCGACTGGTGGCCTAATCAACTCCGCGTTGATCTTTTAAACCAACATTCCAATCGTTCGAACCCGCTGGGTGAGGACTTCGACTACCGCAAAGAATTTAGCAAACTTGATTACTCTGCCCTGAAAGGGGATCTCAGAGCCCTTCTGTCCGAATCTCAACCGTGGTGGCCTGCTGACTGGGGTTCTTATGCCGGTTTGTTTATCCGCATGGCATGGCATGGTGCTGGGACCTATCGCTCCATCGATGGACGCGGTGGCGCGGGTCGCGGACAGCAGCGTTTTGCACCACTGAACTCCTGGCCAGACAACGTCAGCCTGGATAAAGCGCGTCGTCTGCTGTGGCCAATCAAGCAGAAATATGGTCAGAAAATTTCCTGGGCCGACCTGTTTATCCTCGCGGGTAACGTGGCGCTGGAAAACTCAGGTTTTCGCACCTTCGGCTTTGGCGCCGGTCGTGAAGATGTCTGGGAACCGGACCTCGATGTAAACTGGGGTGATGAAAAAGCCTGGCTGACCCACCGTCATCCGGAAGAGCTGGCAAAAGCGCCGTTGGGCGCAACCGAAATGGGCCTTATCTATGTGAACCCGGAAGGGCCGGACCATAGCGGCGAACCGCTTTCTGCGGCAGCGGCTATTCGCGCGACCTTCGGTAACATGGGGATGAACGACGAAGAAACCGTGGCGCTGATTGGCGGCGGCCATACGTTGGGCAAAACCCACGGCGCAGCACCGGCATCGCACGTTGGGGCCGACCCAGAATCCGCGCCGATTGAAGCTCAGGGCCTGGGCTGGGCCAGCAGCTATGGTAGCGGCGCGGGCGCAGACGCAATTACTTCCGGTCTGGAGGTTGTGTGGACGCAGACGCCTACCCAATGGAGCAACTATTTCTTCGAGAACCTGTTCAAATACGAGTGGGTGCAAACTCGCAGCCCAGCAGGTGCGATTCAGTTTGAAGCGGTTGACGCGCCAGAAATTATTCCCGATCCGTTTGATCCGTCGAAAAAACGTAAGCCGACAATGTTGGTTACCGACCTGACGCTGCGTTTCGATCCTGAGTTCGAAAAGATCTCCCGACGTTTCCTGAACGATCCGCAGGCGTTTAACGAAGCGTTTGCCCGTGCGTGGTTTAAACTGACGCACCGTGATATGGGGCCAAAAGCGCGTTACATCGGACCGGAAGTGCCAAAAGAAGATCTGATTTGGCAAGACCCGCTGCCGCATGCGTTCTTCAACCCAAGTGAAGAAGATATCCTGAAACTGAAGGCGACCATCGCTGATTCCGGGTTGTCCGTGGGCGAACTGGTATCGGTGGCGTGGGCTTCGGCATCGACTTTCCGCGGTGGGGATAAACGTGGCGGCGCTAACGGCGCACGTCTGGCGCTGGATCCACAGCGCGGCTGGGATGTGAATGCCACCGCGGCACGCGTTCTGCCTGTGCTGGAAGGTATTTATAAGTCTGCCCATACCGCTTCGTTAGCCGATATTATCGTGCTGGCCGGGGTTGTTGGTATAGAGCAAGCGGCTAGCGCTGCCGGTGTCAGCATCAAGGTACCTTTTGCGCCGGGCCGCGTGGATGCGCGTCAGGATCAAACGGATATTGAGATGTTCGAACTGCTCGAGCCGATTGCCGATGGTTTCCGTAACTACCGCGCTCGTCCTGACGTGTCGACCACCGAGTCGCTGCTGATCGATAAAGCGCAGCAACTGACGCTAACCGCACCGGAAATGACCGTGCTGGTGGGTGGTATGCGCGTACTGGGCACCAACTTCGATGGCAGCCAGCACGGTGTCTTTACCGATCGTCCAGGCATACTCAGCACTGACTTCTTCGTCAATTTGCTGGATATGCGTCATGAGTGGAAGGCGGTTGATGAGTCACAAGAGCTGTTTGAAGGTCGTGACCGTCTGAGCGGTGAAGTAAAATACACCGCAACCCGCGCCGATCTGGTGTTTGGTTCTAACTCTGTACTGCGCGCAGTGGCTGAAGTTTATGCCTGCAGCGATGCCCACGAGAAGTTCGTGAGAGATTTCGTTGCCGCATGGGTAAAAGTGATGAACCTGGATCGTTTCGACCTGCTGTAACAGACCATGCCGGATGTCGCTTGCGCGGGTCCGGTATGGCATGAATAAAAAAATCCCCGCCTTTGCGGGGATTTTCTATTTGCAGCTTATTCCCACTCTTGCAGGTAACGTTGACCGTACTGATCAGCCACCAGCAGGGCGGCATACACCTGGTCCGGGGTTGCGCCGCCAGGCATGTTGTGGATGGTTTCGCCCTCAGCACAGGCCGCCTCTGCCACAATGCGCATTTTCGCCGGGATATCCTGTTTGATGTCCAGTTGCGCCAGCGTAATTGGCAGTCCAACGGAATGACACAGCGCCGCCACGGTTTCAATTTCATCGACCGGCGCGTTTTCCAGCACCAGCTGCGTCAGCGTACCGAAAGCCACTTTCTCGCCGTGGTAGTAATGATGCGCATCCGGGATTGCCGTCAGACCGTTATGAATGGCGTGAGCCGCTGCCAGACCACCGCTTTCGAAACCGACACCGCTCAGATAGGTATTGGCTTCAATAACGCGCTCCAGCGCAGGCGTTACCACGTGCTGCTCGGCTGCCAGCATCGCTTTTTCACCTTCTTCGATCAGCGTATTAAAGCACAGTTCAGCCAGCGCCAGCGCCGCCTGGGTACACTGGCCGCCAGCCATGGTGGTTGCGCCGCTGCGTGAACAGGCACGCGCTTCGAACCAGGTCGCCAGCGCATCGCCAATACCTGCGGCTAACAGACGCGCCGGTGCGCCTGCGACAATTTTGGTATCAACAATCACCCTGTCCGGGTTGTTCGGCAGCAGCAGATAGCGATCGAATTCACCCGCATCGGTGTAAATGACGGACAGCGCGCTGCATGGCGCATCGGTGGAGGCAATAGTTGGCGCAATGGCGACAGGCACGCCCATAAAGTGCGCCAGCGCTTTGGCGGTATCCAGCGTTTTACCGCCGCCAATACCAAGTACGGCGCCACACTGCGCTTTCTCCGCCACGCCGCGCAGACGATCGATCTCGTTTTGTGAACACTCGCCGCCAAACGGTGCAATTTCCAGCGCCAGTCCGGCATCCTGGAAGCTTTTTTCCAGCGCGCTCTGGGCAAAGCCTAAGACAAACTTGTCCCCAACGACCAGCCAGCGCTCTGCCAGTGGTTTGAGGTAGCTGCCAAGACGGGTAATAACATCAGCACCCTGGATGTACTTACCAGGTGATTGAATAATGCGATCCATACTTTATTTCCCTCACAGGTTGATGTGACCAAATGCGTTGTTCCAGTCCTGCTCAAACTTCTCTATTGCTGACTCTACCGCAGGAGTATTGAGCATTTGTTGCGCTACATCTAATGGCAGGGTGATTGCTTCGCATCCTGCCAGTAAGCAATCCAGCGCCTGACGCGGGGTTTTAAAGCTGGCGGCCAATACCATGCTGTTTGGCGCATGCAGTTCCAGTAACGTTTGCAGCTCTTGTACCGTGCGAATTCCGTCGCCGCCCTGTGCGTCAATACGGTTAATGTAAGGTGCGATATATTTAGCCCCCGCCAACGCAGCCAGCAGCCCCTGAGAAGCACTGTATACGGCGGTTCCCAGCGTGGTGATACCCTCTTTTTTCAGCATTTTGATCGCGGCCAGACCTTCGGAGGTCACCGGGATTTTTACCACCAGCCCGGGGACCGCGTTGCTCAGGCGTTTGGCTTCCTCCACCATGCCCTGCGCGTCGCGGCTCATGGTTTGAGCAAACAGAATGCCCTCTTCGCCAATGGCGTTTTGCAGGCGCGGCAGCACATCCCAGATGGATTCTTTGCTTGCCGCCACAATGCTTGGGTTGGTGGTGACCCCAGCAATAGGGAAGATGCGTGCCAGACGTTCGACTTCCGCGACGTTGGCGGTATCAAGGTACAGTTCCATACAAAAACACCCTCTTTAAAGTTCAAGTTCATGTTGCAGCAGGCTAGCGATAGCGTCGGAAGAGGCGGCATTAACCAGCGCGTTACGGAATTCTTCATGCATAATGCGACGTGCCAGACGCGAGAAAATACGCATATGTTGGTCGCCAGCGGCGTGTTTGTTGAGCGTCAGCATAATGATGAACTGCGCATCATCATCACCCCAACGTACCGGCGCTTGCAGGCGCGCTACGCTGATGGTGGATTGCTCAATATGTTCGGACTTGCTGTGCGGAATGGCGAAGCTAAAACCTAATCCAGTAGAAAAGACCGCTTCGCGTGCCCACAGATCGGCCTCCAGTTTACGTGGATAGCGGCAGCGGCCTGCCAACAACAGATTGTCAGTCATCCCTTTGATGACCTCCTCTTTACTACGCCAGTCGCTATCCAGCGTGATGCACTCGGCGGTAACCAGAGGTGTATCCTGTTGGGTCATGCGGAACTGGGCCAGCAGATGTTCTACCTCCAGCGAAGTTCGACAGGCCATTGCTTGGTTCAGCAACTGACGGCAGGCGCGGCTGTCGAGCTGCGCCATTCGTGCTTTAGCGGCGGGAATGGCGGGGGCGCTCATGCTGATCTCGTCCAGACCCAGTCCCACCAGCAGCGGCAGGACCGAACCTTTGGCGCCCAGTTCGCCGCACAGGCCAATCCATTTTCCCTGACGATGTACCGCCTGCACGGCGTAATCCAGTGCGCGCAGGAAGGCAGGGTTCAGGCTGTTGTAGTGGCGGGTAACTTTGGCGTTGTCGCGGTCGACCGCCAGCAGATATTGCGTCAGGTCATTGCTGCCAATACTAAAGAAATCAATTTCTTCACAGCATTGATCGATGATGAACATCACCGACGGAACCTCCAGCATAATACCGAGCTGGATCTTCTCATCAAATGGGATGTGTTCACTGCGCAACTGCTGTTTGGCTTCAGCCAGCTTCTCTTTGACCCATAGGATCTCTTCCATAGAGGAGATCATTGGGATCATGATTTTCAGGTTACCGTGTGCTGATGCGCGCAGGATCGAGCGCAACTGGGTGGTAAACAATGCAGCGTATTCTTCATAGATACGCACCGCGCGATAGCCGAGAAACGGGTTGGCTTCGGCAGGAATATTCAGGTAATCAACGGGTTTATCACCGCCGATATCCATGGTGCGCACAATAATGCTGCGTCCCTGTGCAGGCTCCAGCGCCTGGCAGAAAATGTTGTATAGCTCGTTCTCATCCGGGGCGCTGGTACGATCCATATACAGCATTTCCGTACGGAACAGGCCAACTGCTTCCGCGCCGTTGCCAAAAGCTGCCTGCGCTTCCACGGAATGGGCGATGTTGGCGGCCACTTCCATGCGGATGCCATCAGCCGTACGCGCCTCCTGGGTCAGCCAGATACGTTGCTGTTCTCGAAGGGCATCCTGAATACGGGCTTCCTGCTGATAGTAACGCACCACGGATTCCTCAGGGGCAACGACGACCGCTCCTGCGTTACCATCGATATAAATCGTTTGCTGCAGCCATGGCATCAAAGATTCAATATCCACGCCAACCAACGTAGGGATGTTAAATGATCGGGCGAGAATCACCGTGTGTGAAGTGGTGCCGCCGCTTTTTAACAGCAGGCCTTTCAGCAGTGTTTTGTCGAGTTCAAGGAACTGGCTCGGTGTTAGCTCATCCGCCATACAGACCGTAGGCTGGGTTAATTTTCCAGGCGCAGGGAAACGCTGCTCCCCATAAATTTGCTGCAGAAGCTGGAAGCAGACATCGCGTACATCCAGCGCGCGTTCCTGTAAATAGCTGCTACTGGAACGGGCGAATTCATCACAAAAATGTCTGGCACTTTCGATAATCGCCTGGGCGCAGCTTAACCCGCGTGATACGCCGGCGAGCAGGTGCTGACGCAGTGAGAGGTCGCTTGCCAGCGAGCGGTGTGCTTCCAGAATCGCACTGGTCGCGCCGTCACTATCGAGTAACCGAAATTCAATATTCTTCACCAGCAGCGTTAAACCGTTATCCAGTGCCGCCTGCTCGGTTTCAATATCTTTAGCGGACGGGAGATTGTTAAGCGCGTTGAGATCCAGCGAAGAGAGCAAGTTCAGAACGCCTCCCGAACTGCCGCTGCAGACAGTACGAGCGCGGAAAAGCTGGGGATTGAGATTGGTGAGGGATGCCGGAAGTGGCTCCAGTTCGTTGTTTTTGGCTTCCGCTAACGGTGCATCACAGTGCGGAAACTCATTACGTAACCATTGGCTCAAATGCTGGTGGGCTGCCTGTTCATCTGTACCAGAAATCAGCAACTGACAGCTATCTCCCACCAGAGTATCGGTGCCAATCAGCGACAGCGCACTCTTGGCGTTGCCCTTACGTTCGGTACGCAGGTTATGCCATTCAATGTGCGAGGTAAATGTGTTGCACTGCGTTTCTATGTGGCTTGCCGGACGCGCATGTACGCCATTGGGCAGCTCACAGGTAAATTCCACAATCAGGGCCATAGCCTCATCTCCCATAACGATTTCTCGCTACAGGATAAAAGGGCAACGCCTGAGCCTGCCATGTGACAAATCTGCCAAAAACTGGATAAATGTAATGTAACCATCAAAGTGAGATATCCCTCACAAGTCAGCATGTCCCTTATAAATTCCGAGAGTCTGCAAGTTATGAGGCGGATCGCATTTTTGTACTGACATTACAAAAGTCCAGCAAATGGCCTTTTTATCCACTGTTTGCGTCGCGTCGGATTGCCTATTGTTTTCCGCAACAAGTTTATGGATATGGGCTTTAGGCAGCCCGGGAGCGACTTATGAAAGAGTTGGTACAAATCCTGAAAAATACCCGTCAGCACCTGATGACCGGTGTTTCGCATATGATCCCCTTCGTCGTAGCGGGCGGTATTTTGCTTGCTGTCTCCGTCATGCTGTATGGCAAGGGTGCGGTACCGGATGCTGCGACCGATCCTAATCTCAAAAAGCTGTTTGATATTGGCGTCGCTGGGTTGACGCTGATGGTGCCATTCCTTGCCGCTTACATTGGTTATTCCATTGCTGAACGTTCTGCTCTGGCCCCTTGTGCGATTGGTGCATGGGTGGGAAACAGCTTCGGCGCAGGTTTTTTCGGCGCATTAATTGCCGGGATCATTGGCGGTATCGTCGTCCATTATCTGAAGAAGATCCCCGTACATAAGGTGTTGCGCTCGGTAATGCCTATTTTCGTTATTCCGATCGTCGGCACTTTTATCACCGCAGGCATCATGATGTGGGGGCTGGGTGAACCCGTCGGCGCGTTAACCACTAGCCTGACCGAGTGGCTGCAGGGTATGCAGCAGGGCAGTATCGTACTGCTGGCGGTAATCATGGGACTGATGTTGGCCTTCGATATGGGAGGACCGATTAACAAAGTTGCCTACGCCTTCATGCTGATTTGTGTGGCGCAGGGGGTTTATACCGTAGTGGCAATTGCGGCGGTAGGGATCTGCGTGCCGCCGCTGGGTTTAGGTTTGGCGACGCTGATTGGTCGTAAGAATTTCTCTTCTGAAGAACGCGAAGCCGGTAAAGCTGCGCTGGTAATGGGCTGCGTTGGCGTAACTGAAGGCGCAATTCCGTTTGCTGCGGCCGATCCGCTGCGCGTTATCCCATCAATTATGGTTGGTTCCGCCTGTGGCACGGTAACCGCCGCCCTGTTTGGCGCGCAGTGTTATGCCGGCTGGGGCGGGCTGATTGTTCTACCCGTTGTGGAAGGAAAACTGGGTTATATCGCGGCGGTTGCCGTTGGCGCTGTAGTGACCGCAGTGTGCGTTAACATACTGAAAAGTCTGGCGCGGAAAAAAGTGTCTCAGGTCGACCAGAAAGAAGACGACCTGGATTTAGATTTTGAAATGAATTAAGTGAGGAATGAGTCATGACCAAGATTATCGCAGTAACCGCATGTCCTTCTGGCGTTGCCCACACCTATATGGCAGCCGAAGCGCTGGAAAGCGCCGCTAAAGCCAAAGGTTGGCAAGTAAAGGTTGAGACTCAGGGGTCGATCGGTCTGGAAAACGAACTTACCGCGGCGGATGTGGCGGAAGCCGACATGGTCATTCTGACCAAGGATATTGGTATCAAGTTTGAAGAGCGCTTTGCGGGCAAAACTATCGTTCGCGTCAACATCAGCGATGCAGTGAAACGTGCCGACGCCATCATGAACAAGATTGGCGCGCATCTGGCGCAAACCGCTTAACCGTTTGTTTGCCGGATGGCGGCTTCGTCTTATCCGGCCTACAGATGCGTAGGCCTGATAAGCGTAGCGCCATCAGGCAACTATTCCCGCAGGAGTTCCTCATGACTAACCGTATCCAACGTTTAAAAAACGCTCTGTTTCAGAACAACCGTGAAATTTCGCTTGAGCGCGCGCTGCTATACACAGCCAGTCACCAGCAGACGGAGGGAGAGCCGGTAATTCTGCGTCGGGCGAAAGCCACCACATATATTCTTGAGCACGTTGAGATTTCGATTCGTGATGAGGAACTGATTGCCGGGAACCGTACCGTTAAACCGCGTGCGGGCATTATGTCGCCGGAAATGGATCCTTACTGGTTACTTAAAGAGCTGGAGCAGTTTCCAACCCGTCCGCAGGACCGTTTTGACATCAGCGAAGAGGATAAGCATCTCTATCGCGATGTGCTGTATCCGTACTGGGAAACGCGGTCGATGAAAGATTTCATCAACGGTCAGATGACCGATGAGGTAAAAGCCGCCGTCAGTACACAGATTTTTAGCATTAACCAGACTGACAAAGGTCAGGGACATATCATTATTGATTATCCACGCCTGTTGAATCACGGGCTTGACGAGCTGGTAGCGCAGATGCGGGCGCATTGTCTGCAGCAGCCGGATAATCACTTTTATCAGGCTGCGCTGCTGCTGCTTGAGGCTTCGCAAAACCATATTCTGCGTTACGCGATGTTGGCAGAGAAGATGGCGGGAAGCTGCCTGGATGCGCGTCGGCGCCAGGAATTACTGAAGATTGCTGAAAACTCCCGGCATAACGCCCAGCACAAGCCGCAAACCTTCTGGCAGGCATGTCAGCTGTTCTGGTACATGAACATTATTCTGCAATATGAATCCAACGCCAGTTCGCTCTCGCTGGGACGCTTCGACCAGTATATGCTGCCGTTTTATCAGGCCTCGCTGACGCAGGGGGAAGACCCGGCATTCTTACAAGAGATCCTCGAATCACTGTGGGTGAAATGTAATGACATTGTGCTGCTGCGATCCACCAGCAGTGCGCGCTATTTCGCTGGTTTCCCAACGGGCTACACCGCACTGCTCGGGGGATTGATGGAGAATGGTCGTAGTGCGGTAAACGTACTGTCGTTCCTCTGCCTTGATGCGTATCAGAGCGTGCAACTGCCGCAACCAAACCTCGGTGTGCGCACGAACGCGTTGATCGATACGCCGTTCCTGATGAAAACTGCACAGACAATTCGCCTCGGGACCGGTATCCCGCAAATCTTTAATGATGAAGTGGTGGTGCCCGCGTTTCTTAACCGTGGTGTCTCGCTGGAGGATGCGCGGGACTACGCGGTAGTTGGTTGTGTCGAGCTGTCTATTCCAGGCAGAACATACGGTTTGCACGATATCGCCATGTTTAATCTACTGAAAGTAATGGAAATCTGTCTGCATGAGAATGAAGGCAACCGCACGCTGACTTACGAAGACCTCCTGACGCATATTCGTGCCAAAATCAGCCACTACATCACGCTGATGGTTGAGGGCAGTAATATCTGCGATATCGGTCATCGCGACTGGGCGCCGGTGCCGCTGCTCTCCTCGTTTATTAGCGATTGTCTGGATAAAGGGTGTGATATTACCGACGGTGGTGCACGCTATAACTTCTCCGGCGTACAGGGGATCGGCATTGCGAACCTGAGCGATTCGCTGCATGCGCTCAATGGGGTGGTATTTGAACAACAGCGCTTATCTTTTGACGAGCTTCTGTCGGTGCTAAAAGACAACTTTGCTACCCCGGAAGGCGAGAAAATTCGCGCCAGGCTGATTAACCGATTCGAGAAATACGGCAATGATATTGATGATGTAGATAACATCAGCGCCGAACTGCTGCGTCATTACTGTAAAGAGGTAGAGAAATACCAGAATCCACGCGGCGGGCAATTTACGCCGGGTTCGTATACCGTCTCTGCGCACGTGCCGTTGGGTTCGGTCGTTGGGGCGACACCGGACGGCCGCTTCGCCGGGGAACAACTGGCGGACGGGGGCCTGTCGCCGATGCTGGGGCAGGATATGCAAGGGCCGACGGCGGTCTTGAAATCGGTCAGCAAGCTGGATAACACGCTGCTTTCCAATGGGACGTTGCTGAACGTGAAGTTTACGCCAGCCACACTGGAAGGTGAGGCCGGTTTACGCAAGCTGGCGGATTTTCTGCGAGCATTTACCCAGCTCAAGCTCCAGCACATCCAGTTTAACGTGGTGAATGCCGACACATTGCGCGAAGCGCAGCAGCGCCCGCAGGATTTCGCCGGGCTGGTGGTGCGCGTGGCGGGATACAGCGCCTTTTTTGTCGAGCTGTCGAAGGAGATCCAGGATGACATCATTCGCCGCACCGCGCATCAACTGTGAGGTTATTCACCCATATGGCGAGGATGTCGCGCGTATATTCAATATTCAGCGTTACTCGCTGAATGATGGGCAGGGTATTCGTACGGTCGTCTTTTTTAAAGGCTGCCCGCATACCTGCCCGTGGTGCGCTAACCCTGAATCACTCTCCCCACGCATAGAAACGGTGCGACGGGAGAGTAAATGTCTGCACTGCACACCCTGTCTGCGTGATGCTGACGAGTGTCCTTCCGGTGCGTTTGAACGTATCGGTCGTGATATCACGCTGGACGAGCTGGAACGTGAAGTGATGAAAGATGATATTTTCTTTCGCGCCTCTGGCGGAGGAGTGACGCTTTCTGGCGGTGAAGTGCTGATGCAAGCGCCTTTTGCCGTACGATTCCTGCAACGTCTGCGGCGCTGGGATGTGCGCTGCGCAATTGAAACGGCTGGCGATGCGCCGGGCAGTCGTTTGTTATCGCTGGCAAAAGAGTGTGATGAAGTACTGTTCGACCTTAAAATTATGGATGTAAGTTTGGCTCGTGAGACCATTAACATGAACCTGCCGCGCGTGCTGGCGAATTTACGGCTATTGGTGGAGGAAGGGGTTAATGTCATACCCCGCCTGCCGCTGGTTCCGGGTTTTACGATGAATGCCGATAATACGCAGCATGCGTTGATGCTGTTGTCATCATTAGGCATAAAGCAGGTACACCTGCTACCGTTTCATCAATATGGCGAACCGAAATACAACCTGCTCGGATTGCCCTGGCCGATGAAAGATGTGCCCGTCCCGTCGGCTCAAGAGGTAGACACCATGCGTAAGATGGCAGAATACGCCGGATTTCAGGTAACAGTAGGAGGATAGTATGACCATCGCACCTGTACGATATCTGGTTGCTGTCACCGCGTGCGTAAGCGGCGTGGCCCATACTTATATGGCCGCTGAACGGCTGGAGAAACTCTGCCAGCAGGAAAAATGGGGCATCAAGATTGAAACTCAGGGGGCGTTGGGTACCGAAAACCGTCTGACGGAGGAGGATATTAACCGCGCTGATGTGGTGTTGCTCATTACCGATATAGAACTGGCAGGAGCAGAGCGTTTTACGCAGAGCCGATACGTCCAGTCGGGCATTAGCGCATTTCTGCGTGAGCCGCAGCGGGTGATGAGCGCTGTGCGAAAATTGCTTTCAGCGCCACAGCACACGCATCTTACTCTGGATTAGCTTTTATCTCCGTCAACTGGCTATGATATTGCCGACGATATTCTGACGGCGAGCGTTCGGTATTTTTACGAAACAGGCGGCAGAAGTAGTTGCTGTCAACAAACCCGCAGGTGTGCGCCACTTCTTTAATCTTCAGCTCATAACCTTTCAGTAACGTTTTCGCGTGTTCCAGACGTGTGTGGTTCAGGTATTCGTTAAACCCGATGGCGCCCGTTTTTTGAAACAGATGGGAGAGGTAATTGGGAGAAATGTAAAACGCCTGCGCGACGGACTCTCGGGTGAGCGGCGAAGCGTAGCGTTCATCAATATAGTCGCGAATGGCTTCGAACAGCGCCTGACTGCGTGACGCGGTCTGGATCTGGCTGCCGAGCAGATCGCGGCAGTGGCTGAGTAAACTCGCGACGATTAACCTGGCGGTTTGCTGCTCCTGTGGTTGCATCTGCATTTCATTGAGCGTTTGCAGCAGGAAAGAGCCAATGCGTGGCCCACGCCGCGCGACGTGCTGGCGGTTAACATTTTGATATTGCTTACCGTCCCACTGGACGATGCTGAAACCCAATTGCTGTTTACCGAACAGGATGCTGAGTGTGGTCACTGGTGTGCGCCACTGGGGAAAGTTCCAGCCGCCAGCTGGAACGAACAGCACATCGCAAGGCAGTAACGTCGCGGGTGCGCCTGCAACGCCGTTATCGGTGAACTCACCTTCCAGCACAATCTCCAGCCGGGGGAAATCGACCTGATACGCCAGTTCCGGCGTTGAGCTATTGGTGCTGGCAAAATACACCTGGCGCAGCGGCGTGGGGCCGTTAATCAGGCGTGAGAGAAGATGACTGACGTCGTGATACATGTTAATCCCTTGCAGGCAGCAGACAGGGAGAACAGTAACCGCCATCATAAAAAAAGGCCACTCTTAAAGAGTGGCCGGTGTGGGATTACTGATTACCGATTTGATCGCCGTAAGGCAGTGTATCGTAATCAATCAGGCCATTCTTTTTATACGGGTCGCCAATCCAGCGGGTCGTCTCTTTGAACTGCGGGTTAGTAATGGCGCGAGTTGGATCAAAACCATCGTAGGTGAATCCCGCTAAATCAGACCAGGTGTGGATAAGCTCAGAGCTGCTGTACTTACGATCCACATCCTGTGAGAAGTCGCGGGGGTGTGCGGCCTGCCATTTTTCAGAGGTCCACAGCAGGAACGGTACCGTATACATATGGCGCGTCGGGTTGTCTTCATTACGACCCTGCGTTTTATGCGGAGGCGTATCGTATACCTCTTCCCCGTGATCGGAGAAGTACAGCAGGAAGCCGTTCGGATCGGTCGCTTTATAGTCTTTGATCAGACTGGCGATGATATGGTCATTGTAGGCATTCGCGCTGTCGTAATCGTTGTAAGCTTCCAGCTCATCATTACTCAGGCCAGCGGGAACATTGTCGATATTGTTATCGAATTTACCCTGGCCATCCGGATAGCGGAATTTGTACTTAATATGCGTTCCCAGCAGGTGCACGATGATGAACTTTTTCGGTGCCGGGTCAGCCAGTACTTCTTTAAATGGCGCCAGCACGTTGCTGTCATATTCGCGCGCGCTTTGCGTACGCTGCTGGTTCATATAGAACTGCTTATCCGTCTGCTTCGAGAACACGGTCAACATGGTGTTGCGGGCAGTCATCGTCTGCTGGTTGGTTATCCAGAAGGTTTTATAACCGGCCTGTTTCATCATGTTCATCAGGGACGGCTGAGTCAGATACAGGTCCGGGTTCTTCTCGTTGGCGAAAGTCAGCGCCTGCTGCAGGATTTCAATGGTGTACGGACGTGAGGTCACGACATTATTGAACACGGTGAAGTTAGGATCGGATTTATGCAACGCATCCAGTTCTGGCGTCGTTTCGCGCGGGTAGCCATACAGGCTCATGCGGCCACGCTGCGTTGACTCCCCAATCACCAGCACCAGCGTACGTGGAGCATCGCCGGAGTTATCTTTGAAGTTGGCCAGCGGCGGCAGGGCATTGTTCTCATTCAGCAGGCTATTCAACGAGGTCAACTGCTGACGATATTGATAATAACCAGAGATGATCTGCCACGGGGCCGCAGGCTCCATACGTGAGGCGAGACCATCTAACGTTTTTTCAAACGGTTTATGTTTGATGAACGTATTAACCGCCATTGGGTGCAGAATCAAACCGTATAACAGCGCGAAAGACACCAGATAACGCCAGGGCGATGGAATATGCACAGGGCGCAAACGCGTCCACAGCAGAATAGCCACAGCCGTATAGGCCAGAGCGATAAGGACAATTTTCAGGCTGAAATATTGGCTCAGATATTCGCTGGCTTCGTTCGCATTGGTTTCAAACATTACGTACAGAACGCTTTGCGAAAACTCTTGTCCGTAAATGACGTAATAGCTCAGAGCCGCCAGCGAGGCCGCCCATAGCATGACGCCAATAATGGCAGCGATCGCGCGGATACGGTTTGGAAATAAGAATACCGGGATCAACCACAGCGAACTGAATAGTAACGAGTCGCGTAACCCATTAGTTCCGCTATAACCGGTTAAACAAATAATGACCTGGAGTAAACTGGAAAAAAACCAAAAATAGAGGAGCGCCCAACCCAGGGCTTTCCAGCTAAATTTAGGTTTAGACTGGAGTTGTAAGGATTGCATAATGTGAGCCTGTCTTTAATCGTAGCGCCAAGAATAGCGACTAAACATTAAGAGGAACTGAAGCATCACGATCTCAGGATCGTGTTTTGCTGTTGATACATTCGTATAGTGAATATATTCAGGCGGGAATATATTGAAAAAGAAGCGGTTATGACAGCAGTTTTTGCCGTCGCCTTCATACAATAGCACGAAGGCGACGGGAGGGGACGTTAGCCTGTATTACGCATGCCGGCTGCGACACCAGCGATAGTCACCATCAACGCTTGTTCAACGCGCGGGTCCGGTGCATTGCCTTGCTCTTCCGCCTGGCGTGAGCGGTGTAACAGCTCTGCCTGTAAGACGTTCAGCGGGTCAGTATAAATATTTCTTAACTGAATTGACTCGGCAATCCACGGCAGGTCGGCCATCAAATGTGAGTCATTGGCAATTGCCAGTACGACATCGATATCGGCTTCCAGGCGCTGACGCAGCTCTTTACCCAGTGGCCACAGCTCTTTTTTGACCAGGCGTTGATCGTAGTACTCTGCCAGCCACAGGTCTGCTTTGGCGAAAACCATTTCCAGCATGCCAAGACGCGTGGAGAAGAATGGCCAGTCGCGGCACATGGCTTCGAGTTCGCTTTGCTTGCCGTCTTCAACCACTTTTTGCAGCGCGGTACCTGCGCCCAGCCAGGCCGGGAGCATCAGGCGGTTCTGCGTCCAGGCGAAGATCCACGGAATAGCGCGCAGAGACTCTACCCCGCCGGTTGGACGGCGTTTTGCCGGACGTGAACCGAGCGGCAGTTTACCCAGTTCCTGCTCCGGCGTCGCGGAACGGAAGTAAGGAACGAAGTCTTTGTTTTCACGCACATATCCGCGATAGAGCTCGCAGGAAATATCGGAAAGCTCATCCATGATATGACGCCAGTTATCCTTCGGCTCTGGCGGTGGTAACAGGTTGGCCTCCAGAATTGCTCCGGTATACAGCGACAGGCTGCTGATGGTCACTTCCGGCAGGCCGTACTTAAAGCGGATCATCTCCCCTTGTTCTGTCACGCGCAGACCGCCTTTCAGGCTGCCTGGTGGTTGAGAGAGCAGCGCCGCATGCGCAGGCGCGCCGCCGCGACCAATGGAACCGCCACGACCATGGAACAGCGTCAGTTCGATACCGGCTTTTTCGCAGGTTTTGATCAGCGCGTCCTGTGCCTGATATTGCGCCCAGGAGGCCGCCATCACGCCCGCGTCCTTTGCGGAGTCAGAGTAGCCGATCATGACCATCTGCTTGCCCTGAATAAAGCCACGATACCAGTCAATATTCAGCAGTTGGGACATGACGTCATCGGCGTTATTGAGGTCATCCAGCGTTTCAAATAACGGGGCAACCGGCATAGCAAAACCGATACCGGCTTCTTTCAGCAGCAGGTGCACGGCCAGCACATCCGATGGCGTTTTCGCCATGGAGATAACATAGGCGGCAATGGAGCCATACGGGGCTTCGGCAATGACCTGACAGGTGTCGAGCACTTCGCGGGTGTCGTTGCTCGGTTCCCAGTTACGCGGGAGCAGCGGACGCTTGGAGTT
Source organism: Citrobacter sp. Ce129 (assembly GCF_030334545.1). NCBI lineage: Bacteria > Pseudomonadati > Pseudomonadota > Gammaproteobacteria > Enterobacterales > Enterobacteriaceae > Citrobacter > Citrobacter sp. Ce129. The sequence goes on from NZ_JAOWDS010000058.1 coordinate 125,018, forward strand.
CAGCTCGCGGATCAGGAAAGCCTGTTTATCCGCTTCCGACCAGTTTTCGTAGTCGCCAATGCCCAGATAACGGGTCAGTTCGCCAAGGGCTTCAGTGTGACGGGTGCTTTCCTGACGAATATCAATACGTACCAGCGGTACGCCGAAACATTTCACGCGGCGTAGGGTATCGAGCAATTCGCCATTGGCGATAATGCCCATGCCACAGGCCTGCAGAGACTGGTAGCACGCATACAGCGGGTCCCAGAGCTGTTCGTTTTGGGTGAGAAGTCCCGCCGGTTTCGGCAATTTCTCGCCTTTAAGACGGGCTTCCAGCCAGGCCTGGGTTGCCATCAGACGAGAACGCAGGGTTTTCATCAGATAGCGGTAAGGTTCTGCTGCGCCTTCTTCGCCCACCAGCGCCAGCAGTTCCGGCGTGGCATCCACCATCGACAGTTCAGAAATCAGAAACTGGATGTCTTTCAGAAACAGGTCGGTGGCTTTCCAGCGGCTGAGCAGCAGCACGTGACGGGTGATATCCGCCGTTACGTTCGGGTTGCCATCGCGGTCACCGCCCATCCAGGAGGTAAAGCGAACCGGGACAAAATCAACCGGCAGCTTATAGCCCAGATGCTCTTCCAACTGTTCGTTCAGCTCGCGCAGATAGTTTGGTACGCCTTCCCACAGGCTGTTTTCGACCACGGCGAAGCCCCATTTGGCTTCATCAACCGGGCTTGGGCGTATCTTGCGGATCTCATCCGTATGCCAGGACTGGGCAATCAACTGGCGCAGACGGCGCATCAGTTGATGGCGTTCATAATCGACGAGATCTTTGTTATCAAGCTGTTTGAGGCAGGCGTTCACTTCACCCATTTTATGGATCAGCGTACGGCGGGTGATCTCGGTCGGATGGGCGGTAAGAACCAGCTCCAGGGAGAGAGATTCCACGGCTTTTTTGATGGTGGCTTCATCGAGGTTGGGCTGCTCTTTCAGTTTACGCAGCGTGCGGGCAATCACTTCCGGGTTGCTGGCTGCTTCGCCTTTTGGCGAAATGCTATGGTGCTGCTCGGCGGTGTTGGCCAGGTTCAGAAACTGGCTAAACGCGCGGGCAACCGGCAGCAGCTCGTCGTTAGACAGGTTTTGCAGCGTAGTAAGCAGCTCCTGGCGATTGACTTCATTGCCAGCGCGGGATGATTTGGACAGCTTACGGATTGTTTCTACGCGGTCGAGAATGTTCTCTCCCAACGCATCCTTGATGGTTTCTCCCAGCACTTTGCCGAGCATACTGACATTACTACGCAACGCGGAATATTGTTCGTTCATTAACCCAGACACCCCATCTTTAATTTATGCGTCCTGTATCTTTCGCGCCTCAGCGGCGTTGGCTGCGCCACGAAATCTCTCGGACTTTGTTTGTTCGCCGTCTTTTATAAAGCCACGTAAAACTCGTGACGTCAATTGCTGCGAAATCGGTTCAGCAAACGAAAAAATGGCGGGAATTTACGTTATTTAATTCACATCGAATCAAATAAGCTTTGCTTATGGAAATGTTAATAATTCACCTCGATTACCACTAAAGGGTTAACGAGGTGATTTGCGGTTAATGCCAGCAGAAGTGATGTACGACCTGGGTAATTAACTCCCGCGTCGGCTTAATAAAACGAGTTTCCAGATACTCATCCGGCTGATGTGCCTGATTAATAGAACCTGGGCCCAACACCAGCGTTGGGCAAAGCGTCTGGATAAACGGCGCTTCGGTGCAGTAGTTCACCACTTCCGTTTGCGCTCCCAGTAGCTTCTCAACCACTTGTACCAGTTGATGATCCGGCGGGCATTCATAGCCCGGAATTGGCGGATGCAGTTCCGAGACCGTCAGGCGACCCGGCCAGCGCTCGCTGACAGGGGCCAGCGCATCGTTAAGTAAGCCATTGAGATCGTTGAGCGTCATGCCGGGCAATGGGCGAATATCCATATGCAGTTCGCAGCAGGCGCAGATTCGGTTGGCGGCGTCGCCACCGTGGATGTGACCCAAATTCAGCGTCGGGTACGGGACGGTAAAGGCGTCATGGTGATAGCGCTCTTTCAGGTCATCGCGCAGAGTCATGATATGGCCGATGGCATCATGCATTAGTTCAATCGCATTAACGCCACGCGCGGGATCGCTTGAGTGACCCGATTGTCCCAAAATGCGAATCGCATTAGAAATATGACCCTTGTGCGCGCGGACCGGTTGCAGGGAAGTGGGTTCGCCAATGATCGCGCAGTCCGGGCGCAGAGCGGTGGTTTCAGAGAAATAACGTGCTCCCGCCATGCTGGTCTCTTCGTCGGCAGTGGCCAGAATGTACAGGGGCTTTTTCAGCTTCGTGACGTCGACATCACGCAATGCGTCGAGGATAAACGCGAAGAAGCCCTTCATATCTGCCGTACCCAGACCGTAGAGCTTATTGTCATGCTCGGTCAGGGTGAACGGATCGCGCGTCCAGCGTCCGTCGTCAAAGGGGACGGTATCGGTATGGCCCGCCAACAGCAGACCGCCAGCGCCTTGTCCAATGCTCGCCAGCATATTGAATTTATTTCGCGTGTCGGGAACCGGCTGGACCTCCACATTGAAGCCTAAATCTTTAAACCAGCCCGCCAACAGAGTGATTAAACCTGCATTGCTTTGATCGAGCGCTTCTTCGGTAGCGCTTATCGATGGCGTGGCAATCAGAGCGCGGTAAATCTCGATAAATGGCGGTAAATTGTTTTTCATTGTTGACACACCTCGGGTCATGATAGTATCAATATTCATGCAGTATTTGTGAATAAAAATACATTAACGTTAAGCGTAATAAAACCCACCAAGTGTAAGGTGAGGTGATAAAGGCTTATACCTGGCAACAGAATCTAAGAAGGTGAGCAGCCCCGATGTTGAATACGCTGATTGTGGGCGCCAGTGGCTATGCCGGCGCAGAGCTTGTGACCTATGTAAATCGCCATCCTGATATGAACATAACCGCTTTGACCGTCTCAGCGCAAAGCAATGATGCAGGAAAATTAATCTCCGATTTGCATCCGCAGTTGAAAGGTATTGTCGATTTACCGTTGCAGCCGATGTCAGATATCAGCGAGTTTAGCCCAGGGGTGGATGTTGTGTTCCTCGCAACGGCTCATGAGGTGAGTCATGACCTGGCCCCGCAGTTTTTGCAGGCCGGTTGCGTCGTGTTTGACCTCTCAGGCGCATTTCGTGTAAACGACGGCGCGTTTTATGAAAAATATTATGGCTTTACCCATCAGCATCCCGACCTGCTGGAGCAGGCAGTTTACGGGTTGGCGGAATGGAACGAAGACCAACTGAAAGAAGCTAATCTGATTGCCGTGCCGGGTTGTTATCCGACCGCGGCGCAGCTGTCGTTGAAACCACTGATTGATGCCGGGCTGCTGGATCTCAGCCAGTGGCCGGTGATTAACGCCACCAGCGGCGTGAGCGGTGCGGGCCGTAAAGCGGCTATCTCTAACAGTTTTTGTGAGGTGAGCCTGCAGCCGTATGGCGTGTTTACCCATCGTCATCAGCCGGAAATCGCCACTCATCTTGGCGCGGAGGTGATCTTCACTCCGCATCTGGGCAACTTCCCACGCGGAATTCTGGAAACCATTACCTGCCGTTTGCAAGCGGGCGTAACCCATGCGCAGGTGGCCCAGACGTTGCAGCAGGCGTATGGTGATAAGCCACTGGTGCGTTTATATGACAACGGCGTTCCGGCGCTGAAGAATGTGGTTGGCTTACCATTCTGTGATATTGGGTTTGCCGTGCAAGGTGAGCACCTGATCGTGGTGGCGACGGAAGACAACTTATTGAAAGGCGCGGCGGCACAGGCGATGCAGTGCGCAAATATTCGTTTTGGCTTTGCCCAAACGCAGTCTCTTATTTAAGGGTGCAACAATGAATCCATTAATTATCAAGCTGGGCGGCGTTTTACTGGATAGCGAAGAGGCGCTGGAGCGTCTGTTTACCGCACTGGTGAATTATCGTGAGTCGCACCAGCGTCCGCTGGTCATTGTGCACGGCGGCGGCTGCGTGGTCGACGAGCTGATGAAACAGCTGAATCTGCCGGTGAAAAAGAAAAATGGTCTGCGCGTCACGCCTGCCGATCAAATTGATATTATTACCGGAGCCCTGGCGGGAACAGCGAATAAAACCTTACTGGCCTGGGCGAAAAAGCATCAGATTGCGTCCGTGGGTCTGTTTCTTGGCGATGGCGACAGCGTAAAAGTGACGCCGCTCGATAAAGAGCTCGGTCATGTTGGACTGGCGCAGCCGGGTTCGCCTAAGCTGATTAACACGCTGCTGGAAAACGGTTTTTTACCGGTAGTAAGCTCCATTGGCGTTACGGAAGACGGACTGCTGATGAACGTTAATGCCGATCAGGCGGCAACGGCGCTGGCGGCTACGCTGGGGGCGGATCTGATCCTGCTCTCTGACGTAAGCGGCATTCTGGATGGTAAAGGACAGCGTATTGCCGAAATGACCGCCGCGAAAGCGGAGCAGTTGATTGACCAGGGAATTATTACCGATGGCATGATCGTGAAGGTCAATGCGGCGCTGGATGCCGCGCGTACGCTGGGCCGACCGGTGGATATCGCCTCCTGGCGCCATGCCGAGCAACTGCCGGCGCTGTTTAACGGTACGCCGATCGGTACGCGTATTCTGGCTTAACTATTAATGGCCGGATGGCAGCTTCGCCTTATCCGGCCTGGATGGGTTTTGTAGGCCCGGTAAGCGCAGCGCCACCGGGCAAAAATATCATATTAAGGAAATTCGTTATGGCACTTTGGGGTGGGCGTTTTACACAGGCAGCAGATCAGCGGTTCAAACAGTTCAACGACTCGTTACGTTTTGACTACCGCCTGGCTGAACAGGATATTATCGGCTCTGTGGCCTGGTCCAAAGCGTTGGTAACGGTCGGTGTACTGACTGCCGATGAACAACTGCAACTGGAAGAGGCGCTGAATAACCTGCTGGAAGAAGTGCGCCTGGATCCGCAGCAAATCCTTCAAAGCGATGCCGAAGATATTCACAGCTGGGTGGAAGGTAAGCTGATTGATAAAGTCGGCCAGCTAGGTAAAAAACTGCATACCGGTCGTAGCCGTAATGACCAGGTCGCGACCGATCTTAAACTGTGGTGTAAAGACACGGTTATTGAATTACTGTCGGCTAACCGTCAGTTGCAAAGTGCGCTGGTGGTGACGGCAGAGAATAACCAGGACGCCGTTATGCCGGGTTACACCCACCTGCAACGCGCGCAGCCGGTGACGTTTGCCCACTGGTGTCTGGCCTATGTCGAAATGCTTGCGCGTGACGAGAGCCGTCTGCAGGATGCGCTCAAGCGCCTGGACGTAAGTCCGTTAGGCTGCGGCGCGCTGGCGGGTACGGCGTATGAAATCGATCGCGAGCAGTTGGCCGGTTGGTTGGGCTTTGCCTCGGCGACGCGTAACAGTCTGGACAGCGTTTCTGACCGTGACCACGTGCTGGAGTTACTCTCCGATGCCTCTATCGGTATGGTGCATCTGTCGCGTTTTGCTGAAGATCTGATTTTCTTTAATACCGGCGAAGCGGGCTTTGTCGAACTGTCCGACCGTGTGACTTCGGGGTCATCTCTGATGCCGCAGAAGAAAAACCCGGATGCGCTGGAGTTAATCCGTGGCAAATGCGGTCGCGTACAGGGTGCGCTGACCGGCATGATGATGACCTTAAAAGGTCTCCCGCTGGCGTACAACAAAGATATGCAGGAAGACAAGGAAGGGCTGTTTGACGCGCTCGACACCTGGCTGGACTGCCTGCATATGGCCGTGCTGGTGCTGGATGGCATTCAGGTGAAACGTCCGCGTTGTCAGGAAGCGGCGCAGCAAGGCTATGCTAACGCCACTGAGCTGGCGGATTATCTGGTGGCGAAAGGTGTTCCGTTCCGCGAAGCGCATCATATCGTGGGGGAAACGGTGGTCGAGGCAATTCGTCAGGGCAAACCGCTGGAAGCGCTGTCGCTTGCCGACTTACAAAAGTTTAGCCAGGTGATTGGCGATGACGTTTACCCGATCCTCTCGTTGCAATCTTGCCTGGATAAACGTGCGGCGAAAGGTGGCGTGTCGCCGCAGCAGGTTGCGCAAGCGATCGACTACGCGAAGGCGCGTCTGGCGTAACCTTTGTCTTTGTAAGCCTGATATGCGTAGCGCCATCAGGCAAACAGTTATCAGAGCCTGGCATTACGCCGGGCTTTTTTATGCAAAAAAAATGCGGACTCAAGGTCCGCAAAAGTTCACGTTGGCTTTAGTTATTTCGAGTATGAGAGAAACTCTCAAAACGGACAGTAGCTTCAAGGGTTAAAGGGGTACCGTTCCGTTTCTGTGGTGCATTATTAAACAGAAAGCTTGATAGGGATAATCGTTCGTTGCTATGCTACCTATCGCTACGAACTATCGTGGCGATGGAGGATGAATAATGAATATTCGTGATCTTGAATACCTGGTGGCGCTAGCCGAACATCGTCACTTCCGACGTGCGGCAGACTCCTGTCACGTTAGCCAGCCAACGCTGAGCGGACAGATCCGCAAGCTGGAAGATGAGCTTGGTGTCATGCTGCTGGAGCGTACGAGTCGCAAGGTGCTGTTCACTCAGGCAGGTCTACTGCTGGTGGATCAGGCGCGCACCGTGCTGCGCGAGGTCAAAGTGCTCAAGGAGATGGCAAGCCAACAGGGTGAGACAATGTCTGGCCCGCTGCATATTGGTTTGATCCCAACGGTGGGGCCATACCTGCTGCCGCATATTATCCCTATGTTGCACCAGACCTTTCCAAAACTGGAAATGTATCTTCATGAGGCGCAGACGCATCAGCTGTTGGCGCAACTTGATAGCGGTAAGCTCGACTGCGTCATCCTGGCGCTGGTGAAAGAGAGTGAGGCGTTCATCGAAGTACCATTATTTGATGAGCCTATGTTGCTGGCGATCTATGAAGATCACCCATGGGCAAACCGCGACTGTGTGCCGATGTCCGATCTGGCGGGTGAGAAATTGCTGATGCTGGAGGATGGTCACTGTCTGCGCGATCAGGCGATGGGCTTCTGCTTTGAAGCGGGCGCTGATGAGGATACTCATTTCCGGGCAACCAGCCTGGAAACGCTGCGCAACATGGTGGCGGCAGGCAGCGGTATTACCTTACTGCCTGCGCTGGCCGTGCCGCCGGAGCGTAAACGTGATGGCGTTGTCTATCTGCCCTGCATCAAGCCTGAACCGCGTCGCACGATTGGTCTGGTGTATCGTCCAGGCTCGCCGCTGCGCAGCCGTTATGAACAGCTGGCAGAGGCCATCCGTGGGTCAATGGATGGCCATTTCGACAGTGCGTTAAAAAAGGCGGTTTAAGCCATTTAGCGCCGCTACCCGATAGGCTTCTGCCATGGTTGGGTAGTTAAAGGTGGTGTTAACGAAGTATTCGATGGTGTTACCACCACCTTTTTGCTCCATTATCGCCTGACCGATGTGAATAATTTCGGCCGCGCGTTCCCCAAAGCAGTGGATCCCCAAAATCTCTTTGGTTTCGCGATGGAACAGGATCTTCAGCGTCCCGACACTCATACCCACGATTTGCGCACGTGCCAGATGTTTAAACTGGGCTCGGCCAACCTCGTAGGGAACTTTCATTGCCGTGAGCTGCTGTTCGGTTTTACCGACGGAGCTGATTTCCGGAATGGTATAAATCCCGGTCGGGATATCTTCAATCAGATGCGCGGTTGCCTCGCCTTTTACCAATGCCTGGGCGGCAATGCGTCCCTGATCGTAGGCCGCCGATGCCAGACTCGGATAGCCGATCACATCCCCTACGGCATACACGTGCGGCAGCGCCGTCTGGTACATGCTGTTGACCTTCAGCTGTCCGCGGCTGTCGGTTTTCAGACCAATATTTTCCAGCGCCAGCGAATCGGTATTACCGGTACGACCATTGGCGTACAGCAGGCAGTCAGCCTTCAGTTTCTTGCCAGATTTCAGGTGCATGATGACGCCGTCATCGCAACCTTCAATCTTCTCGTATTCTTCGTTGTGGCGAATAACCACACCGCTGTTCCAGAAGTGGTAAGAGAGCGAGTCGGACATCTCTTGATCGAGGAACGCCAGCAGACGATCGCGGGTGTTGATTAAATCAACTTTGACGTCCATTCCGCGGAAGATCGACGCATATTCGCAGCCAATTACCCCCGCGCCATAAATCAAAACGTGGCGGGGTTCATGGTGCAGACTTAGGATAGAGTCGCTGTCATACACCCGGGGATGCGAGAAGTCGACGTCAACTGGGTGATATGGGCGTGAGCCGCAAGCGATAACGAACTTATCCGCGGTCAGCGTTTCCACCGTGCCGTCGTGGCATTCCAGGGCGATCGTGTGTTCATCAATAAAACGGGCATTTCCCTGCAAAATTTCGCAGTGGTTACGCTCGTAAAAGCCTTGCCGCATACGCGTTTGCTGATTAATAACGTTATCAGCGTGGTTGAGAATATCGGCGAAAGAAGAACGAAGGAGTCGGGAGTGGTCGCTGTAAAGTGGGTTCTGATTGAATTCAATAATACGGCTGACGGCGTGGCGGAGAGCTTTCGACGGGATGGTGCCCCAGTGGGTACAGCCTCCACCGACGTTATGATAGCGCTCAATCACCGCGACGCGCGCTCCTTGCTTAACCAGCCCCATTGCAGCGCCTTCGCCGCCGGGACCGGAACCTATTACTATTGCATCGTAATCGTAGGAATGTGACATGGTCAGGCTTACCTGTTCTTATACATAAAAGCAACAGAATAGTAACATCGTTGGCGAGATAACCCAATTATCGTTGTGCTTTTTTGCGAACCCGAAGCACAAACTGCGCGTAAACAATCGTTCACAAAGCCATGCCAACCGCCTAATCTCTGGTATAGTGCCAGCAAGGTATGTGGAAGGATTCAGACATCGTGATGGGCGTTAGAGCGCAACAAAAAGAAAAAACCCGGCGTTCGCTGGTAGAAGCCGCATTTAGTCAACTCAGCGCTGAGCGTAGTTTTGCCAGTCTCAGTTTACGCGAAGTCGCTCGTGAAGCGGGCATAGCGCCAACCTCGTTTTATCGCCACTTCCGCGATGTGGATGAACTCGGCCTGACGATGGTGGACGAGAGCGGTCTGATGCTGCGTCAGTTGATGCGCCAGGCGCGTCAGCGTATCGCGAAGGGCGGGAGTGTGATCCGCACCTCGGTCTCAACATTTATGGAGTTCATCGGCAACAATCCCAACGCCTTCCGTTTATTATTGCGCGAGCGGTCTGGTACCTCCGCGGCGTTTCGTGCCGCAGTGGCTCGTGAAATTCAGCACTTCATTGCGGAACTTGCGGACTATCTGGAACTCGAAAACCATATGCCTCGTGCGTTTACTGAAGCGCAAGCCGAAGCCATGGTAACGATTGTGTTCAGCGCCGGGGCAGAAGCACTGGATGTTGGCGCCGAACAGCGTCGACAGCTGGAAGAGCGGCTGGTATTGCAACTGCGGATGATCGCCAAAGGCGCATTTTATTGGTACCGCCGTGAACAAGAGAAGATGACGCACCACTCCGAGTAACGAGAAGGACGAGCAATGAAACAGTCAGGTCAAGATAAAGGTACGCTGCTGCTGGCGCTGGTTGCTGGCTTATCGATTAATGGTACATTTGCGGCGCTGTTTAGCTCCATTGTGCCATTCTCAGTATTCCCGATTATTTCGCTGGTGCTGACGGTTTATTGTCTGCATCAACGCTATCAGAATCGCACCATGCCTGTGGGGCTACCGGGCCTGGCCGCCGCCTGTTTTATTCTCGGCGTTTTGTTGTACAGCACCGTAGTTCGCGCTGAATATCCGGATATTGGTTCTAACTTCTTCCCAGCGGTACTGTCGGTGATTCTGGTGTTCTGGATTGGCTTTAAGGTGCGTAACCGTAAACAGGAAATAGCGGAGTAGTAATAGTTGTAGGCCGGGCAAGCGAAACGCCCCCGGCCAGCACATCACTTACTTTGCGGTCAGTAATACACCGCACTCCATATGGTGCGTGTACGGGAACTGATCGAACAGAGCCAGACGTGAAACATTGTGGGTCTGGCTTAACGTTTCCAGGTTCTTACACAATGTCTCCGGGTTGCAGGAGATGTACAGAATTCGCGGATACGCCTGCACCATTTTCTCCGTTTCGCTGTCCAGACCGCTGCGCGGTGGATCAACGAAAATGGTTTCACACTGGTAACTCTTCAGATCGATCCCCTGCAAACGGTTGAACTCGCGCACCCCGTTCATCGCCTGAGTAAACTCCTCGGCCGCCATGCGGATAATTTGTACATTATCAATATGGTTCGCCGCAATGTTGTACTGTGCAGCAGCCACAGATGGCTTGGCGATTTCAGTGGCCAGTACGCGGTTGAAGTTTTGTGCGAGGGCGAGAGAGAAATTGCCATTGCCGCAGTACAGCTCAAGCAGATCGCCTTTTGACCCCCTGGTGACATCAATCGCCCATTCCAGCATCTGAATATTCATGGCGGCATTCGGCTGGGTGAAGCTGTTCTCAACCTGACGATAGATAATCTCTTTACCCGCAACCGGCAAGCGTTCGTCAATGTAGTCCTGGTCCAGTTCGATTTTGGTTTTAGTTGCCCGGCCAATCAGATGCACGTTCAGGTTTTGCGCCCGCAGCGCATCCCGCAGCGCTTCGGCTTCCTGACGCCATTCATCATCCAGCTTTTTATGGTACAGCATCGATACCACCGCCTGATCGCTCAGGGTTGTGAGGTAATCAATCTGGAACAGTTTGTGGCGCAGGACGCGGTTATTGCGTACCCCTTCGATCATTGCCGTCATCAGCGTGTTGATAAGCTCGCTGGCCGCCGGGAAGCTGTCGACACGAATACGGTTTTTGGTCTGGCTGTCGAACATGATGTGGTACAGGTCATCCCCGTCATGCCACAGACGAAATTCCGCGCGCATACGGTAGTGGCTGACCGGTGAGCGAAACACTTCCGGAGCCTGTGCATAAAATGGCGTCATTAAGCTCTGCAGACGCACTACTTTTTCAGCTAACTGGGCGTCGTACTGTTCTGTCGGAAGGTGTTCGGGGGTCATGATGCGTCCTGAAAAATAAAAGTACGCGGGGATTGTAGGGATTGCTCAACAGATGTCCAGTCATTGATGATTTTCGATATTGTGATACGCAGTCTGGACAGTGGGTTGTAACAAACTGTAGCATCCGTTTTCCGGTCCTGTGAGTTAAAAGGGAATCCAGTGTGAATCTGGAGCTGACGCGCAGCGGTAAGGAAGGTAGGAGATGAGCGCACCTGGTGCAGACACTGCGGCTTGCCGTGGGAAGTCATCATCTCTTTAAGTTGCCTCCAAGCCCGAAGACCTGCCGGCTAACGTCGCATCTGGCTTTCATCATCGCGTACTATCGGTGGGACCTGCGGCATCCTTCTTATATTGTGGATGCTTTACAATGATTAAAAAATCGCTGCTGTGCACGGCACTGTCCGTCACGGCATTTTCTGGTTGGGCGCAGGACACTAGCCCAGATACTCTTGTCGTCACTGCCAACCGTTTTCAGCAGCCTCGTAGCGCAGTACTTGCTCCTATCACCGTTGTTACGCGTCAGGATATCGATCGCTGGCAATCCACCTCCGTGAATGATGTGCTTCGTCGCCTGCCCGGCGTCGATATCGCGCAAAGCGGCGGCATGGGACAAAACTCCTCAATTTTTATTCGTGGAACCAATTCCAGCCATGTACTGGTGCTGATTGACGGTGTGCGTCTGAACTTAGCGGGTGTGAGCGGATCTGCCGATCTCAGCCAGTTCCCTGTCTCGCTAGTACAACGTATCGAATACATTCGTGGGCCGCGTTCGGCGGTTTATGGTTCTGATGCGATTGGCGGCGTGGTGAATATCATTACCACGCGCGAAAAGCCGGGGACAGAACTTACGGCCGGTGTGGGGAGCAATGGGTATCAGAATTACGATGTCTCAACCCAACAGCAGCTCGGCGAAAATACGCGCGTCACGCTGATGGGTGATTATGCCTATACCAAAGGCTTTGATGTTGTAGCATACGGCAGCACCGGCTCTCAGGCTCAGCCCGATAAAGACGGTTTTTTAAGTAAGACGCTGTATGGCGCGCTGGAACACAACTTTTCCGATACATGGAGCGGGTTTGTTCGTGGCTATGGTTATGATAACCGCACGAATTACGACGCATATTACTCCCCTGGCTCGCCGCTCCTCGATACCCGAAAACTCTACAGCCAAAGCTGGGATGCCGGACTACGTTTTAATGGTGAGCTTATCCAGTCGCAGCTGGTTTCGAGCTATAGCCATAGCAAAGACTACAACTATGATCCGGATTATGGCCGCTATGACTCCTCGGCCACACTGGATGATATGAAGCAATATAATGTTCAGTGGTCCAACAGTATGGTGCTGGGGCACGGTAACGTAGGCGCAGGCGTCGACTGGCAAAAACAAACCACAACGCCAGGCACCGGGTATGTTACGGACGGTTACGATCAGCGTAATACGGGGCTCTATCTGACCGGGTTGCAGCAACTGGGCGACTTTACCTTTGAAGGCGCGGCGCGTAGCGATGACAACTCCGAGTTTGGACGTCATGGCACATGGCAAACCAGCGCCGGATGGGAGTTTATTGAGGGCTATCGCTTTATTGCGTCCTACGGTACATCTTACAAAGCGCCTAATCTTGGACAACTGCATGGTTATTACGGCAATTCGAACCTGGATCCTGAGCAAAGTAAGCAATGGGAAGGGGCGTTTGAAGGCTTAACGGCGGGCGTGAACTGGCGAGTTTCAGGGTATCGCAACGATATTGATGACATGATCGATTACGACCCGCATACCGAAAAATACTTTAACGAAGGCAAAGTACGCATTAAAGGTGTGGAAGCGACCGCAAACTTTGATACCGGTCCGCTGGCACATACGCTGAGCTACGATTATGTCGATTCGCGCAATGCGATTACGGACAAGCCGCTTGCGCGCCGTTCTAAACAGCAGGTGAAGTACCAGCTTGACTGGCAGGTCTATGATTTTGACTGGGGCCTGACGTATCACTACCTGGGAACGCGTTATGACACGGACTACGTAACCTACCAGCCGGTAAAAATGGGTGGGGTTAGCCTGTGGGATCTTGCCGTGTCATATCCAATCACCTCACAGCTGACAGTTCGTGGTAAAATCGCCAACCTGTTCGATAAAGATTACGAGACAGTTTATGGCTACGCAACTGCAGGACGGGAATACACCTTGTCTGGCAGCTACACCTTCTGATCCACGTCCCACCGTGCTGGTGTTTGATTCCGGTGTCGGTGGGTTGTCGGTCTATGACGAGATCCGGCGTCTTCTGCCGGATCTCCACTATATCTACGCTTTCGACAATGTCGCCTTTCCTTATGGAGAGAAGAGCGAGGAGTTTATCGTCGAACGTGTTGTTGAGATTGTGACTGCGGTCCAGCAGCGCTATCCCCTCTCTCTTGCTGTCATCGCGTGTAATACAGCAAGCACGGTGTCGCTTCCTGCGTTACGTGAGAAATTTGCCTTCCCGGTTGTGGGCGTGGTGCCTGCGATTAAACCGGCGGCGCGACTCACGGCGAATGGCGTAGTGGGGCTGCTGGCTACACGTGCAACGGTGAAGCGTTCGTATACTCACGAGTTGATTGCGCGATTTGCTAACGAATGTCAGATAGCGATGTTGGGTTCCGCCGAGCTGGTGGAACTGGCTGAAGCGAAGCTACACGGTGAAACAGTTTCTCTGGAAGAACTGCGCCGCATCCTGCGCCCTTGGCTGAGGATGACGGAACCACCTGACACGGTAGTGCTCGGCTGCACCCATTTCCCTCTATTACAGGAAGAACTTTTACAGGTACTGCCCGAGGGAACGCGGTTGGTGGATTCTGGTGCCGCAATTGCGCGTCGCACGGCCTGGTTATTAGAACATGAGGCGCCAGACGCAAAATCAACTGACGAGAATGTCGCATTCTGTATGGCAATGACCACAGAAGCCGAACAATTATTACCCGTACTGCAGCGTTATGGCTTTAAGTCGCTCGAAAAACTGGCGGTTTAGGTCGTTTTGGTGGAAAAGTAGGCACTCGGAAGATTATTTTAAATTTCCCCTTGTCAGCCTGAAATAACTCCCTATAATGCGCCTCCACTGACACGGAACAA
>NZ_JAOWDS010000059.1:0-337721 GCF_030334545.1 Citrobacter sp. Ce129
AGGAAAACGATTGCTATTTATTGCCGCAGGTCAATTCCCTTTTTGCTCGCGATCGCACATAATACGCCCCCGGTTTGCACACCGGGAATCCAGGAGAGTTCATGTACTACCCCTTCGTTCGTAAAGCCCTTTTTCAGCTCGATCCAGAGCGCGCCCATGAATTGACATTCCAGCAATTACGTCGCATTACCGGCACGCCGCTCGAAGCGCTTGTCCGCCAGAAAGTACCCGCAAAACCGGTTACCTGTATGGGGCTGACGTTTAAAAATCCACTCGGGCTTGCTGCCGGACTGGATAAAGACGGGGAGTGCATTGACGCACTCGGCGCGATGGGATTTGGCTCCATTGAGATTGGTACTGTGACGCCGCGGCCTCAGCCGGGTAACGATAAACCGCGTCTGTTCCGTCTGGTCGATGCGGAAGGTTTGATCAACCGCATGGGGTTTAATAACCTGGGGGTTGATAACCTGGTTGAGAACGTTAAAAAATCGCATTTTGACGGTATTCTGGGGATTAATATTGGTAAGAATAAAGATACTCCGGTAGAGAATGGCAAAGATGACTATCTGATTTGTATGGAAAAAGTCTATGCTTACGCCGGTTATATCGCGATTAATATCTCTTCACCAAATACGCCGGGATTACGTACACTGCAATACGGCGAGGCGCTGGACGATCTCCTGACGGCAATTAAAAATAAGCAAAATGATCTGCAAGCGATCCACCATAAATATGTTCCGGTGGTGGTAAAGATCGCGCCGGATCTTTCTCTGGAAGAACTGATCCAGGTTGCTGACAGTTTAGTTCGTCATAATATTGATGGCGTAATTGCAACTAACACTACTCTCGATCGTTCTCTCGTTCAGGGAATGAAAAATTGCGATCAAATGGGGGGCCTGAGCGGTCGACCATTGCAATTAAAAAGTACAGAAATTATTCGCCAGCTGTCTCAGGAATTAAAAGGTCATCTGCCGATTATTGGTGTTGGCGGTATCGACTCGGTGATTGCCGCGCGTGAGAAAATAGCTGCCGGTGCAACCCTCGTACAGATTTATTCAGGCTTTATTTTTAAAGGCCCGCCGTTGATTAAAGAAATCGTCGCCAATATCTGAATGCTACCTTAATCACAATCCAGGGCCTTATTTATGGCCCTGGTTCATTTAAATTCCCTTGCTGTTATCGGGTTTTACCTTGAAGCGGTATTAGTAGCTGCCAGATCTCACGCTTTCGACCCTTTCCCCGCAATCACCCCGATAAACTCCAGCACCTGCTTTTGCTTGCGTGCTGACAGCTTTTCTACTTTGCGCAGCGATTGCATCAGTTCTGACTCTTCGGGTTCGGCGGCGCGGGCGGTGAGCACGATGCAGCCTTGCATTACGCGTACATCAACGCGGGTGCCGGTGTCGAATCCGGCGGCTTTCAGCCACTGGCCCTTCATCACGATGGACGGAAACTGGACGTACTTCACCGGCAGACGGCTGTAATCAGGATAACGGCTCGCATAACCCACCTTCAGGCGACGGTTATCTGCGGCATGCACTTCTGGATCAAATGAAACTGCAATACAATGCGTATCAGTCATGATGGCTATTCTCGTGAAATAGTTACTGTGATTAGCGATGCGCAGGTGTTGGCGCACCTTCGCATCGCGCTAATAAAACCCCTGTAAATTACCCCAGTGTCTTGGGCTAAGTCCAGATGTAAATACAATGAAATAAGCGCGAATAGCACGCTTTCGGAATAAATAGAAAACTCCCTCATCCCAATAAATCCGGTATTATTCACTGTATAAATTCATTGCCTTTTGCACGCCTGAATATCCCCTCGTTCCAGAAAACAGTGCCTGTCAGCATCTGGACAAAAATGTGATTTAACTCACTGAAGCAAATAGCAAACTCTGAAACAACGTTGATTTGTACACTTTGCTTTACACTTTTAGTGATGTGAATCACAAATATAAACCCGCGAAGTGATCTGACTCTCACAAAATGGGGTGTACTCATTGAGCAATACATTATGAGCACAGCCTGGAAAGTTAAGTTTTCAGTATTTCCCCCCTCTGTGGGCGCACTACCGCAAACGGCAAATCAACCCGCAAAAAAAACTCGTTGAATATGAACGGGTAAAAAAATGACGTGTGATTTGCGTCACTCACATTTACAGCTTTTTAAATTATTGCCAGTGATTAATGTTGACCGGGCTATTTCCATAATCAATTAAATCTTGCATAGTGCCTCCACATTATTTCTCCCCCTGGATCAGGAGGCGAATAGTTATATTTCATCAGACTTTATTGATGAACTCGATATGCTTTACTTCACATTAATACGTACATGACCACTGTTACTGGAGAAACAAAATGAATTATCCGGCAGAACCCTTCCGTATTAAAAGCGTTGAAACTGTATCTATGATCCCGCGTGACGAACGCCTTAAGAAAATGCAGGAAGCGGGTTACAATACTTTCCTGTTAAATTCAAAAGATATTTATATTGACCTGCTGACCGACAGTGGCACTAACGCAATGAGCGATAAGCAGTGGGCCGGAATGATGATGGGTGATGAAGCGTACGCGGGCAGCGAAAACTTCTATCATCTGGAAAGAACTGTGCAGGAACTGTTCGGCTTTAAACATATTGTTCCGACTCACCAGGGACGCGGCGCAGAAAACCTGTTATCGCAGCTGGCAATTAAACCGGGGCAATATGTTGCCGGGAATATGTATTTCACCACTACCCGTTATCACCAGGAAAAAAATGGTGCGGTATTTGTCGATATCGTTCGTGACGAAGCGCACGATGCCGGTCTGAATATTGCGTTTAAAGGTGATATTGATCTTAAAAAATTACAAAAGCTGATTGACGAAAAAGGTGCCGAGAATATTGCCTATATCTGCCTGGCGGTGACGGTTAACCTCGCGGGCGGACAGCCGGTCTCGATGGCAAACATGCGTGCGGTACGTGAACTGACAGCAGCACACGGCATTAAAGTGTTCTACGACGCCACCCGCTGCGTAGAAAACGCCTACTTTATCAAAGAGCAAGAGCAGGGCTTTGAGAACAAGAGCATCGCCGAGATCGTGCATGAGATGTTCAGCTACGCCGACGGTTGTACCATGAGTGGTAAAAAAGACTGTCTGGTGAACATCGGCGGCTTCCTGTGCATGAATGATGACGAAATGTTCTCTTCTGCCAAAGAGTTAGTCGTGGTCTACGAAGGGATGCCATCCTACGGCGGCCTGGCCGGACGCGACATGGAAGCTATGGCGATTGGCCTGCGCGAAGCCATGCAGTATGAGTACATTGAGCACCGCGTGAAGCAGGTTCGCTACCTGGGTGACAAGCTGAAAGCCGCTGGCGTACCGATTGTTGAACCGGTGGGTGGTCACGCGGTATTCCTCGATGCGCGTCGCTTCTGCGAGCATCTGACGCAGGACGAGTTCCCGGCGCAAAGCCTGGCTGCCAGCATCTATGTGGAAACGGGCGTACGTAGTATGGAACGCGGAATTATCTCTGCGGGCCGTAATAACGTGACCGGTGAACACCACAGACCGAAACTGGAAACCGTGCGTCTGACTATTCCGCGCCGCGTTTATACCTACGCGCATATGGATGTCGTGGCTGACGGTATTATTAAACTTTACCAGCACAAAGAAGATATTCGCGGGCTGAAGTTTATTTATGAGCCGAAGCAGTTGCGTTTCTTTACTGCACGCTTTGACTATATCTAAATAATAATTATGGCCCCATCTCAGGATGGGGCTTTTTTGTCTTTCTTTTCCATGAACAGGAAGCCTTTGCGGTGCCCGTTACCGTGACATAACTAAAAAAAGTAAACCCTGACTCCGACATTTTTATTATCCGCATGATGTACAAATGACAGCTGTAATTATAACGAATAGTCTACAGGAACATTTATCATGGATATTAATGCCATTGAGCGACAGAGTAGTACCCCCGGACTGATTAGCGGAACCATGTTGGTTATCGCGACCGTAGTGGGTGGCGGGATGTTTTCCCTGCCGATAGCGATGGCCGGCGTATGGTTTCCCGGTGCGTCAGTTATTCTTCTCTTTATCGCCATTATGATGTTATTAACCGGTCTGATGCTGGTCGAAGTAAACCTGCATTATGGCGCTGGTGCCAGTTTTAATACCTTTACTCAGGATTTATTAGGCCGTAAGTGGAATATCGTTGTCGGTATCGCTTTCGGCTTTGTGCTGTATATTCTGACCTATGCCTATATCTCCGGTTCGTCGGCGGTGATGGCGCAAACCGTGTTCAAATACAGCGGCGTGCGATTTCCGGCGAATATCTCGGTGGTGATTGTCAGTATGCTGGTCGGGGCGATTGCCTGGTACAGCTCCCTGCTGGTTGGACGTATTACTACCGTGTTGATTATCGGTAAGTTTATCGCGTTCTTTGCCACCTTCTCCGGGCTGGTTGGCCATATTGAAGTGGCAAAGTTGGTCGATAGCGTGGCGGTGGCGCTGCCCGATTCGCAGTACCTGCCGTATATCCTGATGACGTTGCCGTTCTGCATTATTTCGTTTGGTTTTCACGGTAACGTGCCGAGCCTGGTCAAGCTGTATGGCACGCGCGGGATTTCGAATATTACGCGTTCGATTATCATCGGCACACTGTTTGCCCTGCTGCTGTATATCTTCTGGTTGGGCGTGACGATGGGCAACATTAGTCGTTCCTCGTTCCCGCCAATTATTGCCAAAGGCGGCAATATCGACGTGTTTGTCGAGGCCATTAGCGGGCTGTTCACCAGCCGTTATATGGATCTGATCCTGACCTTCTTCGGCAACTTCGCGGTAGCCAGTTCACTGCTGGCGGCGACGCTTGGCCTGTTCGATTATATCGCCGATCTGTTTCACTTCCCGGATGACGGCATGGGCCGCCTGAAAACCGCGCTGGTGACCTACTTCCCGCCAGCCGCCGTGTGCTTCTTCTTCCCGAACGGTTTTGTGCACGCGATTGGTTACGCCGGTCTGGCCTTTACCATCTGGAGCGTGATCCTGCCGCCGTTCCTGGTGAAAGCGGCACGGAAACGTTTTCCGACCGCCAGCTATACCGCGCCGTGTAATAACACCGTGCTCAACCTGGTGATTGTCTGTGGGGCGGTTGTTTATCTGACGGTTGTTCTGGACGTATTTGGTCTGCTGCCAACGTTTCGTTAGACGGAGTTAAAATGAAAAACGTGTTGTCTGTTCAGTCGTCAGTCGTTTATGGCTATGCCGGAAATAAAGCCGCCGTGTTGCCGATGCAGCTTTCGGGGATCGATGTCTGGCCGTTTTACACCGTACAGTTTTCTAACCACACCCAGTACGGGATGTGGCAGGGCATGGCGATGCCGCACGGTGAGTTGAGCGCCATCATCAGCGGGCTGGATGACCTGCAAAAGCTGACGCAATGCGATGCCGTATTGTCCGGGTATCTTGGAGATAAACGCCATTGTGAAGAGGTGAAACACGCGGTCACCACCATTCGTCAGCGTAATCCGCAGGCGCTCTATTTTTGCGATCCGGTAATGGGCGACCCGCAAAAAGGCTGTATTGTCGCGCAGGGCGTGGAGTCCTTTTTTGTCGATGACGCCATTCAACTGGCCGACATAATGGGACCGAATCTCTATGAGCTGGGCGTGCTGACGGGCAGACAACTGCGTAGTTTTGACGAGGTAGTGGAAGCGGCGCGGCAACTGGTGTCGTGGGGCGTAAAGAAGGTGCTGGTGAAGCATCTCGGCGACTGCTCGCGTGACAAACAGGCGTTTGAAATGCTGCTGGTGACGGCGGAACAGACGTTACACATCGCCAGGCCGCTGTATAGCTTTGCCAAAATGCCGGTGGGCGTAGGGGATTTGATTTGCAGCGTGATGCTGGCCTCACTGCTCAATGGTTATGAGGACAAGCTGGCGCTGGAGCGGACCACCAGTGTTGTTGACGCGGTGATGCGACTAACGAAAGAGCGCGACTCGTATGAACTGCGGCTGATAGACGCGCGTCACCAGATAATGGAGCCGCAGATTCGCTATCAGGCAACGGTACTGTAGCGCCGCAAGGAGGCTGTATGTTTCTGACATTGCTGCGGCTTCAACATCCGCTGGTCTACCGTTTTGCGTGGCTGCGTATTTGGGTGGTGATGTTAAGAGCGTGCGGACTGCGTAAGAGAAAGGGGTGAGCATTTGCTGCTGTCGCTGCCGGATGCGGCTCGCGCCTTATCCGGCCTACAAATGAGCGTGAAACGCAGGCCTACAAATGAGTGTGAAACGTAGGTCTGATAAGCGAAGCGCCATCAGCTTTTTACACGCGGAAGTAGCGTGGTGGGATCAACGCGGAAAAGGCGTCGAACTTCTTCACCATCTTTTTCCAGAACAACATAACAGCAATCCTCGATTTGAAACATCGGCGCTATTTTAGTCAGCGCCGACAAATCGTAAAGTCTGTCACCCCGTTCCGTTCCCGGGGCGGTGTAAACCTTTTTGGTCACCGCGTCGTCAAATACGGTTGCCGCGAATTTGACGGGGTTGACAAGGGTTTACGCCATAAACCAGTAATAAAACAGACCGACTTTCAGGCCGAGGATCACAATGTAGGCGCAGCAGTATTTCATGGTGCCAGACATTATCTGGTTGGCCTGGCCGTCCATTTTTGTGGCCGAAACCGCAATAGCGATGCTCTGCGGCGAAATCATTTTTCCGCCCGTTGCGCCAGAGGTGTTGGCCGCCGCCAGCCAGTTGGGATCGATATGCAGTTTACTGGCGGCAATGGTTTGCAGCTTGCCGAACAGAATGTTCGAGTTGGTATCGCTGCCGGTAACGAACGTGCCCAGCGCGCCAATCACCGGGGCGAGGAAGACGTATGAGCTGCCGGTCAAATCAACAATCGACTGGGCCAGCGTGGAGATAATCCCGCTGAGATCCATCACCGTGGCCAGCGCGACGATCGCCATAATCGCAACAATGGAATTTTTAAGCTGGAAAATGGTTTTGATAAACACTTCCAGCATTCCGCGCACGGACGCTCCCTGAATGAAACCGCCGATAATGGTCGCAAAGATTATCAGCATCCCCGGCGTGGTCACCCATTCAACTTTCAGTGCCATCGTTTTGCCGTCAGCCAACGTGAAATGCAGCACCGAGGCCAGTTGAGACGCTGCGCCTTTTATTGTCGGGAAAAGTGGCGAACACAGCAGGATAAACACAAAAATAAACAGATAGATAGAGCCAACGCGGAACAACACTTTTGCCGAGCGCGGCGTGGTTTCGCGGGTATGGCTGACCTCAATGCGCCACTCGGGATCGGTTTTCCCTTTGCGCAGGCGGCTGACCATCGCCACGGCAAGCAGGCTGACCAGGCTCCCGGCAAAGGCAGGTAATTCCGCGCCAAGATGGATGGCGACAAAATACTGTGGAACCAGCGTGGTGATACCGCAAATCAGCGTGATCAGAAATACGCCGCGAATGGCTTTCAGGCCGCCGCCAATAATGCAGACAATCACAAACGGCAGCAGAATATTAAACAGCGCGAGCTGCAGAATAATAGTTCCGCCTAAGGTATAAACCGGCAGGTTAACCTGTTCCGCCAGAATAGAAACCGGGATCCCGACCGCGCCGAATGCAGTGGGAACGGTATTTGCCACCAGAGAGGCAATCGCCGCCTTCAGCGGATTGAATCCCAGCGCAATAAGAATGCCGATCGGAATGGCGACCGCCGTACCATAACCCGCCGCGGCTTCAAGAAATCCACCAAAGCACCATGAAATCAGCAGCACCTGAATACGCTTATCTTCGCTAATGCTGGCGAGAATATCGCGCAGAATATCCAGCGCTTTGGTCGCCTGCATGACGTTATAACTGAAGATAGCGCCGAGGATCACAATCACAATCGGCCATAACCCCTTCAGTGCGCCATAGCCTATCGCGACTTTCAGATTCTGTACGGGCATCTCCCAGAATATGGCCGACAGCGCGGCGGTGAATACTAAAGAGATCAGCACGGAATAATGGATGGGCATTTTCAATTTCAATATTAAAAATACCATCAGTAGTAACGGAGAGAGTGCCAGGGCAAACATAAAATATTCGTTCATTGCTATTCCCGATTGGTTCATTAAACCTGATTTATATTTATGGCGGGGAGGCTACATTGCTGTTGTAATAAAGTATGTAAACTGAATCGCTTCAGTGAATAAAGTAATTATGATTTGTGGTTTTGTAACTATTGTAATCTTTTAATTAAAATTTAATACCGGGTAAATATACTTAAATGCCGGTTAAATACCTATAAGTAGTTATTTAATAACCTTTTTAATAATGGTAGTGACAACAGTGGTAATCACTTGAAACTGTTTTCTAAGGTGTTAATAACGCTGTGGTTTGCAATATAAAAATGTGAGCGAGGCCGAAATAAATAAACCAGGGTATTGCATGTGTGAGTCGATTAGGGGATTATTTGGTTTTGTCATACAAATGAAAAATACAGACATTTGCGATTGTCCTGATATAAGAAGAGGAGAGTCGTCATCAAAGGAAAACGATCAGAGCATCACCATGAACCCAGGCGTTGGTAGAACCAAAAAACAGAAAACTGGGTGTGAATTACGGCTGAACCTTTGCTTGATATAGCGATATCAAGCGCAACAAACAGAAATGAAGCAATGGAGTAGTTATTGTGAATGTAAATTTCTTTGTTACCTGCATTGGTGACGCACTGAAATCACGGATGGCACGAGACTCCGTTTTGCTGCTGGAAAAACTGGGTTGTCGCGTGAATTTCCCTGAGAAGCAAGGGTGTTGCGGTCAGCCGGCTATCAACAGCGGTTACATCAAAGAGGCGATCCCAGGGATGAAAAACCTGATCGCCGCGCTGGAAGACAACGACTACCCGATTATCTCTCCGGCGGGCTCCTGTACCTACGCAGTAAAAAGCTACCCGACGTATCTTGCCGATGAACCGGAATGGGCGCTGCGTGCTGAGAACGTTGCCGCCCGTATGCAGGATCTCACCTCCTTTATCGTCAACAAACTTGGCGTGGTGGACGTGGGCGCCAGCCTGCAGGGCCGCGCCGTGTATCATCCCTCCTGTAGCCTGACCCGCAAGCTGGGGGTGAAGGAAGAGCCGCTCACGCTGCTGAAAAACGTGCGCGGGCTGGAGCTGCTGACATTTGCCGATCAGGACACCTGTTGCGGCTTTGGCGGGACGTTCTCGGTCAAGATGGCCGAGATATCCGGCGAGATGGTGAAAGAGAAAGTCTTACATCTGATGGATGCGAAGCCGGAATATTTGATTGGCGCGGACGTTAGCTGCCTGCTGAATATTGGCGGTCGACTGCAACGAGAAGGCCAGCCGGTCAAAGTGATGCATATTGCTGAAGTGCTGATGAGCCGCTGAGGAGAAAGAGATGTCGTTAAAAACCAGCGATGTAGAATTTAAACTGCGCATCCGTCAGCAGATAGAAGATCCGATCATGCGTAAAGCCGTGGCCAATGCGCAGGAGCGTATCGGCGCGAATCGACAAAAAATGGTCGATGAGTTAGGCCACTGGGATGACTGGCGCGATCGTGCCTGCCAGATCCGCGATCACGTTCTGAGCAACCTCGACGCTTACCTGTATCAACTCTCCGAGAAAGTGACGGAAAACGGCGGGCACGTCTATTTCGCCAAAACCAAAGAAGACGCCACCCGCTATATTCTGCAGGTTGCGCAGAGTAAAAATGCGAAGAAGGTGGTGAAGTCCAAGTCGATGGTGACCGAAGAGATCGGCGTCAACCATGTGCTGCAGGATGCCGGAATTCAGGTGATCGAAACCGATCTCGGCGAGTACATCCTGCAACTGGATCAGGATCCGCCTTCGCACGTCGTGGTCCCGGCTATTCATAAAGATCGCTACCAGATCCGCCGGGTGCTGAACGAACGTCTGGGCTACGACGGCCCGGAAACGCCGGAAGCCATGACCTTATTCATTCGCCAGAAAATCCGTGAGGATTTCCTCAGTGCCGAAATCGGCATTACCGGCTGTAACTTTGCCGTGGCGGAAACCGGCTCGGTGTGCCTGGTGACCAACGAAGGCAACGCGCGCATGTGCACCACGCTGCCGAAAACGCACATTGCGGTGATGGGCATGGAGCGTATCGCACCGACTTTTGCCGAGGTGGATGTGCTGATCACCATGCTGGCGCGCAGCGCCGTGGGCGCACGTTTGACGGGCTACAACACCTGGCTGACCGGCCCGCGTGAGGCGGATAACGTTGACGGACCGGAAGAGTTCCATCTGGTGATTGTCGATAACGGTCGCTCGCAGGTGCTGGACTCAGAGTTTCGCGATGTGCTGCGCTGCATTCGCTGCGGAGCCTGTATGAACACCTGTCCGGCGTACCGCCACATCGGCGGACACGGCTATGGCTCTATCTATCCCGGCCCTATCGGCGCGGTAATTTCTCCGCTACTCGGCGGCTATAAAGATTTTAAAGACCTGCCGTACGCCTGTTCTTTATGCACGGCCTGTGACAGCGTCTGCCCGGTGCGTATTCCGCTATCAAAACTGATCCTGCGTCATCGCCGGGTGATGGCCGAGGAGGGCATTACGCCGAAAGCCGAGCGGCGGGCGATCAAAATGTTCGCCTATGCCAATAGCCATCCGGGGCTGTGGAAAGTCGGGATGATGGCGGGCGCGCATGCGGCGAGCTGGTTTATCAATGGTGGCAAAACGCCGCTCAAGGTTGGCGCGATTGGTGACTGGATGGAGGCGCGCGATCTGCCTGATGCTGACGGCGAGAGCTTCCGCAGCTGGTTTAAGAAACATCAGGCGCAGGAGAAAAAGAATGGATAACCGTACCGCGTTTTTAAACACCATCGCCCAGGCGCTGGGTCGCCCGCTGCGTTTCGAGCCGCAAGCGGATGCCGCACCGGTTAACAATTTTGCCAACGAGCGCCTGACCGAGCTTAGCCCCGAGCAGCGCTGCTCTGCGTTTATCCAGTTTGCCAGCGAAGTGATGCTGGCCCGCTGCGAACTGACCCGCGAGGACCAGGCCGCAGACGCGGCGCTGCGCCTGTGCGAAGAATTGGGTCAGCAGCCGGTGGTGCTGAGCGGCGACAGCCGGCTGGTGGAGCTGGGCATCACCCAACGCTTGCAGCAGGAATGCAACGCCGTGGTCTGGGATCCGGCGCGTGGTAGCGAAAATATTACCCAGGCCGAGCAGGCGAAAGTCGGCGTAGTGTTTGCCGAATATGGCCTGACCGAGTCCGGCGGCGTGGTGCTGTTTTCCGCACCGGAGCGCGGGCGCTCCCTGAGCCTGTTGCCGGAGTCCTCGATTTTCGTGCTGCGTAAAAGCACCATCCTGCCGCGCGTGGCGCAGCTGGCAGAAAAACTGCATCAGAAGGCGCAGGCCGGTGAGCGTATGCCATCGTGTATTAACATCATCAGTGGACCCAGCTCGACGGCGGATATTGAGCTTATCAAGGTGGTTGGGGTGCATGGCCCGGTGAAGGCGGTGTATCTGATTATTGAGGATTGTTGAGGCAGGATGGAAAACCGCTCTGGCGCTATAGGCCAGAGCGGTATCGATGTTATGCAATCATGCTGATGATCAACACGATTATCAACCCAACCACGGAGTTCACCAGCTCCAGCAGACCCCAGGTTTTCAACGTATCCTTCACCGACAGGTCAAAGTAGCCTTTGAACAGCCAGAACGAGGCATCGTTGATATGGGTCAGGGTGTTGGAGCCTGCCGCTGTCGCCAGCACCAGTAACGCCGGGTCGACGCCGACCAGTTGACCGGTAGCCGGGTCGAGTATGGCGGCGCTGATAATCCCCGCCGCCGTCATGGCGGAGACCACGCCCTGACCGGTTGCCAGACGAATAAGCACGGTTATCAACCACGCCATGATGTACGGAGAGATATTGCCGTGCGACATCAGCATGCCGATGGTATCGCCAATACCGGTATCGATAATGGTCTGCTTCAGAACGCCGCCCGCGCCGATGATCAGGATCACCATGGCGATGCTTTTCACCGCGTTTTCAAAGGCGTTCATCACCCACTGCATGTCGTGACCACGCGCGGTACCAAACAGCACGAAGGCGACAACCATGGCAATGAACATTGCGATTGGGGAAGAGCCTAAGAAGTTGACCACTTCCCACGCCTGCGTCCCTTTCACCAGCCAGATGTTGGCGATGGTGGTGGAGATCATGATGATCGCTGGGATCAGCGGCACCAGAATAGACACACCGAATGACGGCAGATTGTTCTGGTCAACCGGTACGTCGGCCTTCATGAATGACGGCGTTGGACGATCGAGGTTGCCGAGGAATTTCGGCAGGATAAGCCCGGCGCAGATCACGCTCGGAATGGTCACCAGAATACCATAGATGTAGACCATGCCCATGTCAGCGCCGTAGGCGTTAACCAGCGCGACCGGACCCGGCTGTGGCGGGAACAGCGAGTGGGCGGTGGTCGCGGCGGCAACGGCCGGAATGGCCAGCTTGAGGAACGGGATCTTCGCTTCCGCGGCAATGACGATCACCAGCGGCGCCAGCATAATAAATGCCACTTCATAGAACATCGCCAGGCCAAAGATCAGACCAATAATGATCACTGACAGCTGCACATAGCGCAGGCCGAGTCGCGCCAGTAGCGTATGAGCAATCTGATGCGCCGCGCCGGAATCAACCATCAGCTTACCGATGACCGCCCCGAATACTACGATAATCGCCAGTTCACCCAGCGTGCTGCCAAAGCCGGATTTCATGGTGTGCAGCAGTTCCATTAAATCCATCCCCGCCAGCATGCCGACCGAGAGCGCCGCCAGCAGCAGGGCGACCATTGAGTTTATTTTGAATCTTAGATTGAGCACCAGCATCAGACCGATGCCGAATACGACCCACAGAATATTGAGAACGTGCATATAACGTCTACCTTAATTTGGTTGAACTATTATGATTTTGGTTGAGATGTTACATATATTGGTTAACCATTGATGCGATGAATGTCACATTGCGTTACATGTTTACATTGAAACGGGTCTGGCTGACCGTAATCTGGCGATCTAATCAGCAGATATCATGATTTGGTTAACCAATTTCTCGCTTCAGGTTGACATGTAATACCAAAAGGAGGAATTTATGTGCCATATCGTCGAGTCCATAACGTAAACGAGGAATAAAACATGGAACAGACATGGCGCTGGTATGGTCCTAACGATCCGGTCACCTTAGCGGATGTACGTCAGGCGGGTGCAACTGGCGTTGTCACCGCCTTACACCATATCCCGAACGGGGAAGTGTGGACGGTTGATGAGATCCTCAAACGCAAAGCGATTATTGAGCAGGCGGGCCTGGTCTGGTCGGTCGTTGAAAGCGTGCCGATCCACGAAGACATTAAAACCCGTTCCGGCAACTATCAGCAGTGGATCGCCAACTACCAGCAAAGCCTGCGTAACCTAGCCCAGTGCGGCATTCGTACCGTGTGCTACAACTTTATGCCGGTTCTCGACTGGACCCGCACCGACCTGGAATACGTCCTGCCGGACGGCTCCAAAGCGCTGCGTTTCGATCAAATTGAATTTGCCGCCTTTGAGCTGCATATCCTCAAACGCCCGGGTGCGGAAGCGGACTACACCGCCGAAGAGATCGCGCAGGCGAATGAACGTTTCGCCACCATGAGCGATGAAGACAAAACGCGTCTGACCCGTAATATCATCGCCGGGCTGCCTGGCGCGGAAGAGGGCTACACGCTTGACCAGTTCCGCCAGCATCTGGCTCGTTATAAAGATATCGATAAAGCCGCGCTGCGCGAGAATTTTGCCGTCTTCCTGAAGGCGATTATTCCGGTGGCGGAAGAAGCAGGCGTACGTATGGCGGTACACCCGGACGATCCGCCGCGCCCGATCCTCGGCCTGCCGCGCATTGTTTCCACCGTGGAAGATATGCAGTGGATGGTCGATACGGTCAACAGCATGGCGAACGGTTTCACCATGTGTACCGGTTCCTATGGCGTGCGGGCGGACAACGACCTGGTCGACATGATCAAACAGTTTGGCCCACGCATTTACTTCACCCATCTGCGCTCCACGCTGCGTGAAGATAACCCGAAAACTTTCCATGAAGCGGCGCATCTTAACGGCGACGTCGACATGTACGAAGTGGTGAAAGCGATCGTTGAGGAAGAGCAGCGCCGTAAAGCCGAGGGCAAAGAGGACCTGATCCCTATGCGTCCGGACCACGGTCACCAGATGCTTGACGATCTGAAAAAGAAAACCAACCCAGGCTACTCCGCGATTGGTCGCCTGAAAGGGCTGGCGGAAGTGCGCGGCGTTGAGATGGCTATCCAGCGCGCTTTCTTTAGCCGCTAAAGCGAGTTGCCGGTCACCTGTCTGACCGGCGTTTTTCTTTTCTCTTCCGTTGGTCTTTCAACGGGTTCTGGAGTTCACGATGACAACGACAATTGCCAATAGCAACCTGCCGGTTGCGCGCCCAGCATGGGACAGCTCGCGCCTGCAATCCCGCATTGTTCACCTCGGATGCGGCGCTTTTCACCGCGCGCATCAGGCGCTGTACACCCACCATCTGCTGGAAACCACCGACAGCGACTGGGGTATCTGTGAAGTTAACCTGATGCCGGGTAATGACTGCGTACTGATTGAAAACCTGCGCAAGCAACAACTGCTGTATACCGTGGCGGAAAAAGGCGCGGACAACACCGTGCTGAAAGTGATCGGCTCGATGAAGGAAGCGCTGCACCCGGATCTTGACGGCTGTGACGGTATTTTACAGGCTATGGCACGCCCGCAGACGGCAATTGTCTCGCTGACGGTCACGGAAAAAGGCTACTGCACCGATGCCGCCAGCGGTCAGTTAGATCTCAATAACCCACTGATTAAACACGATCTGGCAAATCCGACCACGCCGAAGTCGGCGATTGGTTACATCGTACAGGCGCTGCATCTGCGTCGTGAGCAAGGGCTGGCGGCCTTTACCGTGATGTCCTGCGATAACGTACGTGAAAATGGTCATGTGGCGAAAGTCGCGGTGCTGGGCCTTGCGCAGGCGCGCGACCCGCAGCTGGCGCAGTGGATTGAAGCAAATGCCACTTTCCCGTGCACTATGGTCGACCGCATTGTTCCGGCGGCGACGCCAGAAACGTTGCAAGAGATTGCCGACCAGTTGGGCGTTTACGACCCGTGCGCTATCGCCTGCGAGCCGTTCCGCCAGTGGGTAATTGAAGACAACTTTGTTAACGGTCGTCCTGACTGGGACAAAGTCGGCGCACAGTTCGTTGCCGACGTGGTGCCGTTTGAAATGATGAAACTGCGCATGCTAAACGGCAGCCACTCATTCCTCGCGTATCTGGGCTATCTCGGCGGCTATGAAACTATCGCTGATACCATGACCAACCCGGCGTACCGCAAAGCGGCGTTCGCGCTGATGATGCAGGAGCAAGCGCCGACGCTGTCGATGCCGGAAGGCACCGATCTCAATGCCTATGCGACGCTGCTGATCGAACGTTTCAGCAACCCCTC
The DNA here is from genome assembly GCF_030334545.1 of Citrobacter sp. Ce129. NCBI lineage: Bacteria > Pseudomonadati > Pseudomonadota > Gammaproteobacteria > Enterobacterales > Enterobacteriaceae > Citrobacter > Citrobacter sp. Ce129. The sequence goes on from NZ_JAOWDS010000059.1 coordinate 15,527, forward strand.
TCTGCGCCACCGCACATGGCAGATTGCGATGGACGGCAGCCAGAAATTGCCGCAGCGTCTGCTGGATCCTGTGCGTCTGCACCTGCAAAACGCCAGCGGCTGGCGTCACCTGGCGCTGGGCGTGGCGGGTTGGATGCGCTACACCCATGGCGTGGATGAACAGGGACAGGTTATTGATGTTGTTGACCCCATGCTGGCTGAATTCCAGCGTATAAACCAACAGTATCAGGGGGCCGAACGCGTGACGGCGCTACTGGGGCTGAGCGGCATCTTTGGTCACGATCTGGCGGAAAACGCCGACTTTGTTGAGACGATTATCGCCATGTATCAACAACTGTGCGAGCTGGGCGCGCGTGAGTGTGTTGCCGCGTTAAGCGCTGACGCTTAATTCCCCGAACTATGACGGGTCAATCAAAATACTGATTTGGTTGACCCGTTTTCTGTTTTTGACTTGCCGCAAATGCTATAGTTCGATACCTATTCACCGTATCTGATTACACGCTTCTGACGGACATAACACGATGAAATCGAACACTTCTCAACAAAGACCCTACCAGGAAGTGGGTGCCATGATCCGCGATCTGATTGTCCAGACACCGTACCAGCCCGGTGAGCGTTTGCCACCGGAACGTGAGATTGCCGAGATGCTCAACGTCACTCGCACGGTGGTTCGCGAAGCGTTAATCATGCTGGAAATTAAGGGGCTGGTGGATGTACGCCGCGGCGCCGGGATCTACGTGCTCGACAATGCGGATGCGCAGGCTATCGACAGTACGGATGTCAATCATTGCAATGATGCGGGCCCGTTTGAGCTTCTGCAGGCGCGACAGTTGCTGGAAAGCAATATCGCCGAATTTGCCGCGCTGCAGGCTACCCGTGAAGATATCGTCAAAATGCGCCAGGCGTTACAGCTGGAAGAGCGTGAGCTGGCGTCCAGCGAGCCTAACGGCTCTGAAAGCGGTGACATGCAGTTCCATCTCGCCATCGCTGAAGCTACGCATAACAGCATGCTGGTGGAGCTGTTTCGCCAGTCATGGCAGTGGCGCGAGAACAACCCGATGTGGATCCAGCTTCATAGTCACCTCGACGATACTCACTATCGTAAAGAGTGGATGGGCGACCACAAGCAGATCCTGGCGGCATTAATCAAAAAAGATGCCCGTGCGGCCAAGCTGGCAATGTGGCAGCATCTGGAAAATGTCAAACAACGCCTGCTGGAGTTTTCCAATGTTGATGACATTGATTTTGATGGCTATCTGTTCGAGTCCTGGCCGCTGGATAAAGTTAACGCCTGATTTTCCTTCCTCTCCCACGCGGGCTGTAGCGGCCCGCGCGACGCTTTTCCGCACAAGAATGTAGCGCGTAACAAACATTCTTTTCACGTCATGAACGTCACGTAAAAAATTGTTTCCATTGCCTCAGATGATGATTTTTCCTGCGCCTCTGTACGATACAAATTGATTTACATCAATTAAAAATAACTTATTTTTGCATGCGAAAAAATGCGTTATTTACCTTATTTTTACCTTTACGTGCTTATTTTTAGACAAAATGCGCCAGTGTTAAGTGAGAATCAAACTAATTTCCGCAGCTTTCAGGACGAGACAGTCGTGCATTACAGTGCGTAAAAACAAACGCTTCACGCAAATGTAGACATTAATAACGGTGCGTAACTTATTGGCTGCAATGATGTTTTGATTTGTAATCATGGTTTTTGTCAATGGCTCAAGCTTTTTTAATCAAATGAATAAAAACGAATATTTGTAAAGTAATAATTACACATTATTCTATAAACAAGTTATCTTTCATTTGAAATAGCGTTCCATTTACCTGCGTTTTATTAACAGTTTCATTACTATTGTGACTGTATTTTGCCGTTGACTTGTTTTTACACTGACTGCATATTTCATCGCCATAAGCGTGTTTGCGTTCAGGAGATGACAATGCCCTCTCGAGATTACCCTGATATTAGAAAAGCCAGGGGAACCCGATCAAAAGATATGGTTCTTTTAAGTGCCCGTGTCGATACCTCTCTGTGGGAATATGTTCGAACGCTGGCATTTGAAACCCGTAAAAGTAAACAAGATATTATTGCCGAAGCATTAATGTTGTATCGCTCTGTTAATGAGAGCGTAAACGAAGAATCCAAGTAATTACTCTCTGTTCGGGTTTTATTTAAAACCCTAAATGATATGTGTCTTGCCACTTTATTATTGCCTTCATTGGTGTGTTAGAGGCTTTCCCCTTTTCCATAGGGGACTTTTTTATGCGGGTATTCTGCCTTCATAACAAAGTTGATAGCAAAATTCACAATTAAAAGTGAGTAATAACATGAAAAAGTCAGTAGTGGCATTAGCTGTAATGGCATTAGGGGTAACCTCCGTTCATGCAGCGGAAATTTATAATAAAGATGGCAACAAACTGGATCTGTACGGCAAAGTAAAAGCGGTCCATTCCTGGACTGACGGCACCGATGCCGATGGTACCTACGCGCGTCTGGGTTTTCGCGGTGAGACACAAATCAACGATCAACTGACCGGTTATGGCCAATTTGAAAGTCAGTTTGATGCCTCTAAAGCAGAAGGTTCTCAGAATGGCGTCAATACACGTCTGGCGTTTGCTGGCCTGGATTATGGCCATGACGTTAGCTTTGACTACGGTCGTAACTACGGTATCGCTTACGACGTGGGAGCTTACACTGACACTCTTTCAGAGTTCGGCGGTGACTCCTATGAAGATACTGACCGCTTCCTTACTACACGCACTTCTGGCGTTGCAACACTCCGCACCAAAAATCTGTTTGGTGCCGTTGATGGTCTGAGCGTCGGCGCGCAATATCAGGGTCAGGATGACTCTAACGCTAACCCAGCAAAACAGCACGGTAATGGCTACGGCTTCTCGCTGGGCTATGACAACATCGCGGATTCCGGCGTATCTGCCATTGCGGCTTACACCACCAACGCGGTGACGGCTCAGCAGAAACGAAGCGGCTGGGAAGGTGAAAACGCAGAGTTCTGGGGCGCGGGTCTGAAATATGATGCTAACGCTATCTACGTCGCGACCATGTACGGCGAGTCCCACAACCTGATTCAGGATGCGGACAAAGCTGAGCACTTTGAAGCGATGGCTGCGTATGTGTTTGATTTTGGTCTGCGTCCGAACGTGGCTTACGTCCACGCGCGTGATAACAACAATAATGACCTGACCGAATACGTAGCGCTGGGTACAGACTACTACTTCAACAAAAACATCGTGGCTGATGTGGGTTACAAAATTAACCTGCTCGATGGCGCTGATGGCGACAACCAGGTTGTTGCGGGTCTGACCTATCAGTTCTAAGTTTTTGTTCTGATCTGCAAAAAGGCGTCTTAGTTAAGACGCCTTTTTTACCTCTGTCGGCGTTTAAACCGGCTGACTCTCTTCCTGCTGTACACCGCTAAACAGCCATTGCCAGATGCCCACTTTTACCCATGCGACCACGCAGAGGATCAGATAAAAAAGCGGATTATGCGTAATAGTTACGCGCATGACTTCCATTAAATCCACATGCAAATTTCCGGCAATGGCCATATTGATAACAAAAATAGAGGCTACCGCGCTGGCCAGTAAAATAAATACGGCCTGTAACCTGGTTATCTCCGGTAGCCTGCCAGAAGCCCATTGCCATAAGAAAGTCGTTGTTAACAGGAAGATAATAAACAATCCTAGTGCGCCAAACAGGCCAAAGTCTTTATAATCCTTTAGCGTGCCAATTAAACCAGCCAAAATAATTAACCCCAGCAGTATTTTTTTAAACCACGACATGTACTTTTCCCGACGATGGTGTTGATGTTGAATTAATATGTCCATTTTTACGCATTTTAAATTGAGTTTATAAATGAACAGCCGGGAATTATAAATTGTCTGGCGGGTAATTACCGATTATTTGCGGTTTATTAAATGTTGACATTTAATTGCGGATTAATCCGAATATATTTGTTTATAGGCTATTGATTATACCCTTTTGGGGGAAGCGAAACGCTGTTTATATAATTGCGTCAGGCTGATAAGCGCCGCAATGAACAACGCGACGGCGCCGCACAGCGTGGCGTTAACGATCGCCTGTGCACCGCTTCCCAGCAGGCTGGTTAATAGCGGCCCGAGTATTTGTCCAATGCCGTAAGTCAGAGTGACCAGGCCCAGCAGATTAATATTACGCGGGACGCTAAGTTGACGGGCGAGCGGCATCACCAGTGAAGTGGTCCCCATAAACGTTGCGCCAAACCCCACGCTGCTTATCACCAGCAGCAGCAAGGAGTCTCTGGCGAGCGTCATCACCACGCAGGCGCTTTGAATCAGCAAATTCGCCGTCAGGCATTGCAAAACTCCCCAGCGTCGGGCGGCCCACAGCCAGGCGAAACAACCTGGAATTATCGATATGCCGACCAGCGACCAGAGATGGGCAGTCAACAGCGGCGAACCGGCGCTTTTCGCCATTAGCGGTAGATAGGTGGCGACAATGATGTAGCCAAATCCGGCTAACCCGTACAGCAGCGCCAGCAGCCACCAGGACATCGGCTGATGTTCCGTTTTTACCGGCGCCGCGGCGGGGAGGGCATGATCGCGAGATGGCAGGAGTATAACCAGTAGGACAAAGAACAGAGCCGACGCTGCCGCTGCGCCCAGCCAGAGGGTGTGCGATGACAGCGCAAAATGCAGACCGTTAATGACATATTCATTGCCCAGCAAAATGCCTGCTCCAACGCCGGAGAACAACGCCGCGATCACGAAGGGATGCCGGGTATGATGCAGAACGATCATTGAGCCAAAGATCATCATACCTGCACTGGCGACGCCCGCCAGAAAACGGATCAACATCACCAGCGCGGGCTGCGTAAAGCTTGCCATCGCCAGAATCAACCCCGCGGTAGCGAGCGCGGACGTTAGCAACATCGGGCGTAAGCGTGAGGGAAGATGAAAGAGCCCGAAGGAGAAGAGCAGGCTTCCTGCCAGATACCCAGCGTAGTTGGCGCTGGCAATCCAGGAAAGCTGGTCAAATGTGAACTGACCTTCCGACAGCAGCACCGGGAGCATTGGCGTATACAGAAAGCGCCCAATTCCCATACCCAGCGTTAAGACCAGCATGCCAAACAGCGCGACGCTGATAGCATGACGATTTGAATCTGGGCTTTCCTGGGACATACGGGCTCTCATTTCACGCTGCTATCTGATAATTGTTATATTACATGCGTAAATGATAATGAAAAGTAAAATAAAACGCAGTGCCCTCGCGCGTTCAGGAAGGAGGGAAAGTGGCAATGCAGCGCCAGTCTCCGTTTTCAAGGCGGTAGATAGATTCGGTATGACCCGCAATTACCCACTCATTCTCCTCGCCAGCAATGCAGTCGATGTAAATACACAGCCCGCAGCCACCGCGTAGCTCGCGGGGAATATCGGCCACCCGAAAGCAAATACCTGCAGCCTGTAGCGCTTTACGCGTTTTGATGACGCCGAGAGTAGTGTGAAACAAGAACAGGGCTTCCTTCACTCACGTTTCCCCTGACGTTGACCAATTAACGCGGCCCCAATTGCCCCGGCAAACTGCGCGTCGGGATGCGTGCGCACGGGAATACCCACGTGGCCTTCGAGCATACGAGCAAAGGCGCGGCTGTGGCTTACCCCGCCGGTAAATAACAGTGGAGCCTGTGCAGAAAGCCGCCCGATGAAGTTTGCGCTGCGTCTGGCCATCGCGTTGATTACGCCAGCTAAAATTGCCTCCGGCGCGACACCCGCAGAGCGCAGGCTGATGACCTCAGATTCGGCAAAAACCGTACACATGCTGGTGATGGCATGCGGTTCGACGCCAGCGGTGATCGCATCCAACTGATCTACGCTGGCGCCGAGCGTACGTGAGATGACTTCCAGAAATCGCCCGGTCCCTGCCGCACATTTGTCGTTCATCAAAAAATCGCTGAGGTTGCCATCATCATCTAACTGGATGACTTTACTGTCCTGACCGCCGATATCAATCACTGTGCGGGTACCGGGAGCCAGCAAGCGTGCCCCCAGCCCGTGGCAGGAAATTTCAGTGACCTGTTTGTCGGCATAATCCACGAGCTGCCGTCCGTAGCCTGTGAGGGTTAAAAATGGTTTATCGTCCAGCCCGGCCTGCAGCGTTTCCCATGCCTGCGCGATCGCTTCGGCAGGGCGAAAAGGCGTTGGGCAGAGGAAGCGACGTTTGATGACGTTCCTTTCCAGCAAAATACCTTTCGTCGCCGTGGAGCCGGAATCGATCCCTATTGAGAATCTCATTCCTGTTCCTCACAACATTTCAATGAACGCGGCGACACGGGTGCTAAGCTGGCCGATATCCGCGCTGGAGTAATCGGTTTCAATAGCGATGTAGGGAATGTTGTGCTGCTGGCGGACGTGGCGTTTAATGGCCAGTGATTCAACGGCGTAAGTGTGGCAAGCCTGTAAAATGACATCGACGACGCCGTCAGCCTGGTACTCTTCAACCATTTGGCTAAGCATTTTCAGGCGTTGATCGTTAGGGGAAATACAGGAGCAACCGATGGCGAGGTATTTATCGGTCAGTGCGTCGTAGACGTCGCCAGTTTCCGCCACGCACTGCTCAGTGGCTTTCGCGCCGGTGCAGTTTTCATAACCCACTACCCAACCGCCGTTTTCTTCAATGGCACGCACCACTTTTTCTGCCGCGCCGCCAATGGGGCAACCGGTTATCAGTATGCGTGGACGTGATGCCAGGCGTTTCCCGGCCTGCCATTCCTGATGTACCCGTTCGGCCATGCTATTAAGCTCGTCGATCAACGATTCTTTATCAAAGCGGAAGGTTGCGCCGTAAACAACTTTCAGAATGTCACTGCCGCTGAGTGCGGGTGGATTGAGTTGGCCAACGCGGTAAAAATTCGCCAGTGCGCGACGCTCCTGATTTTTTAGAATGATGGCTTCACGTAGCGCAGCTTCGGTAATCGGGGTGCCAAAACGGGCTTCGACAGCCTGCTGCAGACGTAGGATCTCGGCTTTCCATAGCGCACGCGAAGCCGCATCGTTGGCGCTGTTGGGCAGTTGCATCACATGTACCGCTTTAAATTCAGCCATGTACTCGTACATCTTCTTTTTACCATCGCAGGTCGTTTCGCCCACCACGAGGTCAGAGAAGTAGAAGTACGGGCATTTATCAGTTTTACCAAACCCGTAGCTGCTTTTGATCAGCGGACACAGATTACGTGGTAGATCTTTTTCGGCTTCTTCTATGGTTTCATCAGAGGTTGAGCATAGCGAAACGACTACCGCGCCCGCCGCCATCGCTATCTCCTGCGGCATAAAGGTGCAATAGGTTCCAACGAGCGGGATACCCTGCTCTTTAAGATCCATTACGGTGAGAAAACCTTTCTGACGGGCGTCGGAGAACTGGTTGAAAATGGCGGGTAAATCGGTGATTAGCGACATGATTTTCCTTCCCCGTAACACGGGAGAGAGTAAAAGACGTCGCATTATAACCCTGTAATTTATCTGGCTTTATTGATGTACAACAATTGTACGCTTACAGGTTACGACTGTAGACCCGCGAGACTTCCCCCCACGGGTGATAGCCTGGCCCGTCAAAGTAAAATCCCGCTTTCTCGTATAACCCTTCCAGGTCGGTACATAAATGGAGCTGCATAAAGCCCAGTTGTCTGGCCTGACTGGCAATATGTTCAATCAGGCGAAATGCCAGACCGCGTCCACGGTAGTGAGGATCGATATAGAGCGCACATAGCCACGGCCACAGTTCGCCGCGACTGATAAAATCATTGGTGATTAATCCGGCGCAGCCAATAATGCTGTCGCCGTCCTGCAGCCAGTACCACTGCGGTAGCGGGTTCTTTGCGCCAATACAACGGTGCAGCGCATCCTCGTAAACCTTCATGGAGTCTTCTGAGGCCCATTGTTGTTGAAAGTAAGCGGTGACCTCGTGCAGCTTTTCCGGCGTCTCGCGCAGGGAAAAAATGCGGATGTTGATTGTCATTGAATTTTTCTCCTTAAAAATTCACCAGCGTCAGCAGGGAAGGTATTTGCGACAACAGATATAAAACCAGCCCAATAGAACCGCCGACCAGCGTGCCGTTGACGCGGATAAACTGCAAATCTTTACCGATGTTCAGCTCAATTTGCTGCGACATATCGCGCGCATCCCAACTTTTCACCGTGTCGCTGATATGGCGCGTCAGGAAAGTGGCGAACTCCGGCGCCACTTTATGCGCGGCCTGCTCCAGATGCCCATTCAGTGAGGCGCGCAGAGCGCTGTCGGCAACCAGCGTTTCGCCGAACCACTGCCCGGCGCTGGCAATGCGCTGCTTCACGCGCGAATCATCGGCGTTTATGTCGGTTTTCACCCACTGGCGCAGGTCTGCCCACAGTTCGCCAAGATAACGGTTGAAGGCTTCGTCTTCCTTCAGATAGCTTTTCATGCTTTCGGCCCGCACGGCCATCTCCGGATCGTGTTTGAGCTTATCGATGAGCTTAAACGTAGCGCGATCGAAGGCGTGGCGGATCTGATGCGCACGATCGTGGCTGATGTCATCCAGCAAGGAGTTAACGGCATCAGACACCAGTTCGGCGCTGTGCTCGCCCAGCCATTCGGTCGGCAGGATCTTCGCTTTCAGCGGATGTTCGGTTTCCAGCCAATGCACGACCTGTCTGGCGATAAATGCCCGCGAGCTGTCGCGCTGGAGCAGGGCGATCAGTTGGGCGATCAGCGTGTCGAGCAGCACCTGATGGCGATTGTTTTTAGTCATGCTTTCCAGCATCAGCGCGCTGGTACCGGAGAGATCGACCTTGTCGATGGCCTTGTGTACCGCCCGCTTGATCAGCCTCTGAATGCGCGAGTCGTCGGTCAGTTCGAGAAAACCGCTCATAATTTGCAGCAGATGCTGGCCGATGCGCTGGGCGTTTTCCGGCTGGCTGAACCAGTTGCCGATCAACAGCGCCGGTTCATGGCGGCGGATCAACGCGACCAGCGACTGGGTGTCGAGAAATTTTTCCTGCACAAATTGCCCGAGATTTTCGCCGATCCTGTCCTTATTACGCGGGATAATAGCCGTATGTTGCGAGATAAATGGGATCGGCACCCGACGAAAAAGCGCCACCACGGCAAACCAGTCCGCCAGCGCGCCGACCATCGCCGCTTCGGCGATCGCTTTGATCCCCAGCACCCAGAAGTTAGGCGGCAGAAACAGCGTGATGACGAAGGTCGCGGCGGCAATCAGCAGCAATGAAAGCGCCAGCCGCTTGGCGCGTTTGAGTTCAGCAATTTTATTCATAGGCTTAAGGATAGAGCCAGACGGGGGGATCGCGCAAAAAATGTGGAGCGCCTCCCATTTTCAGATGGGTAAAGCTTACTCCGGGATCCAGTTGTCCCAGGCGGGCAAGGGGCCGAGTTCCGCCACCAGAAAATCGATAAACGATCGCACCTTCGGATTGCTGTACTTGCTGGGAAAGTACAGCGCATACAGGGCGTGAGTTTCACAGGTGATGGTGCCGTCGAGCATCAGCGGCGTTATCTCTTCTTTTTGAATATGATCGCCAATCAGATAGGTGGGCAAATACGCCACTCCCTGATCTTCTAACACCGACTTCAGTAATACCAGGCTGCTGTTGGCCTGGATTGGCATATGCAGTTTTAACTGGTGCAGGCGATCCTGTTCATCCGCCACCTTCAGCACCGGCGTGAGGCCTGGGTAAACCAGACAATCATGGTTGACCAGGTCGCTTCGGCGCTGGGGCATGCCTTTTTTGGCAAGGTAGCCGGGTGAAGCGCAGTACGCCCAACGGACTGGCACCAGCTTGCGCATCGCATAGTTCTGCGGCGGTGCGGTGGAGATGCGCAGGGCGATGTCGAAATCCGTTTCGTTCAGATTCACGAAGTTATCGTTGAGATCGATATACAGATTCACATCCGGAAACTGGGAGCGATATTTATCCACCAGGTTCACCAGTCGGGAATAACCAAACGCAATTGAGCAGGTTATGCGTAATTCACCCTGCGGGCTGTGGTAATAACCGGAAGTGGTATTCAGCGTTTCATCGAATTCTTTCAAAAGCTTATTAGCGCGGTTGAAGAGATATTGCCCGGCGTCGGTCAGGGTAATACTGCGGGTCGTGCGTTTAATTAATGTCGTGCCCAGCGTGTCTTCCATCGCGGCCAGGCTTTTGCTGACCGCAGACGGCGATACATTGAGCTGCGCCGCGGCTTCTGACAATCCTCCGCAGTCGACGATTTTAGTAAAAAATTCCAGATGCTTGAGTGAAATCGGCGTACTCATAGTTTCCTTTAATTCACAAGTGATTTGCAAAAACGGTACGAATAGGCCGTTACATTCGCCTTTTAAACATGCAACTATTGAATCACAGGAAACAACTTGCTGGCAAAATGAAAAAATAACAACTTAGGTGAGTTACGTCACAAAATAAAAGGAGGCGAAACGGAAACTCATCACATTGTGAATTTAATCTCATTAATTATTATTCTAAAGGTACCGATTATGTGGTCACGACTCGAACCCTACAGATCGTCGATTATTTTATTAGTTGCTCTGGTGATTGGCGGCTTATTAGGTATTTATGCCCCATCGCTTGCAAGTAAACTCCAGCCAATAGGTCAGATATTCTTAAACCTGTTATTTATGATTATTGTGCCGCTGGTGGGGATCAGCGTCATGTCTTCGATCGCCAGTATGACCGACCTGAAAAGGTTAGGGCGCATTATGGCGATAATCTTTATTGTTTCGATCGCCATGGCCTTTATTCCGGCCGCCGGGATCGTCGCGCTGGCGCTATGGTATAACCCGGCGCAGGGCGTCACTATCGATCTCTCGCAGTCGGTGCAGGCGGGCAGCGGCAAGATGGATTTTGTCAGTATGATCACCACCAGCGACTTTATTGGACTGTTTTCTAAGTCCAATATTCTGGCGCTGATCGTGATGGCAATCATCGCCGGTGTGGCGATTGGCCAGTCGGATCAGGCCGGTAAACGCATTGCGTCGCTGCTGGAAGATGCCAATACCGTGATCATGAAGATCGTGTCGATCATCATGAAGGTTGCGCCAATTGGTCTGGGCTGCTACTTCGCCGCCACCATGGCCAGTCAGGACTCGGCGCTGCTGTTAACCTTTGCCCGTGCTATCGGCCTGTTTATGGTCGCCACGCTGGTCTATTTTGTTTTTGGCTCAATTCTTTATTCGTATATTGGCGGCGGTATTCCGGCGGTCAGAGCCTTCTGGCGTAATGCGATTGAGCCGTCTGCCACTGCGCTGGGGACCTGCTCTTCGCTGGGGACGCTGCCGGTAACGCTGCGTGCCGGTAAGGCGATGGGGATTAACCCGGAAATCGTTGATGTCTCCATTCCGCTGCTGGTTAACCTCAACAAAGGCGGCGTGGCGATGATTGCCGCGCTAAAAATTGTCTTTATCTATTCTGTGCTGGGCATGGAGTTCACCACCGAGACCTTCTTCCTGACGATGCTGATCGCGGTGCTCTCCGCCATTATTGTCGGCGGCGTACCGGGCGGGGCATTCCTCGGTGAAATCTTTATCGTCACCACGCTCGGCCTGCCGATGGAAGCGATCCCGATGCTGGTGGTGCTGGGCACGATTACCGATGCGCCGGCCACACTGATCAACGTTATCCATGATTTGAATGCGGCGCAGATTGTCGAACGGTTCGCTGGAAAAAAGCAGACCAACACTGAAATAAACTCTACTGCTGCGGTGGTATAGGTTTCACACGGATTAAGAACAGGAGATGTTATGAAAGACGCAATGAAGCTTGAGACGCACCTGGTTGTTGCTGGTCGTGACAAACGCTACACCCAGGGAGCGGTGAATCCGGTTATCCAACGCGCCTCTTCACTGGTATTTGATACCGTGAAGGACAAGAAATTTGCCACCGCCAATCGCGCGAACGGCGAGCTGTTTTACGGTCGTCGCGGAACCTACACCCACTTTGCCTTTCAGAAGGCAATGAGCGAGCTGGAAGGCGGCGTTGGCTGCGCGCTGTACCCGTGCGGCGCTGCGGCGGTGACCAACGCGATTCTGGCGTTTGTTCAGGGTGGCGATCATATTCTGATGACGGGCGCGGCCTACGAGCCAACTCAGGATTTTTGCAATAAGATCCTGAGTAAATTCAACGTGGAAACCACGTATTACGATCCGCTGATTGGCGCTGGGATTGTCGATCTTCTGCGTCCGGAAACGAAGGTTGTATTCCTCGAGTCGCCGAGTTCGGTCACTATGGAAGTTCAGGATGTGCCGGGGATGGTGAAGGCTATCCGCGCGGTGAATCCAGAGATTGTCATTATGATCGATAACACCTGGGCGGCAGGCGTGCTGTTTAAAGCACTGGATTATGGCGTGGATATTTCCATTCAGGCGGGAACGAAGTACACCATCGGTCATTCGGACGGCATGCTGGGCACGGCGGTGTCGAACGCCCGGTGTTGGGATCGCCTGCGCGAGAACTCCTATTTGATGGGGCAAACGCTGGACGCCGATACGGCCTACAACGGCAGCCGCGGATTGCGCACCCTGGCGGTACGTCTTAAGCAGCATCAGGAGAGCAGCATCCATATTGCCCGCTGGCTGTCGGCAAGGCCGGAAGTGGCGCGGGTGAATCATCCGGCATTACCGGAATGTCCGGGCCATGAGTATTTTCAGCGCGACTTTACCGGAAGCTCAGGCCTGTTCTCGTTTGTGCTGAAAAAGAGACTGACCGACGAACAGATGGCGAATTTTCTCGATAACTTCTCGCTGTTCCATATGGCCTATTCGTGGGGCGGATTTGAGTCGCTCATTCTGGCTAATCAGCCGGAAGAGCTAAACAGCATTCGACCGGCAGGAGAGGTGGATTTCAGCGGTACGCTGGTCAGGGTGCATATTGGCCTCGAGGATATCGACGACCTGATTGCCGATCTGGACGCGGGATTTGCCCGCATTGCGTAAGGTGACGTGATCGTAGCCGGATGCGGCGCAAGCGCCTTATCCGGCCTACTACAACTCTGCAGGCCGGATAAGCGGGCAGGTTAGTTTTCAGTGGCTAACGTGGTTACCTCATGCTGGCGTACCCGTTTGAGCAAACCTGCCAGCGTGAACACGACAGCAATCCCCGCCACAACCGCCAGCAGATGAAATGAAATCCTGCCGCCGTTAAACCACAGCCAGCGTCCGATTTCGACAGAAACCGCCATGACTGTCAGGATCACCATATTCAACGACGCCGAAACCGTACCCTTCGGTAAGTTGTTGGAAAACAGCGTAAAGCGGAACAACGTGGGGAAAATCATTCCAATGCCAAAGGCATACAGGCTGGTTCCCAGCACCGACCACAGCCAGACGTGCGGCCACAGTAAATTGCCGGCAATCAGCACCGCCAGCCCGCTCAGTTGAATGGGGACCGCTCGCCAGATAAAGTGCGGCCGGGTCGGATCCTTCACAAAACGAACAACCACCATATTGGCGACGATCACCGCGCCAAATACCGGCGCCTGGGCCCAGGCAAACTCCGTTGTGCTCATACCGCCTGCGTCTATCAGAATAACCGGCGAGACCGCCACCCAGCTCATCATCGGGATATAGCTTAACGACAGCGTGGCTGCGCCAGACAGGAACACCCGATTACGGAAAACGTCACGGAAATCGCGCAGTACGCCGCGTGCACTGAACGGCACTGCGCCGCGCTGGACGGTTTCCGGCATGGCTAACGCTAATCCAATCAAGGCGATAAGCCCCATGGCGGCAATAATGGCAAACAGGATCTTCCAGTGTACAAAGTGCATCAGCGCAGCCCCGGAGAGCGGGCCAATAACCGGCGCCACCAGCACTATGGAAGTGATTATCGCCATCAACTTAATGGCCTTTGTTTGCCCAAACGCCTCCTGTACCGTGACGTAGCCAACAGTCGCGATAAAGCAGATGCTGGTGCCCTGCACAAATCGGGCGACCAGAAATTGCGTCATTGAGGTGGTGAACAGTGTGGCAGTGCAGGCGAGCGTAAAGATTAACGCCCCCGCAATCAGCACCGGTCGACGGCCAATCCGGTCGGAAAGCGGCCCCAGCAGCCATTGCAGTGCCATGCCGCCCGCCAGATAAAGGCTCACTGCAGCGGGCGCCAGGCTGACGTCGGCGTTGAAATCACGCACCACATTGATGATGCCGGGCTGGATCAGGTCCGTGGACAGATAGGCGGCGAAGTCATATAAAATCAACGCGACAGGAAAAAATAGCGTTGTGGCGCGTTGGGAGAAAAACGCGAGAATCCGTTGCATAAAACAGCTCCTTGTCGGGAGAAAACCCTCAACGGGAATAGCGAAATTCAATACCGTCTTTGAGACGTCAGACCGATGACAGAATAAAGCAGACTGCAAATGTACTGAATTTCATGTAATCAAAAACGCTGCCTGCGCGAAGCGCAAACAGAAGATACGTTCACTGACGCGGGGTCAGAAAACGTAACGATTACAGGTAACAATCAGCACATCGCACCTCAGGAAGAGTAAGTTGAACGGGTAATAACCATCCGCAGTGTAATGCGGATTGGATATTAATTAAACGAGTTTATCCGGTTTATTTGCAGAAAATCGCCGCGCAAATCAGACTACGATGCTCTGCAAAAACCGCAGCGCGATGGCACAACCGAAGATAATCAATACCCCCCCAGCGATACGCTCTACCCACAATATCCCTCTGGTTAACCATCGCTGGATCTGCGGCAAACCGATGAACATCACGATCAGCAGATCCCAAAACAGGACCACGCTGGTCATCCAGATCCCGCTCATGGTTTGTTGCAGCAGCGTCACCGACGGGCCGAGCAGGGCGGTCATCAGCGCCAGATAAAACAGTGCATTTTTGGGATTGAGCAATGATGAACCCAATCCCAGCAGCAGCTGTTTGCCAAATCCCGGACAGGTAGACCGGGCGTCCGCTCCGGTCAGCGTTTGCGGGCGGCTGCGTATCAGCAGGCTGCCAATCCACAACAAATAGAGCGCACCCAGCAGTTCAATAACCGTAAACAACAGGGGAAGCTGGCGCAGGATCCCCCAACCGATAATCGCCAGCAGGATATACAGCCCGTTGCCGAAAGCGATCCCCACGCACAGCCCGGCGCTGCCGCGCATCCGGTAACGTACGGCATAACCGACCAGTAAAAAGAAGTCCGGTCCGGGGCTGAGCAATGCGACAAAATGCGCCAGCGCCAGCGCGGGGAAAGCAGAAGGAAAAAGTTCAGTAAGCAACGACATAGCGACCTCAGAGAATGAATCTGAGATCACCGTACGTCTGGCGCAGCGCTAATTATTGTCTGATATTGATCGTCCCAACGCGTACTGGCGCGGTGTGGCTGCGGTGTAGCGAACAAAAGTTCGATGGAAATGGCTCTGGTCGGCAAACCCGCTCTGGTAGCCGACATCGGCAATCTCGTCTCCAGCCCGCAGACGCTGGCGGGCATAGTCAATCCGCAGAATGTTCAGATAACTTCCCGGCGTCAGCCCGGTGTCCTGCTTAAAAGTACGGATCAGCGTCTCTTTACGTATGTGACACTCATGTGCCAGCTCATCGAGTGAGGGCGGAGCGAGCAGGCTGGACTGCAAGCGCTCGCGCAGATACTGGCTGGTGGCGCTTAGGTTTTCTGGTGTTACCGACTGCAATGGCAGCGAGTGCAGCAATTTTCGTGCAGCATCTGTTATTAGCGTCGTTTGCCGTTGCGGCACGAGTGCCACAAGGTGCATATAACGCTGGAATATTTGCGCATCGCGGATAACGGGAGCACGCGTGCAAAGCAGTTGATTGTTGTTCTGCACAGCCAGATTAGCCAGACACCACCGGGCATCAAGGTAAAGCATGTGGTAGCTGCGAAACTGCCCGTTGACGGGATTACAGCTGTGAGGCACCAGCGGCGGGATCACAATCAGATCGCCCACCTGCAGATGGTATTCTTCGCCATCGCACAGACAGCACGTTTCCCCCTCGAGAATTGCCCCAATCGAGAGCTGAGAGTGGTGATGACGCTTATAGGCCTGCTGGCTTTGCCAGGTGCTGCGCAGCTCCAGCCACGGCAACTGCTCATCACGCCAGAACGATTGTGGAATATCCCGGGTATGCGTCACATCGAGTCCTCCATGAAAGTGATGATTTGTTATAGCACAGGCAGAGTGGTGAAAAAGTGGGAATGTGCATTGAGATAGCGATTCTGCGTGATGTGTTCCAGACAAATGCAGACGTTACATAAGGACGTATTTATCCCGGAAATCACCTCGCAAAGAGAGAAAGTTGCAGATGAGGGGACAGTTTTACGGCGCTACAGTTACGGCATCTTATTTCCAGGTGATGGATCGCCATGAACAAAGCTCCCACTTCAACACCGCACGATGCGGTTTTTAAAACGTTTTTACGCCACCCTGAGACTGCCCGGGATTTCCTACAAATACATCTTCCCGCTTCGCTACGCGAGCTTTGCGATCTTCAGACGCTTACACTCGAGTCAGACAGTTTCATTGAAGAGAATTTACGTGCGTACTATTCCGATGTGCTGTGGTCGGTGAAAACCACGGATGGGGATGGATATATTTATGTAGTGATTGAACACCAAAGCACACCGGATGCGCATATGGCATTCAGACTGATGCGCTATGCGATAGCGGCTATGCAGAAACATTTAGATGCCGGGTACCAGCAATTGCCGCTGGTGGTGCCGATGCTGTTCTATCACGGCGCTAAAAGCCCGTACCCTTATTCACTGTGCTGGCTGGATGAGTTTGCCAACCCGAAGCTGGCTCGTAAGCTGTATGCTGCGGCGTTTCCGCTGGTGGATATTACGGTCATACCGGATGACGAAATTGTGCAGCATCGACGTATGGCGCTGCTGGAGTTAATCCAAAAACACATCCGTCAGCGCGATCTTATGGGGCTGGTGGAGCAAATTGTTTCCCTGCTACTTACTGGACTGACTAATGACAGCCAGATAAAGACGCTGTTTAATTATATTTTACGAACTGGCGATGCACCTCGATTCAGTGAGTTTATTCGTGGGGTTGCCGAACGTTCACCGCAACATAAGGAGCATTTGATGACGATTGCGGACAGATTGCATGAGGCCGGATTTCAAAAAGGATGGCTTGAAGGCAAGCAGGAAGGTAAACAGGAAGGCAAACAAGAAGGGCTGATAAAGGGGCGACATGATGAGGCGCTGCGTATTGCCCGCACCATGCTGGCAGATGGCATTGATATCAGCACGGTACAAAAAATCACCCGACTTTCCGCTGAAGATATTCAGGGTTTAAGCCATTAGATATAGCTTAAACTGCCTAATTGCCTGCCCGGAAGCGCCGGGCAGCTCGATCTACTCTATTGCCGTTTTTACCGCCTCTCCGAGCTTCTGCATTACTTCCCGATGCTTGTCGTTTGGCGGCAATGCGCAGTTGATGCGCACACAGTTGCGATACTTCCCCGATGCGGAGAACAGAGAACCCGGTGCAACCTGGATTTTGAGGCGACAGAGCTGCTTAGCGACACAGACCATATCGACCTGGAGCGGCAGCTCGACCCACAGCATAAAGCCGCCTTTCGGTCGGGTGACGCAGATCCCGCAGGGGAAGTATTCCCGTACCCAGCAGGTGTAGATCTCCATATTGCGCTGATAAATCTGGCGCATACGCCGGATATGCCGATGATAATGACCTTCGCGCACAAAGGAAGCCGCTGCCAGTTGCGTAGCGGGAACGTTAGTTCCAATGACGGCGTACTTCATGTGTAGCAGCTTGTTGTAATAGCGACCGGGCACCACCCAACCCACGCGCAGTCCGGGGGCGACGGATTTGGTAAACGAACTGCAGAGTATTACCCGACCGTCGCTGTCCCAGGAGTGGATCGTGCGCGGGCGTGGGTACTCCGTTGCCAGCTCGCCATACACATCGTCTTCAAAAATAACGATGTCGTGCCGCTGGGCGAGGGCGAGCACTGCCCGCTTACGCGCATCCGGCATAATGAATCCGAGAGGGTTGTTGCAGTTGGGAACCAGCAGCACACCTTTGATCGGCCACTGATCCAGCGCCAGCTCCAGCGCTTCAATGCTGATCCCGGTATCCGGATCGGTTGGGATCTCAATCACCTTGATCCCAAGGCCACGCAACAGCTGCATCGTGCCGTAATAGGCAGGCGATTCAACGGCGACAATGTCTCCGGGCTGGCAGACCGTCAGCAGCGCCAGCGACATTCCGCTCTGACTGCCGCTGGTGATCACAATATCATCTGCATTGACCACCGAACCGCCATCCAGCATCAGTCGCGCAATCTGCTGACGTAGTTCGCGGCATCCGGAGATTTCATCGTAGCCCAGTATCGCGCGCAGGTTGTGCTGCGCCACGCGGCTGAGTTCACGCCACAGCGGCTTCAGGCTGGGTTGATCAATGTCGGGCACGCCGCTGCTAAACGGGATTATCGATTTGTCCGCGTTGCCCTTTAGCATATCCAGCACCTGATCCCATTGCGTTATTTCGACCGGACGCTGCACCGGGCGCGACATCGGCGGCACGGGCGGCTGCGCTTTTTGTGGCGCGACAAAATAACCGGAACGTGGCTGCGGTGTGATCAGCTGGCGCTGTTCCAGCGTCTGATACGCCTGCTGGACGGTGCTGATGCTCACCCCGTGCTCCTGGCTCAGGCTGCGAACCGAGGGCAGTTTTTCGCCATGGCGATACAGCCCCTGCTCAATGCGTTCGGCCAGCAAATTGGCCAGATGTTGGTAACGCGTCATGCTGTATCCCTCATGGGTACCATACAGATTAAAAAACCAGTACAGATTAGCGTGTAAAAAGCGATGCAGAACTCTTTTTAACCAATCTGTATGTTAAATAAAAGTACTTTGTGAGTCTGTATTGTTTTGGGCTAAATCCGTGAAGATAAAGCCTCTGGCAAGGCGGGGAGGCAAGGTATGGAATTTCACGAGAATAAAGCAAAACAGCCGTTTATTGGGTTTGTATTGATCTGGCGGGCATACAAGGCGTGGCGGCTGCGGGCGCAAACGCGGCGCGTATTGCAACAGATGAGTGATGAGCGGCTGCGGGATGTCGGGCTACGACGCGATCAGGTGGAGTGATTTTCTTTTATCGACAGAGGCTGGGGGTTATCTCCCGGCCTTTTTATATTCACCATATTTATCAATTCATGCTTCTGGATAGTCTGTTTCTTGATACTTACCCTGATAAGTATTATTTTCTTTTCAGCGATGAGGGGAAAGTAAGATGACTGAAGATGAACTGTTTGCCCGCCGACCAATGGGGATGCGCATGGCAATGGTGGTGCGCCAGTGGCGGGCCATTATTGATGCTGCCATCACCGATACTGGCCTGACGCAGTCCAGCTGGACGGTACTGATGCAGCTGTATCAACTGGGAGACAACGTCTCGGTCAGCGAACTGGCACAAATGCAGGGCATTGAATTGCCTCCGCTGATGCGCACCCTCTCACAGCTGGAAAAGCAGGGGTATCTGCTGCGTTCCACATCGCCTTATGACAAACGCATCCGCCTGCTAACGCTGACCGCGCAAGGCCGCTTAAGGCTTGAAGAACTTAACCGGGTGATTGAGACATACCAACATCGCGTCACCTGCACCATTCCTGAAGCGGAGCTTGCCTCCTTCAGCGCAACCTTAAATCAACTCGCCTGCAATTTGCGGACAATCCGCGAAGAAGACAATCAACACTAAAAAACTATGATGACCCCAGAACAAAAATTTGCCCGTTGGGTAAGGGTGAGTATTGCCGCTTTCCTGGTAATATTCGCCTGGTTTATCGTTGCCGATATCTGGATCCCGCTGACGCCGGACTCCACGGTGATGCGCGTGGTAACGCCTGTTTCCTCACGCGTTTCCGGATACGTCTCGCAGGTGCATGTACACAATAATAGCCAGGTGAAGAAGGGCGATTTGCTGTACGAACTGGATCCGACGCCGTTTATCAATAAGGTCGAGGCTGCGCAAATCGCCCTTGAGCAGGCGAAGCTGAGCAACCAACAGTTGGATGCGCAGATAGCTTCCGCGCGCGCCAACCTGCGCACCGCGCAATTCAACGCCCGTAACGATAAGACCACCTTAGACCGTTATCAGCGCCTGAGTGCCATGCAGAACGTGTCGCAATCCGATCTCGACAAGGTGCGTACCGCCTGGCAGACCAGCGAGCAGTCGGTGGCGGCGCTTAATGCCAGTATTCAGAACCTGCTGATCCAGCGCGGCGAGCGCGATGATAAGCGTAACGTGACGCTGCAAAAATACCGTAACGCGCTGGAAGAGGCGCAGTTGAACCTCGGCTGGAGCAAAGTGTATGCCCAGACCGACGGTACGGTGAGCAATCTCCAGCTTAGCCCCGGACTTTACGCCACCGCCGCCACGCCGCTGCTGGCGCTGGTCAGCCACCAGACCGATATCGTGGCCGACTTTCGCGAGAAAAGCCTGCGCCACACTCGGGTAAATACCGATGCCGCCGTGGTGTTCGATGCCATGCCGGGCAAGGTTTTCTCTGCTCGCGTTACCAGCAGCGATGCCGGTATTCTGGCGGGCCAGGAGCAGGTGAACGGCCAGCTGTCGCAGCCGGAACAGTCCACCCGCTGGGTGCGTGATGCCCAGCGTATGCGCATTCACGTCGCGCTGAACGAACCGCTCGACACGCCGTTACCGACCGGGGCGCGCGCCACGGTACAGCTGTATAACAGCGAGGGGATGTTCGCCCGCACCTTTGCCGGGGCGCAGATCCACCTCGTCAGTTGGCTGCATTATGTCTATTAACACGCTGGCCCACGTCTTTACGCCGCACGGGAATATTGTCTATACCGCCAATGATTTTCGCCAGACCCTGCGTATCTCCGTTGCCGGGACAATCGCACTGAGTATCTCGACATTCTACAACGTGCAGTACGGCGTATTTTTTGTGGTTTATCCGCTGATGCTGCTGTCGCTGGTGCCGGTATTCAACCGCCATGTGGCAACACAGTTTGTGTTCAGCGCGGCGGTAAACTGCGTTGAAATGGTGCTGATTGTCGGTTATCTGTCGCAGTGGCCGCTGATGATGACGCTGGTGGTGTTCGGCCTGTACGTGATGCGCTTTCGTTTTATGAGCAAAGGCCCGCTGTTTCTGCTCGGTTCGATGGGCGTGGTATGCCAGAGCACGATGCTCAACTTTATGAGCTATCCCACCACCAACTGGCATACGCTGATGTTCTCCAATATGGAAGCCTGCGTCATGGCGGTGGCGCTGAGCGCGCTGCTGCATTATCTGATTCCGGACGTGGAACCCCGCCAGCCACCGCCGCGCATTGAGAAAGATGCCGCCCGGGTGCGCCATGAATCGCTGCTTTCCGGCACGGTGGCGACGATGATTTTTGTGGTCTTCCAGATCTGCGATTTGAGTGATTCGCTGTCGGCGCTGATGGCAGGCATTTTGATCCTGTTTCCGATGCACTATCGCGGGGCGGTGATCAGCTCGATCTGGCGTGTGGTCGGCGTGGTGCTGGCCTGTCTGTATATTCTGCTGGTGCAGTTGCTTATCTATGATTTCAGCAATCATATGGTGCTGATGATGCCGCTGATTGGCCTTGGGCTGGCATTCAGCGCCCGCTTGCACGTAATGGAAAAAGTCGGCGCGGGCGTGGGGTTTGCCAGTATCACCACCATCGGCATTATGTTTGGCCAGAACCTGCACCCGGATCAGGACCTGGTGTTCAGCGATCTGTACCGCATCACCTCCGTCACCGTCGCGCTGGTGGCAACGCTGACCATGGTATTTCTGGTGCATCGGGTGTTGAACTGCTTTGCCGCGACGCGGTTTGCGATTATCGAGTGAGTGGGGAGTCAGTGCCGAATGGCGGATAAGCCTTATCCGGCCTTCAAAATTCAATTCCTGGTCGTCAAATTGTGAGGCTATTTCCAACAATCCAGGTATAATTGTAAGATAATTGTATATACGTTTTTGTATATACAATTAGGGATAAAATACATGCCAATGGAGTTTGAATGGGATGCAAACAAGGCGCAAAGTAACTACCGTAAACATGGTGTTCGCTTTGAGGACGCAGTATTGGTTTTCGACGATCCCCGGCATTTGTCCAGACAGGATCGTTATGAGAACGGTGAGTATCGGTGGCAGACCATAGGGATGATGTATGGTGTGGTGGTCATTCTGGTTGCCCATAGCGTTAGGTTTGAAAGTGGCGTTGAAGTCATTCGTATCATCAGTGCCAGAAAGGCAGACAGTAAAGAGAGGAATCGTTATGAGCATGGTTAAACATAAACGCGGCAGCGTATCCGCGCTGAGTGCTCAGCATGAGGCTGAACTGAAGGCGCTGGCGAATAAACCGGATGATGATATTGATTACAGCGACATTCCCGTGACCGAAGATAAGCAGTGGTCAGAGGCTAATCGCGGTAAGTTTTTCCGTCCGTTGAAAACGCAGGCATCGGTGCGCATTGATGCTGACGTGATGGAGTGGCTAAAGCGCCCCGGGAAGGGTTACCAGACGCGGCTGAATGCTATTTTGCGCGAGGCTATGTTGAGAGAGCAAAACAAGAAATAGTCTTATCCCGGGGCAGTAAGTACCGGATGGCGGCTGCGCCTTATCCGGCCTATGGGAAGGTGGAATTTCCAGGCCCGGTAAGCGTAGCGCCACCGGGCAATTCAGCAGGGGATTACTTCTTCAATCCCGCAAACGCGGCTCTGATCTCGTCTTCCGGCAGGTTAATGCCGATAAACACCAGCAGGCTGTGCGGTTGTTCGTCGCCCCACGGGCGGTCCCAGTCGGCGCTGTACAGGCGCTGGACGCCCTGGAATAACAGGCGGTTCGGCTCGCCTTCAATCCACAGCATGCCTTTGTAGCGCAGTAGCTTCTCGGCGGATTCCAGCAGCAGGTTTTCCATCACTCGCGACACGTCGCTGATGTTCACCGGGTAATCCAGCTCGACGACGATCGAGGAGATATCGTTTTGCTTGTCGGCAATAAAGTGGAAGCGCGGTTTGGCGCTGACCACGTTCTCTTCCAGCATAAAACCGTTGGTGTCGAACAGCAGGGAGAGGTCGATGTCGCCATGCGTGACGGTATACACCGGGGCGCGGGCATTGATGCGCGCCAGGCGCTCACGAAGCTTTTCGCTAACACCAGCGACGTCGGTTTTGGTCAGCAGGATGCGGTCGGCATAGCCTACCTGCGACTGGGCGATGGTGAACTGGTTCATCTGTTCATCAGCATGTACCGCGTCAACCAGCGCAATTACGCCGTCCAGCAGGTAGCGTTCGCAAATCACTTCATGGGAGAAAAAGGTCTGAATAATCGGGCCGGGGTCGGCCATGCCGGTGCACTCGATCACCAGACGGTCGAAATTGATGGTGCCTTTGTCGAGGTTGTCGAGCAGATCTAACAGTGCGTCTTCCAGCTCACTGGAACGGGTACAGCAAATGCAGCCGTTGGTCAGGGTTTTGATCTGCGTGGCGCGATCGCCAATCAGCTGATCGTCCACCGAGACTTCGCCGAATTCGTTTTCGATAACAGCAATCTTGTAACCGTGCTGCTCGTTGAGAATATGGCGCAGCAGGGTGGTTTTACCCGCGCCAAGAAAACCGGTGAGTAGGGTAACTGCAATCGGGGTCATTCACTTCTCCTTCTAACAGCAACTGCTTCCGCCGCTACCGTAGCGGGCTTCCTGGCGCTCGCGGAAGAATTCTTCGTAGGTCATGTACGGCTTATCGGGATGGTTGGTCTTCATGTGCTCGACGTAGTTGTCGTAGTCCGGAATACCAATCAGCATCTTCGCCGCCTGACCGAGATACTTTTTTGCCTGACCTAAAGTACCAAACATTCTATCGTCCTGTTAATGAATAAAGCCGGATGGCGGCTTGCGCCTGATCCGGCCTACGTTAACTGCGGCACTAAGTGATCCTGGCCAGGTAAGCGTGCGCCACCCGGCTTCAGGTTAGTGGTGTGAAGAGGTCTTCACGCCGCCTTCCGGCACCGGTACATACGGCGTCTCTTTATCAGAGCGACCGTTGATGGAGCGGGCTTTCTGCCAGGTACGGAACCCGTAGAAAATGATGCTGTACACCACCACCAGGAACAGAATACTCAGACCTGCGTTGGTGTAGTTGTTGATGACGATGTGGTTCATGTTTGCAATCTGCTGCGCGGTCAGTTCGCCGCCGTTAGCGATCTTCTCTTTGTACTGACTCGCCATGAAGAAGAAGCCTTCCATCTGCGGGTTGGTGCTGAACAGTTTCAGACCCAGCGCCCAGGTGGTGCAGATAAGCAGCCATACTGCCGGAACCACGGTAACCCAGATGTATTTGGTGCGCTGCATTTTAACCAGCACCACGGTGCCGAGAACCAGCGCCACGGCAGCCAGCATCTGGTTAGAGATGCCGAACAGCGGCCACAGGCTCTTAACGCCGCCCAGCGGGTCAACAACGCCTTGATACAGCAGATAACCCCACAGGCCGACGCAGCCCGCAGTACCGATGATGCCCGCAACCAGAGAGTCGGTTTTCTTCAGGAACGGCACGAAGTTACCCAGTAAATCCTGCAGCATAAAGCGGCCAGAACGCGTACCGGCATCCAGTGCGGTCAGGATGAAAAGCGCTTCAAACAGAATACCGAAGTGATACCAGAAGCCCATATCAGCCATCGGCAGCACTTTGTGGAACACGTGAGCGATACCCACGGCCAGCGTCGGTGCGCCACCTGCTCGGTTCAGAACGGACGGTTCACCGATGTCTTTCGCGGTCTGCAGGATCTGCTCAGGCGAAATCACGAAGCCCCAGGAGCTGACGGTCGCTGCCGCATGTGCGGTAACATCTTTCAGCTGCGCCATAATCAGCGGTGCGTTTTCGCCGCTCATTTCATGCAGGTTCGGCATGGTGATGCCAAGGCCCGCAGGCGGGGTGTTCATCGCGAAGTACAGACCCGGTTCGATGATAGACGCAGCAACCAGCGCCATAATCGCCACGAAGGATTCCATCAGCATCGCACCATAACCGATAAAGCGCGCATCGGTTTCACAGGCCAGCAGCTTCGGCGTGGTACCGGAAGCAATCAGCGCGTGGAAGCCAGATACCGCACCACAGGCGATGGTGATGAACAGGAACGGGAACAGAGCGCCTTTCCACAGCGGGCCAGTACCATCAACGTACTGCGTCATTGCCGGCATTTTCAGTTCCGGGTTGAGGATAACAATCCCCACCGCCAGACCGACGATAACGCCGATTTTCAGGAAAGTAGCCAGATAGTCGCGCGGGGCGAGGATCAGCCATACCGGCAGCAGCGCAGAGATAAACGCGTAACCGATCAGGGTAAAGGTGATGGTGGTGTCTTTAAAGGTCAGCGCCGGGCCCCAGTACGGGTCGTGCGCAATCACGCCGCCGAAGTAGATTGAGGCTACCAACAGCACAATACCAATCACCGACACTTCACCCACACGCCCCGGACGCAGGAATCGCATGTAGATCCCCATGAACAGTGCGATAGGTACGGTTGAGCAGACGGTGAACACACCCCACGGGCTTTCCGCCAGCGCTTTTACCACGATCAGCGCCAGTACCGCGAGGATGATGATCATGATTAAGAAGCAGCCGAACAGCGCAATGGTTCCTGGGATCGGGCCCATCTCTTCTTTGATCATCTCACCCAGAGATGCGCCGTTACGGCGGGAAGAGATAAACAGCACCATGAAGTCCTGTACCGCACCGGCCAGCACGACGCCTGCCAGCAGCCACAGCGTACCGGGTAGGTAGCCCATCTGCGCAGCCAGTACCGGCCCAACCAGCGGACCCGCACCTGCGATAGCGGCAAAGTGGTGACCAAACAATACGTTACGGTTGGTTGGAACGTAGTTCAGACCGTCATTGTTGATGACCGCCGGCGTGGCACGCGTCGGGTCAAGTTTCATCACCTTTTGGGCGATATAAAGGCTGTAGTAACGATAGGCCACCAGATAAACAGAAACTGAGGCGACCACGATCCACAGGGCGCTGATGTGTTCACCCCGACGTAATGCCACTACCGAGAGGCAGAATGCACCGATGATTCCGAGAATCACCCAGGGTATGTGCTTGAATAACTTTTTCGTATCCATAGTAAAACCTGGTTTTTTACCCGTCATACTTCAAGTTGTATGTGCGTTGGCTTCATTCGCTCACCCCAGCCACTTACTTTTGTAAGCTCCTGAGGATTCCCTCATTTGCCGCCTTCTTACAACTCGAATTATCTAGGGTACCTATTAATAATTGGCCGAAGCCGCGTGGGTTTGATCTTGTGTTTGAGGAGGTTATTTGACTGCTATGTTGGGGGGATCTTGCCAGAGAATTACGCGCGTAAAGTAAGGTAAATAAGTGAACGGTTGTATGTCAGCTTAAGCGGTCCCAAATGTCAGTGAGCGGTAAGTAGTGGGGATGAGCGGGGAAATTTATGTGATTGAGATCACTAATAAACCCGTTTAGATCTTTGGCTGGCGGTGGGGATCGACGAATCGTCGATGCTGAGATCGATTCAACTAGCACGAATTTCATAAAGTTTTCCCTTTCCAGGCCGAAAATTCTGACATCTGTCTAGCGGAAAGAGAAAACATGTTAAAACGAATGAAGATTGTTACCAGCTTACTGCTGGTATTGGCGCTGTTTGGCCTTTTACAGCTCGCCTCGGGCGGCTTGTTTTTTAACTCACTTAAGAATGACAAAGAGAACTTTACCGTTCTGCAAACCATTCGCCAGCAACAGTCTGCGCTGAACGCCACCTGGGTTGAGCTGCTGCAAACGCGTAATACCCTGAACCGGGCGGGCATTCGCTACATGATGGATCAGAGCAATATCGGCAGCGGCGCGACCGTTGCCGAACTGATGCAGGTAGCCAGCACGGCGCTGAAGCTGACGGAAAAAAACTGGGCGATTTACGAGTCGCTCCCGCGCGATCCGCGCCAAAGCGAAGCCGCGTTCCAGGAGATTAATCGCACCTATGACATCTACCACGGCGCGCTGGCGGAGCTGATCCAGTTATTGGGTGACGGGAAGATCAACGCGTTCTTTGATCAACCGACGCAGAGCTATCAGGATGGCTTTGAGAAGCAGTACATGAGTTACATGCAGCAGAACGATCGCCTGTATGACATCGCGGTGGAAGATAACAACAGCTCTTACAGCCAGGCGATGTGGGTGCTGATCTGCGTGCTGATTACCGTACTGGCGGCGATTATTGCGGTGTGGTTTGGTATCAAACTGACCCTTATCTCCCCAATGAACCGTCTGATCGACAGCATTCGTCATATCGCCAGCGGCGATTTGGTGAAGCGTATTGAGGTGGAAGGTTCCAACGAGATTGGACAACTGGCGGAAAGCCTGCGTCACATGCAGGGTGAGCTGATGAATACCGTGGGTGACGTACGTAACGGTGCCAACGCGATTTACAGCGGGGCCAGCGAGATTGCGATGGGGAATAACGATCTCTCCTCGCGTACCGAACAGCAGGCCGCATCTCTGGAAGAAACTGCGGCCAGCATGGAACAACTGACGGCGACCGTGAAGCAGAACGCCGAAAACGCGCGTCAGGCCAGCCATCTGGCGCTGAGCGCTTCTGAAACCGCGCAGAAAGGCGGCAAAGTGGTGGATAATGTTGTGCAAACCATGCGCGACATCGCTTCCAGTTCGCAGAAAATCGCCGACATTATCAGCGTTATCGACGGCATTGCCTTCCAGACTAATATTCTGGCACTCAACGCCGCGGTAGAAGCTGCACGTGCGGGCGAGCAGGGCCGTGGATTTGCGGTGGTTGCGGGTGAAGTTCGTAACCTGGCCCAGCGTAGTGCGCAGGCCGCGCGCGAGATTAAGAGCCTGATTGAAGACTCGGTCAGCCGTGTGGATGTGGGTTCAACGCTGGTTGAAAGCGCCGGTGAAACCATGGATGAGATCGTCAATGCGGTAACCCGCGTGACCGATATCATGGGTGAAATCGCCTCTGCTTCTGATGAACAGAGCCGCGGTATCGACCAGGTCGGTCTGGCTGTCGCTGAGATGGATCGCGTGACGCAGCAGAACGCCTCGTTGGTGGAAGAATCCGCCGCCGCCGCTGCGGCGCTGGAAGAGCAGGCCAGCCGTCTGACCCAGGCCGTTGCCGTGTTCCGTATTCAGCATGACCAACAGCGCGCGCGTGACGTTGCCGCCGCTAAACCGGTTTCAACGGCCCAGCCGCGTAAAGCTGCGGTAACGGATGCCGGGGATAACTGGGAAACGTTCTAGACCTGTGATGCCGGATAAGGCGTAGCCGCCACCGGGCAATCAACGCAACATCAGGCGCATGGCGCAGCGTAGTTCGTACGTCTGCCCGTGCGCCGCTTCTTCAGCTCTTTTTTCGCGCAATTCCGGCGAAAGCGTCTCGTCAGCCAGCATTTCAAATCCCAGTCGCGCGTACAATGGCGCATTCCACGGCACACCGCGGAAGGTGGTTAGCGTGAGCGACGTATATCCTTTCTCACGCGCCTGTTTGGCAACATAGTCAAGCAATCTGCGGCCAATTCCTTTTCCCTGCCACTCCAGATGCAGTGAAAGTTCAGCAATAAACAGCGATGACCCCAGCGCTTCGGCAACCAAAAAACCGACCGGACGCGCATCGACCAGCGCCAGCCAGCTCATGCCTGCGGCGGCAAATGCCCGATGCTGAGCAGCCGATATAATCTGGTCGTCAGCAATCCACGCCAGTTCGGGGATGAGTAAAAAACGTTGCCCCGCAGATCGTTCGATGGCGGGAAGAGCGGCAGTGTCTGCCAGAGTAGTCGCGCGCAAGGTGATGTTCATACGAGGAGCATAACATGCCCGATAAGCGCGGTGTTATCGGGCATCTGAAGGATTAATCTTTACGCGGATCGCTGATGGGTTGGCGAACCAGGAAGATGTAGGCGAGGGCGCCCACCATGGTGACGCAGCCGCAGATGATCAGCGCCAGACGGAAAGAGTTGGTGGTATCAACAATAAATCCGGTGACGATCGGCGCAAACGACGCGCAGATAAAACTGGCAAAGTTCTGGATACTGCCCACGGAAGCGGTCATGCGTGAGGCGACGGCGACGTGGATCAGGCCCCAGCACGAGGTGCCGGCGAAGTGGATACAGAACAGCGCCATACCGATCAGTAACACGGCGGCCATCGACGTTGTTGCCTGCGGCACGACGAAGGTGAAGGCCGCAGAGCAGAACATCCCGGCGATAATACAAATTTTTCGGCTCTTAATCGGCGCCATACCGCCTTTCACCAGCCAGTCGGTGACAAAACCGTTAATCAGCATGCCGGCTGCGCCAAACAGGAACGGGATCGCCGCCATTAAGCCGGTGCTTTTTAAATCCAGGTTATAGGAGGTCTGCAGGTAGCCCGGCAGCCAGGCCAGGTATAGCCATGCGGTATAGTTGATGCCGCTAAAGCCCAGCATCATGCCCCACATAGTACGGTTGCGAAACAGGCTGCGCCATTCGGCAAAGCTTAACGGATCGCGGCGGGCATTGACGCTGCCGGCGTTCAGGTACGCTTGTTCCGTGGCGCTCAACTCAATTTGCTCGCGGTTGCGATACAGCATGTACCAGCCGATGGCGAGAAAAATACCCAGCACGCCGATAGTAATAAACATCCAGCGCCAGCCCATTACCAGCATCATGGCGGCCAGAATCGGCGGGCTAATGGCAACCCCGATGGTCGAGGCGGCGTTAAACAACCCCATCGGGCGACCGCGCTCTTTGATGTTAAACCAGTCGTTGATCACCTTTACGCCGCACGGGTTCATCGGCGCTTCGCCAATCCCCATCCCGATACGCACCAGCACAAACTGTGTGAAGCTGTGCACCATGCCGGACATCGCCTGAAACAGCGACCAGAAGAACATCCCGAGTCCTAACATAATGCGCGGACCTTTACGATCCAGCAGCGGGCCGCAGGGCAGTTGCGCAATACCGTAAGCGAGAGAGAAGACCGACAGCAGGACGCCGATTTGCGTGGCGCTCAGCCCCAGTTCTTCCCGAATTGTTAAGTTGGCGACCGATAATGAACTGCGGTCTAGGTAATTAATCACCGCAGCAAAAAATAATAAAATCATTGCTGTGGTCTGAATACGTTTTATTCGGCTACTGCGTTGCACCATGCCCTCAGGCGGAACATTAATATCCGCAGATGACGACGTGCCAAACGAAGAACTCGGGTCGAGGGTAATATTATTTTTTTCCACGCCGGACTCCTGAACCTCAATAATTTATTTTTCACACAGCCGGGCTGTGCAGTATTGAAAAAAATACCAGTGATGAATCAATTCGCTCATCACCGCTCACAAAAGTTTTTAATGCAGTCGACTTAGCGTGAGCATAGGCAAGAGGTATTTTTCAGGCGTTTTTATTTTTATAAAATCGTGCTCCCGGTAATGGTTTGCTGTTTTTTATCGGTACTTAATGGGCGGCGCTATGACTCTGGTTGATGGAGCGAATCATCGATTGTTTGGCTGAATTCAAATGGTTACAGAGCGCCAGGGTGGCATCCAGGTCGCTGCGACAGATCAGCGCGCTGAGGATGGTCATATGTTCATCGATGGCAATGATGTTGCGTTGTTTGAGGTCGCTCTCATCCCACTGATAGTGGAAGTGGAAAATCACGGAGATGATTTCAAGTGATTGATTGAAAAATATATTATCGGCAGCAGAGAGCAGCAAGGCATGAAACTCACGGTCTAACTGCGAGAACATACGAAAGCTGCTGCCGATGCTGTCGCGCAGGATCCGGTGGCGTTCCAGCAGCGTTTTAGCCTGCAGCCAGCGCGGGTCATCATCCGGCAGATTGAGAAAATGCTGCAGGGAATGGGTTTCCAACATTTCTCTGAGTTCAAACAGCTGCTCCGCATAGGCCTGATCGAACTGCTTCATGCTCCACTGACCGCGTTTTTCGTTTTTGATCAGGTTGTAACGTTCGAATTTTAAAAGATATTCCCGTACGACTACCGGACTGACGCCCGCGGCTCTGGCAAGCTGCAGTTCGGAGAAGCTCTCGCCTGCACGCAGCTGGCGCTGGTTGATCATGGTGAAAAACGCCTGCTCAAAAATCCGGTTTTGCTCGGTCATGGAGGCGGTGGTGCAGGCAAAACCGTCGTCATTGTCGGGTTTACGCACGATGACATAGTGGCTGCCGACCTGGGTCAGCACGCCGCACTCGCCTAAGTGGCTCAGCATATGGCGCACTGTGGTGCGGCTGATGTTGTACATCTCCGCCAATGCGCTTTGCGATGGGAGAGGGGAAGGGATATGACCACGCGCCATATCATCGATAATCTGGTTAATCACATTGTGACGTAAGTTCTGCGAACGGCTCATGGTTTCTCCTTTTTGCCTATTAAAACCCGATTTAAAACATTTTTATGCGTTGGAATTCACAGATTGTGTTTCTGCTTTCTCCGGCTTTTTTATTTTCGTTGATATCTGAGGCAACAAAAAAACAGGAGAGCAGAATCATGTCTACGATGAATACGTTGATTTGCCAGGAACCTAAAAAATTAGTCTGGAAAGAACGCGAAATACCTATTCCGGGTGAGGGCGAAGCATTAATAAAAATTAAATCGGTAGGGATTTGTGGTACCGATATTCATGCCTGGGGCGGCAATCAGCCTTTTTTCAGCTACCCACGTGTATTAGGTCATGAAATATGTGGGGAAATTGTCGGGCTGGGAAAAAATATACAGAATCTGAAAAATGGTCAGCAGGTGGCGGTTATTCCTTACGTGGCCTGCCAGCAGTGTCCGGCATGCCTGAGCGGACGTACCAACTGCTGCGAGAAGATTTCGGTGATTGGCGTACATCAGGATGGTGGTTTCAGTGAATATCTGTCCGTTCCGGTGACCAACTTACTGGACGCGCAGGGGATTGACCCGCAGGCGGCGGCGCTGATTGAGCCTTACGCCATCAGCGCGCATGCGGTACGTCGGGCGGCGGTGGCGCCAGGTGAGCAGGTGCTGGTGGTCGGTGCTGGTCCGATTGGTCTGGGCGCAGCGGCGATTGCCAAAGCCGATGGCGCACAGGTGGTGGTCGCCGATACCAGTCCCGCGCGTCGGGAGCACGTGTCTTCCCGGTTGGGACTCCCGGTTATCGACCCATCCGCTGAAGATTTTGATGCGCAGCTGCGCGCTCAGTTTGGCGGTTCGCTGGCGCAAAAGGTCATTGATGCCACGGGAAACCAGCATGCGATGAACAACACGGTGAATTTGATTCGCCATGGCGGCAGCATCGTTTTTGTTGGGCTGTTCAAAGGTGATTTGCAGTTCTCTGACCCCGAGTTCCACAAGAAAGAGACCACCATGATGGGCAGTCGCAACGCCACGCCGGAAGA
Source organism: Citrobacter sp. Ce129 (assembly GCF_030334545.1). Lineage (NCBI taxonomy): Bacteria > Pseudomonadati > Pseudomonadota > Gammaproteobacteria > Enterobacterales > Enterobacteriaceae > Citrobacter > Citrobacter sp. Ce129. Next base: position 47,923 of record NZ_JAOWDS010000059.1, read on the forward strand.
TTTCGCCAAAGTGGGCCGTCTGATGTCGGAAGGCAAACTGACCGCCGACATGATGCTCACGCACCGTTACGCGTTTGCCACACTGGCAGAAATCTACGAGCGGGATGTTATTAACAACCGTGAGCTGATTAAAGGCGTGATCACGTTCTGAGAGGGTAATTGCGATGAACACATTGAATCGACGTGATTTTCCGGGGGCCAGCTACCCAACGCGCGTGATCCAGTTTGGTGAAGGAAACTTCCTGCGGGCGTTTATCGACTGGCAACTGGATATCCTCAACGAGCACACCACTCTGAATGCTGGCGTGACCATCGTTCGCCCGATCAATACTGATTTTCCGCCGTCGCTGAATACCCAGGACGGGCTGTATACCACGCTGATACGCGGGCTTAACGAGCAGGGCGAAGCGGTGAGCGAAGCGCGGCTTATCCGTTCGGTGAATAACGAAATCAATCCGTACCAGGATTTCGCGGCGTATCTGGCGCTGGCGCACAATGCGGACATCCGATTTGTGTTTTCGAATACCACTGAAGCCGGAATTAGCTATCACGCGGCAGACTGCGTGGATGATGCCCCGCCGGTGAGTTTTCCGGCCAAACTGACGCGACTGCTGCTGGAGCGCTTTAACCATTTTGCGGGGGCGGTGGATAAGGGCTGGGTGATTATCCCCTGCGAACTGATCGACTATAACGGTGAGGCGCTCAAAACGCTGGTGCTGCGGTATGCGCATGAGTGGCAGCTTCCTCCGGCGTTTGCCGACTGGGTGGAAACGGCGAACACCTTCTGTTCGACGCTGGTCGACCGCATTGTTACTGGCTACCCGCGTGAAGAAGCTGCCGCGCTGGAAGCGACGCTTGGCTATCACGATGCGTTTCTCGATACCGCGGAGCATTTTTATCTGTTCGTGATCCAGGGGCCGCAGTGGCTGGCAGAGGAGCTGAAGCTGGTGCAGTGTCCGCTGAATATCCGGGTGGTGAGCGATATCAAACCGTACAAAGAGCGCAAGGTCGCCATTCTCAATGGCGCGCATACGGCGCTGGTGCCGGTGGCGTGGCTGTGCGGACTGGAGACCGTCGGTGAGGCGATGCGGGATGCCGATGTTCACCGCTTTGTCGAGCGGGCGATTGGCGAGGAAATTATACCGGTATTGGATCTTCCGGCGGATGAACTGCGAGAATTTGCCGACGCGGTAAGCGGGCGTTTTCAGAACCCTTACATTCGTCACCAGTTGCTTTCCATTGCGCTAAACGGCATGACTAAATTCCGTACCCGAATTTTGCCGCAACTGCTGGCGGGTCAGCGAAATGGGCGCTGGCCCGTGCGGTTAACGTTTGCCCTCGCTGCGCTGCTGGCGTTTTATCGTGCAGAGCGCGACGGGGAACGCTATCCGATACAGGATGATGAACAGTGGGTAAGCCTGTATGCCAGCCTGTGGCCGCGAGTAGGCAATGATTTAACGCTGGGTGAACTGGTGGATGCCGTGCTCGGCGATACGGCGCACTGGGGTGAAGATTTAACGTTGCTGCCAGGGCTTGCCGGACAGGTGACGGCTAACCTCGAGATGATTCTGGTGCAGGGTATGCGCCAGGCGGTGAACGGTCTGGAATAAGGTTGCCATGCAGCGCCCGGTGTGGTGTTGGGCGCTGTTTTTTTTCAGGCAATAAATGGGGTTAACGATAGGCCTGATAAGCGAAGCGCTATCAGGCCTATCATGTTACGAACCCTGAGCTACTACTTTGATTTCAACCATCCCGATCCCCAGCTTACGCGGCGAGTGGCCGAGAATATTGCCCTCGTTGGTGGCGACCGGATCGGGTGGGACAATTACCAGCGTATTGGCATCCGCCGGGTTATCAAAATGCAAGGTGGTGGTGCTGACGTCATGGCCTAACACCAGCGTCTGTTCCTCGTTGCCAACGCGCACGGGGATCGGACGATTGGCGTTGTCACCGAAGGCTTTCGCGGTGATGACCAGATCGAATTTCTTCGGCAGTGGGGCCTTGTATTCGATGGTCACTTCTTCACTGAGCTGCGCATTGGACCAGCGTCCCCAGGATTCGGGGCGTGATATGCCGCTAAACTGTTTGACCTCTTCAGGTGCGCCCGCCACGTTGAAGACGAAGCTATCGGCTTTGTAGCGAATGTCGTTATCGACAATTTTCAGCGTATCGACGTTACCTTTGTAGCGCTCCATGTCGATCACCGTGTCTTTAAAGACGGTTTTGCTTTTCCATTTGGCTTTGTCAACGTGCTGCACGATTTGTTGCCCGCCTAACTGACCCTGCGATACGCACCAGTCGGTAGAGAGCGCCAGCTCCGGCGCCCATAGTTGCGCCATTTTGTAGCAGCGATCGACCCAGACGAAGTTATCGCGTGGTGCGAAATCCGCCAACTGGAAGCGCAGCGGGGCCGAGTATTCGCTTTCCGGCAGCGGTTCGACGCGTTTGTCCGACACGCGCAGCAGCAGCGGCAGGCGGAAGTGGCTACCGGAGAAAGAGATCATGTTTTTGTCCTGGTCGACGGTGAACTCTTTCATCTCTTTCGGGAAATTCCACAGACGGATAATATCGGGCTTCCACGCCAGCATTTTTTCTTTGATGTTCAGGAACACTTCCGACACGGATTCGCTCGACAAGCTGCTGCGACCAAGTCCGATAAAGTTATCGCCGCCGAGAATATCCAGTACCGTTGCGCCGTTATCCATCGTGTTACGCTTCACCGCCAGCGTGTCCTGCTGCGGCTGGTCGCCGCGCAGCACGAAGAACAGGTTGTTGCGATCCTGCTTGTTCAGATACTTCCATGCGGTGTTGTTCATCGCCAGATGATCGGAAGAAACCACGATTACGGTATCTTTAAACCATGGCGATGCTTTGATTTTATTGATAAATTCGGCAATATTTTCCTGACTGCAGCTGACCGCGCTGAACGATTGGTTGGCCTTCCCGTCGATGTCATAACGTTTACGGTTGCAGCTACGTGAGATAAATCCATCCGGATGATGGGTATCCACAGTCAGCGTAAACAGTGAAAAACGCTGGCCCGAGCGCGAAAGCTCTTCGAATTTTTTCCACGCTTCGTCCAGTACGGTATCGTCGTAGAAGCCCCAGTCGTTGCGATAGGCCGGGTCCGCCACCACGCTTTTTAACTCTTCTGCGCCATACAGATGGTCAAAGCCGTGAGATTTCAGGAACACGTCTTTGCCGGCAAAGCGCAGGTTGGCCCCCTGCACAAAGTAGTTCTGATAGCCGGAGTTTTTCAGGATATCGCCCAGACAGATATTGTTGGGGAAAAAGCTTGAGACCGACGCCGAGGCGTTGCCTTCAAATGGCGCAAACAGCGGAATACCGCACTGGGAGGCGACCATGCCAGCGATGGTGTAATCGGTGCCCGGAAGCTGCATGGTGTTGCTGAAATCCAGACCTTCATTTTTCAACGCGCCGAGTTCTGGGGTCAGTTCCGGGAACGCGTCATTGTTAAAATAGGTGCGTTCGAGGCTTTCGCCGTAGATATAAACCAGGTTCAGCTTGGGGTTGGGAATGGTTTTCGATGGCTCTTTATAATACGTTGGGAAATCCGGATCGCCATCGCGCGACTGCGACTTCACCAGTTCGGTTATCTGGTGAAACGCCGGGCTGGCGTCAACGGAGCCCAGCGCCAGCAGCAGGGCCAGCAGACTGTAACCCACATGATGCGGATGATGGCGACGGCGGCGTAGGATCCAGCCGAGAGCGACAAAAACCGTCGTCAGCGCCAGCGCGATGCCGACCCCTGGCAAAATATATTTTCCAATCCCCGCGCCGGTCAGGCTGTTGGTCAGCGTGTAGAGTACCGCGTCATTGATCCCGTCGCCGGTGAAATAGTCACTGGCGTACAGCGTGATATTCAAGACAATAAAAATCCCCAGCACCGTTAATGTGGCGGCAAACCACCAGGTGTTGCGACCCGCTTTCCAGGCGTAAATCAGCACTGAAGCGAGAAACAGAGTGATGGAGATTAATTCTGACAACGGTCGATCCTCAATAAACCGGGCACATGCCTGGCAGGCTAATCATTAGGGGAAAGCACAATGTAATAGCGATGTTATATTGCTGCAATTGTAGTGACATTAAATTACGTTGTTATTCAGAATTGGTTTAGATATGCGTGTTTTTTGCAGGGGATTTACTGGTTATTTGACGTGTGAATGTAATGGGGTAAAAAACTGATGCCGCGCAGGTAATACGCGGCATGTCGTGCATCAGGAAATGAAGTTCATACCCTGTTTTAACACCAGATCGCAGGCCTTGGTTTTTACCTGCTTCGCCAGCGAGCTATTGCCAATCGTGTTCAGGTCCAGTTGTTGACCATCTTTGGCGTTGAGCAGACCCTGAATACCGTCCATATAGTTGGTATCTTGCTTCTGCTCAGGAGCACTGAGCCCCAGTTTATCCAGCACCTGGTTTTTGACGTTTTGCGTGTCGGTGACCGAGGCCAGCTTCTGTTTCGCACAATATTCCAGGATCCCAGCGGCGTTATTCATACTGCTGGAAGTCAGCGACTGATTGCTGCCATTCAGCAGGCTGGTCAGGGAAGAGAGCGACGAGCTGCCCTGCGAGCCGGAGCTTTGTTTGCTCAGTTCGCTGGCCGCGCTGGAGAGTGAATCCTGCCAGGAGGCAGCAAAAACGCTGGTGGAGATGAGCGTGCTGGCGGCAAGCGCACAGCACAGCAGACGTTGGGGTGTTTTCATCATTATATGCAACTCGTGTTATGCCTTTTCAGCGCAGTATAGCGCTGGCAGTCTTAGGAGTGGTCCTAATACGTTAATACTCTTTACCGGTTACCCGACTACGGTAGCTTTCCCAGTTAAAGATTACCCACAGGCTGTTGCCAAGCCGCATGCGGTCCATTACCCGCTCGCCCAGCAGTTTGTTCATTTCATCCATATTACTGTTGGTTAACATGCCTGTTGGTCGTTTTGAAGACGAGCGGCGATCGACGATCTGATTGATGATCACTTTTTCGTAGCGCGATTCGGTTTGCATGCCGATCTCGTCGATCACCAGCAGATCTACGTTACTCAGATCGTTGAGTAGCTGTTCTTCGCTGGTTTCACGATTAGTGAAGGTTTCTTTCATCGCCGACATAATATCAGCCACGGTAATGATCAGCACCGACTTGCCGCGCAGCAGCAGTTCGTTGCAGATGGCGGCGGCCAGATGGTTTTTACCGGTGCCGGGCTTGCCGGAGAAGATAAAGCTGGCGATATTGCCGTCAAACTCTTCAACGTACTGACGGGCTTTGCTCAGGGCGTTCATCTGGCCCTCGCACTCCACCCGATAGTTATCGAACGAACAGTTCTGATGCAGCGGACGGATCCCGGAACGGTTGAAAGTGCGCTGCATTTTCATGGCCCGGTTTTCGCGGGCCAGGGCTGCGGCACGAATTTCACCTTGTTCTTTTTGCCATGCCAGCAGCTCCTCGCCCGTTTTAAAGGCAGGCTCGACATTAGCCGGCATCATTTTTTGCAGACGTTTCATCAGGTCGCCAACGTTTTTCATCGTTATCCTCTAAAACCCGGTGGTATATGGTTGTCAGGCTCGCTGACGCTGTTCACATCGCGCTTCGGCATTCCGCCATTGCTGGCCCGGCCAATCTGGATACTGCGCGCCAGTTTTTGCTGCCACTGAATATGGTGAAAAACTTTGCCTTCGGCCTGCCAGTAGGCGACAAATGAGGCCAGTTCTTCAGCGGTGACCGGTTCTCTTAACGCCACGCCCCACAGGGCGGCCTGGCGCTGAAAGTCGGCATCGGGCTGCCAGTCAGCGTACATCGCAAATTTCCCCATTGGTATGGCAACGGGGGCGGCTTGCGGCTCTTCATAAAATTGTGCATCCAGCGTCACATCGCTTCCCGGGCGTGACAGCTTCTCTTCAAGCGCCAACAACTCGGCCAGTCGTGCAGGCGTCACCGCGTAAAACGCTGGCGCGTTATTGGCGAAAACGGCTACGGCACCGCCTGCAGACCTGGCCAGCACCGCGTGGTGATCGTGTAGTAAGGCGTCAATGCTAGTGACGTCCGGCGTCAAAATTTTGCTGGGCATAATGTTTCTCAATACTGAACAACAACCGAGAAGGGGACTGCTTTTATAGTAACACAGAGAAGAAGGAGAGCAGCAGATGAGGAGGTGATTCCCCTCTCTGCGAGGTGCTAAAAAAGCGTGCCGCTACACGCGCGGGCGTTTGCGATACAGCCATAATCCCGGAACGGACAGCCCGATGGAGAGCGCGCCGACAATTGATGAGGCTTTGAGGAAATTGGTCAACAGGGTGATCATCAGCGCTTCGCTGTAGCCAAAATGGCCGATCTTTACCGCCGAGATCATGGCTGTGTAGGCGGAGATCCCAGGGAACATAGGGATCACCGCCGCAACCGTGAAGACTTTCGGATGTGCCAGATACCAGCGTGACCACTGGATCCCAATGCAGCCGACCAGCAATGACGCCATAAAGGTCGACCATTCGATATTAAACCCAGTGCTCATCATCACCGTTCGCGAACCGTGCCCAAGCGCGCCGAGTAACGCGCACCAGGGGAGCGCCCGATGCGGTACGTTAAATACCATGGCAAAGCCGAGCGCCGGGATCGCAGACAGGATCATGTCCTGCATCAGCACCAAAATGAAATCGATCACGCCCATCCGCGCAGCCCCCATAAGGTCATCGACATGACGACGCCAATGCAGGTCGCCAGCGTCAGCAGGCTGGCAATCGCCCAGCGGGCCAGCCCGGTATTAATGTGTCCCTTAAACATATCCGCGACGGAGTTGATCAGCGGAAAGCCCGGAACCAGCAGCAGTACGCTGGCGGCCATGGCGATGGTTGGAGTGTGGTTAAACGTCGGCAACGTCAGTAGCAGGCCTGAAATCGTGGTCGCCACAAACGCGGTGATGCAAAAGTTGATTTGCGGGTGCAAATGCCGGGACGCCAGAATCTGGCGGATATACATCGCCACCATGCTGGCGAAAAAGGTGATCACCGCGCCATCCCATCCGCCGTTATTGAGTTTACAAAAGCAGGCGCAGGACAAGCCGACCATCAAGGCGACCAGCCATCTTGGATAGCGCAGCGGTTTAATCTGGCTAAAGCGTTTCTCAACGCCTTTAATATCCAGCAGTTTGTGTTCCGCGAGAATAACGATGTGCTGCACCTCCGTCACGACGTGCATGTTAATCCCGCGATCCTGATTTTTTCGCGTTGAGGTCAGGCACTGCCCATCTTTAATGGTGGTCAGGACGATAGCGTTAGAAGAGATAGCGCTTTCTACGCTGTCCATGCCAAGCGCCAGCCCGAGGCGGGTGGATAGCTCGTCAACCAGCGCGCTTTCTGCCCCATGCTGAAGTAAAAAAAGACCGCATTGAATACATAACCGTGTAACCGTTCGCTGTGACGACTGCTCTGTTTGCATGGCTCGCTCTGACTGATAAGGATCTCTTTGCATGAAGGATGCCTTCTTTTTATCATGAAGCATGATCCTGTTGGCTCTGGCTAAGATCAATCTTTGCGTCGAAAAAAGACGCAGGTCTTACACGCCTGGACGCCTTACCTGCTTATCAATAAAGACAACACATTATGAAAATGTAGTGTTATTTATCAGGATGGCAAATACGTAAGCAACGCTAATGTTCTATTGTAGTTCTTTTAATTGTACATAGAATGTATTTATGCGTAATTTTGTAATAATGGTTCAATAGTTTGACGCTATTGGGATTGTAGCGCCATTACTTTATATTTTAATAAAAGCCAAGGATAAACAATTCACCTCGTCTATTGTTTAGAGGTTTTCTGTTAATTAATATTTTTAATTTATCAGGAAATTTTTAATAAGTGCGAATACGGACTGGTGAGTGTGGAGGAGATATGTTGCCAGGACGCTGCAAAAACGCAATTATTATTAGTAAATTACCAATCGTACAAACCGGACTTAAAGGTGTAATGCAGGGGCAGTTCGCTGATTACGAACTTACCTACTGTCGTTCCGTTGAAGAACTGACATTGTTGCAGCTGCGGTGCGCTGATTTGGTGGTTGCTGATTTATCCGGAGACTGTAATCATCCACGTTCAGTCTGCGAACAATATTACTCTTTATTATCTCAATACCGTGATATTCACTGGGTATTTCTCGTTTCCCGTATTTTTTATCCTCTGGCCATTGAGCTGCTGATGTGTCCTGTCAGTTCGCTGTTATCTGATGCCGAGCCGATTGAAAGTTTAGTGAATGTTATTCACGCAGGAAATACTCGTGCTGAGAGAATTAGCAAGTCGCTGCTCTCTCCGCCCGTGATGCCAGAGTTAGCAGACCATAGCGCCCGCTCAATTGTACTTACGCTCTCGGAGAGAAAAGTGCTGAGACTGCTGGGAAAAGGTTGGGGAATTAATCAGATTGCGACATTGCTGAAGAAAAGCAATAAAACAATCAGTGCCCAAAAGAACAGCGCTATGCGTCGCTTATCAATACACAGCAATGCAGAAATGTACGCATGGATAAACAGTTCTCAAGGATCACGAGAACTGAATTTACCTTCAGTTTATGGAGAGACCACGGAATGGAAAGCAGAAGCATCAAAAGAAACGTCGCACTGGTAGAAAAGTGCGCGATGAGTAGTGTGGGTATTAAGAGTTTATTTAATACCATGCCGGATGACCGATATAAACTTCATCTTTTTTCTAATCAGCCAGCCTTTAGTCAGGCGATGTTAAAAACGCCATTTTCGGCAGTTATTTTCTCTCTCTCTGCAATCAGAACCGATCGCAGAGCTGGCCTCGCCTATCTGACTGAGCTGGCGATTAATTTTCCGCGCATCAAGCGTGTGGTCATTGCCGATGATGATGCGGAGGCGCGCTTAATTGGCTCTCTGTCACCCTTGCCGCTAGATGGTGTTGTGAGTAAATCTTCCTCGTTAACGGTACTTCAGGACGCGCTATTTACGGCACTGAATTGCTCCAGCCGAGGAACCGAAGGTTCGAAAAACCATTGGTATATCAATCAAAGCCGGATGCTCAGTCCGACAGAACGCGAAATACTGCGCTTTATGTCGAATGGCTATTCAATGCCGCAGATTGCTGTGCAGCTTGAGCGGAATATTAAAACTATTCGGGCACATAAATTTAATGTGATGTCGAAACTTGGCGTGAGCTCAGATGCCGGACTGCTGGATGCGGCAGATATTCTGTTGTATCTGCGTGCAGGTGAACCGGCGCCTTTCCTGCAGGCTGCTTCTTAAGGGGTCATGTCAGATCGCCCCGTGCCGGGTTTTGCTACTGGCACGGGGCATGAAGCCTCACTGACACACATCCACCCAGGTGGCGGAAGTCAGCTCAGCCATCCTTTCCGGCGTGATTCGAACAGCGCTGTGGATGGCGCCTGCGGCGGGAAGCACTTCAGCGTAATGCTTTAACGAGACGTCGCAGTACACCGCAATCGGCGTTTCCAGTCCGAAAGGGCAAACGCCGCCAACGGGATGACCCGTCGCGTTCACCACCTCATCGCTACTCAACATACGGGTCTTGGCGCCGAACGTACTCTTTAGCTTTTTGTTATCCAGTCGGGCATCACCTTTGGCGACGACCAGAATAATGTCGTTCCTGACCTTCAACGAAAGCGTTTTCGCGATCTGACCGGGTTCGACGTTATGGGCTTTTGCTGCCAGATCGACGGTAGCGGTACTCTGATCTAATTCGATGATCTCAATATCTGGTGCATGTTGCGCTAAAAATTGGCGCACTGATTGCAAACTCATTCTTCTCTCCAAATCGCCTACAGGCAGCTGCGTACAGCAGAAAACCGCATGGCGTAATTTGTCATAGGGGCAAGCTCGCTGTAAATATTTTAATGTAACAACATGGCAACATTGGCAGTTTTTCGATCCTCTTCACAATCAAAGAAACCGGTTACAGTAACCGGTTGCAGAATGCTGAAATGACGATTAATACTGAAGTTGTCACTTCCTCTGTATCACATAATAAGAGCCAACTATGAAACTTAACTCAAAATGCAGTAGCGCTGGCGTTCCTCCCGGCACGGTTGCGAAAAGTGGTAATGGGCTTTACGTGGTGGTGTTAATGCCAGCACGGTTGCAGGGTTTTGCACAACGGGAGAACGGCTATGTCTACTAATCATGCTGTGTTTAATGTAATTTTCCGCTTTGTTGAAAACTATGTCAGTCCTGTTGCCGGACGCATTTCTTCACAACGTCATGTGATGGCCATCCGCGATGGGTTTATTTCGGCGATGCCCTTTATGATCGTAGGCTCGTTTTTGCTGGTTTTTGCCTACCCGCCTTTTTCTCCTGATACGACCTGGGGGTTTGCCCGCGCGTGGCTGGATATGGCGAAACAGTTTGAAGGCCAAATCCTTACACCGTTTGATATGACGATGGGGATTATGTCGGTCTACATCTGTGCGGCTATTGCGTATAACCTGGGCAAGCACTATGTGAAGTCACATCAGTTAGATCCATTCATGTGCGCGATGCTATCGATCATGGCTTTTTTACTGATTGCTGCACCGAAAACCAAAGGCACGATGCCGGTTGATAGCCTGGGCGGTACGGGGATTTTCACCGCTATCCTGGTGGCCATTTACTGTGTTGAAATGATGCGCTTCCTGAAGGCGCACAACATCGGCATTCGTTTACCCGATCAAGTGCCGCCGATGATCAAAAACTCCTTCGATCTGCTGATCCCGGTGCTGGTGGTGGTGCTGACGCTATACCCGTTGAGCCTGGTGATTCAGTCGCAGTTTGACATGCTGATCCCGCAGGCCATCATGGCCATCTTTAAACCACTGGTGTCGGCGGCAGATTCTCTCCCGGCGATACTTTTGGCAGTACTGATCGGCCATCTGCTGTGGTTTGCCGGCATTCATGGCGCGGCAATTGTGTCGGGAATGCTGCAAATGTTCTGGCTCACCAATCTCGGGATGAACCAGTCGGCGCTGGCGCAGGGGGCGCCTTTACCGCATATCTTTATGGAAGCATTCTGGACGTTCTTCATTGTGGTTGGTGGTTCCGGCGCGACGATGGGGTTGGTGATTTGCTATCTGCGGAGTCGCTCGGCCCATCTACGCTCGATCGGACGTTTGAGCGTGGTCCCCAGCATTTTTAACATTAACGAACCGGTGATTTTCGGTACGCCGATAGTCATGAACCCTGTGTTCTTTATCCCTTTCTTGCTGGCCCCGATGGTGAATGCGGTACTGGCGTGGGCGGCGATGAAACTGGATTTAATTGGGCGAGTGATTTCAGTCGTTCCCTGGACGGCCCCGGCGCCGGTTGGCGCGGCATGGGCGTTAGGCTGGGATTATCGTGCGGCCATTCTGGTTGTTCTGCTGGCGCTGGTGTCTGCTGTTATCTACTTTCCATTCTTTAAGGTTTACGAAAAGCAGCTATTAGCGCAGGAAAAAGAAGAAGCGCAGCGTATAGAAGAGGAAAGTCAGCAGGTTGCATAAAGTGTTGGCGGGGGGCTACGGCTCCTCGCTTACTTCAGCGTGCAGTCACCGCACTGTTGAACATCGGGCAGGCGATAGCGCTGGCAGCAGGTTCTGCGCACCAGTAGTCCCTCGCGTGGAACAACGGTACGCCACAGGGGGTTATCCTGGCCGCAGGAGAGTTGTTTCTCAAAAAAGCAGGTCTGACGCAACGTGTTCAACAGTTCTTCACCTAACAACGGCTTCATTTCCGTTAAGTACCAGTGAATTAAGTATCCCGTATTACTCCAGATAAGCTTCGCGTTGATCTCGCCTGTCGCTTCCAGCGCCTGCACAACCGGCGTCAGCGCTGTAAGAATCAGCGTTTCCATACGTTGTTGAGGAGACAGGGCCGTGGCCTGGTGATCCTGATGCACATCGATCCAGAAACAGGCTGCACGGCCCGTTTCGTGGAATTCTACGTGCATGTGTTCAGGAGAGACATCGATAGCCTCTTTTTGCGTCAGCAGAGCTACCATGAGCGGAGGCATCATCAGGCCGATATACCACTGGGCCCAGAGAGAAATCAGCGGCTTATTTTCGCGTGTCAGCGTGGGCTGATTGCGATAAATATGGTCTGAATAAACCGCCAGCAATGAACTTAACGTCGTGGGTTGCGTCCATTCATGCAGCGTCATCGCACCTGGCACAGGTGTTTCGTCCAGACGAATGAAGTCCAGCAGGTGCTCACGGGTTTTGGCTATCGTTGCGCGTACGGCAGCAGCCAGCGAGGGGATCTTTGCCGGGAGATGGCTACGCCAGATGACATCTTCAACGATCGGTGCGGAACGATAAGCCATGTCGATATAAGGATGTTAATCTTAATGATAATGATTGCCAATCCTATAATTGACGTTGAGCGATGGCAAGATCTTTGTCGCCATCTCGGGCGACACCGCACAGATAGCTCAGGCAGAAGGGCAGTTTACCCGCAGTTCATCGCTGACCAGCGTGCTGTTGCGCCCAAGGTTCTTGGCCTCATAAAGGGCTTTATCCGCTCGGGCAATAGCGGCCTCAATATCCTGCTCAACAAGAGGCGCAATGCCGATACTAACGGTTACGTTAGTTGCCACGCTCTCATTAAACATGTGGGGAATTTTAAGGTCGTACACTTTCTGGCGAATGCGCTCGGCAGCAGCCTGGGCCTGTTGGGGATCGACTGCGGTCAGCAGAACCATAAACTCTTCGCCGCCAAAGCGCGCCACCACGTCCCGGGAACGCACGGAGTCACGAATCGCGGCAGAAACCCGGATCAGTGCCTGGTCGCCCATCATATGCCCGTAGTGATCGTTATAGGCTTTGAAATGGTCGATATCCAGCAGCAGGACGTAGTGCTTCGAATTACTCAGGGCCAGCAGCGTATCAAGTCTGTGTTGCAACCCCCGGCGATTGTACAAACCGGTCAGCGGGTCGAGCATGCTGAGTCCGTTCAGGGTTTCCCGTTCTTCCAGCAGTTTATACATCAGCTGTTGGGCGAAGCCATCGTAGCGCTTTTGTATTACATTCTGGATGGCAATCCCGGCCATGGGCAGCGCCATAAAATAGAAAATTCGCAAACCATGCTCGCTGCCGTTCAGCCATAAACAGACGGCGACGGATGGCAATGAGTGAAGCGTAAACGCGATGATATTATTGGCAAAAGCGATAGATCCAATAAACAGCACGCTGAGAAGGGCGATCAATAGAAAATAATAATCATTATGACCCAGCGCGTTATATTTCAGGAAAATATGTAACGCCCATAGCAAGCCAAAAACGATTGAAATAAAAGGGAGATTAATTCTTTTGTCCGCATATTTCCCATGCCATGCCAGCAACAATGTACTCATTACGAGCATCAGCAGTGCCGGTACAGACAGAGCTTTCACCGCAAACAGTGGGAAAAAAAGCGTAAACAGTGCAGAGATAGCATTGAGCAGCAGAAACAGTCGTAAAGAGAGTTGGTATTTTTTGGTACGCAGAGTTCGCCAGGATTGTACTGTCATAGGTAAATATTGTTAGTTATCTGCAATGTACGAAGGTGTGTTGGTAAATAAAACAAATAACGAACGGGGTAACATTCGCTGAGGTTTTTATTGTTTTTAGTTGAAAAGCTAACCGGCGAGCAATTTATCACCTTAAATTATTTATGTCATCAATCGTTAAGTAAAACTCATATAATTGATAGTGCCCCATAGCTGACAAATGAGAAAATTTATCATATGATATTGGTTATCATTATCAATTTCATAGGTGATACCATGTTGCAACGTACGCTGGGCAGTGGATGGGGTGTTCTGCTGCCGGGAATACTTATTGCCGGGATGGCATTTAGTGACCTGTCGGTCTACGTATGGAAGGCGATGATTGTATTAGGATTACTTCTGACTTCGCTCATGTTGTACCACAAGCGTTTACGGCACTTTGTGTTGTTGCCTTCTTGCGCGGCGCTGATCGGCGGCATTGTTCTGATAATGATGAACTGGAATCAGGGATGAACAAAACAGGGAAGAAAACCGAGAGGGGAATAAGATAATTGGTGCGAGGGGGGGGACTCGAACCCCCACATCCTAAGGACACTAACACCTGAAGCTAGCGCGTCTACCAATTCCGCCACCTTCGCACAGTCATCTTATTTTTTTGATATCGCCTCGTTGGTGCGAGGGGGGGGACTCGAACCCCCACATCCTAAGGACACTAACACCTGAAGCTAGCGCGTCTACCAATTCCGCCACCTTCGCCCAGTGCGAGCAATATCAACGTGGATTATGGTGCGAGGGGGGGGACTTGAACCCCCACGTCCGAAAGGACACTAACACCTGAAGCTAGCGCGTCTACCAATTCCGCCACCTTCGCATACCATCGACACTCAAAAAGTATCGTTACCACGGGGGCGAATTCTAGAGATTTTATGCAGGGCGTCAACAGTTAATTATCGAACTTAACGTGATTGCCGAAAAAAAAGGCGTTTCTTCGGGGTTTGGCGTTTTATCCAGGCCGGATGAGCGCTAGCGCTATCCGGCGTTGCTCGGTGTCACGTCGGATGGCGGCGTAAACGCCTTATCCGGCCTGGATCGGTCAGGCTTTTTTCGCCTGGCGCGTCATGACGGTGCGATAGACCTTAAAGCGCCCGGTCTGCGCGATAACTTCGTGGAAGCCAAACACTTCATCCAGTACCTTCGGATAAGGCAGGAAGGCGTTCGCCACGATACGCAGCTCACCGCCGCTGTTGAGGTGGCGCACTGCGCCGCGAATCAGCGTCTGCGCGGCATCGAGGCTGGTCTGCATCCCATCGTGGAACGGTGGGTTGGAGATGATCATATCAAAGCGACCCGTCACGTCAGAAAAGACGTTACTGGCGATGACGTCACCTTCAATCCCGTTGGCGGCAAGCGTTGCGCGGCTGGCTTCAACCGCGGCGGCGCTAACATCGCACAGGGTTAAGCGCACTTTTGGCGAGTGGCTGGCTAGCGCGACGGAGAGTACGCCCGCGCCACAGCCGACATCCAGAACTTTGCCTTTGGTGTGTGGCGTCAGCGTGGAGAGCAGCAGTTGGCTGCCAACATCCAGGCCGTCGCGGCTGAATACGCCCGGCAGCGTTTTGATGGTCAGATTTTCGGTCTGGTATTCATCCCAGTATTTTTCGGCATCAAAGACCGGCTGTTTTTCCAGACGACCATGGTACAGGCCACAGCGACGCGCGCTGTCGACTTTGTTCAGCGGCGCGTATTCGGCCAGCATTTGCTCTGCGCTACGTACGCCGCTGCGGTTCTCACCCACCACAAAAATATCAGTACCTACCGGTAACAGCGAAAGAAGGTTCATCAACTGGAACTGGGCTTCCGGCTTATTCTTCGGCCAGTAGTAGATTAACGTATCGCTATCGCCGACGTCATCGGCCTGCGCGACGAGGCTGAAGCGGACGTTGTCGCCCATCTGGCGGTTAAGCACCTGCCAGTGGTGAAGCTGCTGAGTGTGCGCACGGCTGGCGGCGCTTTCAAAATGGGCAGGCAGGTCATCCTGCAAATCACCGGCAAACAGAATACGGCTTTGTTCGAAATCATCACTGTGGCGCAGCAAGACTTCACTTGCCGGGGTAAAAGCAGACATGGAGTGCTCCTTAAATTGTACAGCGGGGGATTATAGTTGTTTGATGGCGCGGATTCGACAAATTTGCTATATTTGCGCCCCTGATTACAGGAGTGTTTCGCTATGACATCCCGACGAGACTGGCAGTTACAGCAACTGGGCATTACGCAGTGGTCGTTGCGTCGTCCTGGCGCACTGCAGGGCGAGATCGCGATTTCAATTCCTGCGCATGTCCGTTTGGTGATGGTTGCTGCACAGTTACCCGCGCTAACCGAACCGTTGATGAGCGATATTTTACGCGCATTAACCGTCAGCCCGGATCAGGTTTTACAACTGACGCCTGACCGTGTCGCCATGCTGCCGCAGGGCAGCCGCTGTAATAGCTGGCGGCTGGGAACCGATGAGCCGCTGCTGCTGGAGGGCGCTCAGGTCGCGAGTCCTGCGTTTAATGAATTACGGGAAAACCCAGCGGCCCGCGCCGCGTTATGGCAACAAATCTGCGCATATGAACACGATTTCTTCCCTCGAGCCGACTGATTTACCTGCAGCATTTCAGATTGAAAAACGCGCCCACGCTTTTCCGTGGAGTGAAAAAACATTTGCCAGCAACCAGGGCGATCGCTACCTCAATTTTCAGTTGAGGGTTGGCGACGTGATGGCCGCCTTTGCGATTACGCAGGTCGTGCTGGATGAAGCTACGCTGTTCAATATCGCCGTTGATCCTGACTTTCAGCGCCGGGGCCTGGGGCGTGAGCTGCTGGAGCACCTGATCGATGAGCTGGAAAAGCGTGGCATTTTGACCCTGTGGCTTGAGGTGCGCGCCTCAAATGCTGCCGCTATCGCGCTATATGAAAGCCTGGGCTTTAATGAGGCAACGATCCGGCGCAATTACTATCCGACGGCCGATGGTCATGAAGATGCCATTATCATGGCATTACCAATCAGCATGTAAGACAAGGTGTAATGATGAAGAAGTGGGACTGGATTTTCTTTGATGCCGACGAAACGCTGTTTACGTTTGACTCGTTTACCGGCTTACAGCGGATGTTTCTCGACTATAGCATTACTTTTACCGCTGAAGATTTTCAGGACTACCAGGCTGTAAATAAACCGCTGTGGGTGGATTATCAAAACGGCGCGATTACCTCATTACAACTGCAGCATGCCCGTTTCCAGAGCTGGGCTGAACGCCTGAAGGTCGAGCCAGGCCAGCTTAACGACGCATTCATCAATGCGATGGCGGAAATCTGCTCGCCGTTGCCAGGGGCGGTTTCTCTGCTCAATGCGATTCGTGGTAAAGCGAAAATCGGCATCATTACTAACGGCTTTACGGCGTTGCAACAAATCCGCCTTGAGCGGACGGGGCTGCGCGACTATTTCGACCTGCTGGTGATTTCTGAGCAGGTTGGCGTGGCAAAACCCGATCCCCGTATTTTTGACCATGCGCTGGAGCAGGCGGGCAATCCTGACCGTTCCCGTGTGCTGATGGTGGGTGACACCGCAGAGTCCGATATTCTTGGCGGCATTAACGCTGGGCTATCCACCTGCTGGCTAAATACGCACCACCGCGAGCAGCCAGCGGGCATTCAGCCCACCTGGACCGTAGCGTCATTAAGCGAACTGGAGCAACTCCTGTGTAAACACTGATTGCCTCCCCCCCGTTGATGGGTAAAATAGCCGCAATTTTTCGTATTCAACTTGCACGGCCCGTTGCCGTGCTTACCTAAGAAGATTTGACTATGACGTTGTCTCCTTATTTGCAAGAGGTGGCCAAACGCCGCACTTTTGCCATTATTTCTCACCCGGATGCCGGTAAAACGACAATTACTGAAAAGGTACTGTTATTCGGACAGGCGATTCAGACCGCCGGTACGGTAAAAGGCCGTGGCTCCAGCCAGCATGCCAAATCTGACTGGATGGAAATGGAAAAGCAGCGTGGTATCTCGATTACCACCTCCGTAATGCAGTTCCCGTACCATGACTGCCTGGTCAACCTGCTGGATACCCCGGGGCACGAAGACTTCTCCGAAGATACTTACCGTACCCTGACGGCGGTGGACTGCTGCCTGATGGTTATTGACGCCGCAAAAGGCGTTGAGGACAGGACCCGTAAGCTGATGGAAGTTACCCGTCTGCGCGATACGCCAATCCTGACCTTTATGAACAAACTCGACCGTGACATCCGCGATCCGATGGAGCTGCTGGATGAAGTCGAGAACGAACTGAAAATCGGCTGTGCGCCGATCACCTGGCCGATTGGCTGCGGTAAGTTGTTCAAAGGCGTCTATCACTTATATAAAGACGAAACTTACCTGTACCAGACGGGTAAAGGCCATACCATTCAGGAAGTCCGCATTGTTAAAGGTCTGAACAACCCGGAACTTGATGCTGCCGTGGGCGAAGACCTGGCGCAGCAGTTGCGTGACGAACTGGAGCTGGTGCAGGGCGCGTCTAACGAATTCGACCATGAGCTGTTCCTCGCAGGCGAAATCACCCCGGTCTTCTTCGGTACCGCGCTGGGTAACTTCGGCGTTGACCATATGCTGGACGGTTTAGTGGAGTGGGCACCTGCGCCGATGCCGCGTAAAACCGACACCCGCGTCGTTGAGGCTTCCGAAGAGAAGTTCACCGGCTTCGTGTTTAAAATTCAGGCCAACATGGACCCGAAACACCGTGACCGCGTGGCGTTCATGCGCGTGGTGTCCGGTAAGTACGAAAAAGGCATGAAAATGCGCCAGGTGCGCATTGGTAAAGACGTGGTTATCTCCGATGCGCTGACCTTTATGGCTGGTGACCGTTCTCACGTGGAAGAAGCGTATCCGGGCGATATTCTTGGTCTGCACAACCACGGCACTATCCAGATTGGTGATACCTTCACCCAGGGCGAAATGATGAAGTTCACCGGTATTCCGAACTTCGCGCCGGAGCTGTTCCGTCGTATTCGCCTGAAGGATCCGCTGAAGCAGAAACAGCTGCTGAAAGGGCTGGTTCAGCTGTCAGAAGAGGGTGCAGTGCAGGTCTTCCGTCCGATCGCCAATAACGATTTGATCGTGGGCGCTGTCGGTGTGCTGCAGTTCGACGTGGTGGTTTCACGCCTGAAGAGCGAATACAACGTTGAAGCGATTTATGAGTCGGTCAACGTGGCGACTGCCCGCTGGGTAGAGTGTTCTGACGTGAAGAAATTCGAAGAATTCAAGCGTAAAAACGAAATTCAGCTGGCGCTGGATGGCGGTGATAACCTGACCTATATTGCGCCGACCATGGTTAACCTGAATCTCACCCAGGAACGTTACCCAGACGTTCAGTTCCGTAAAACGCGCGAACACTAATCGACCTTCCAGGGCACGGTATCCGCCGTGCCCTGCAACTTTCCCTGTCTTTTAAATCCCTTGCGGAATGTTCTTAAAACCTCTCATTTTTCTTTTGTTTGCCTGTTTTTTAGTCAATCTGGACTGCGATCACGAAATCCTGAACTATATTTAACAATGTGATGACATAAATGTCGGCGTTAAATGCTTTTTAGGCTGCCTGTTGCAGCTTCTATTGCTGATATTTATTCCACTTACAAGATTAGTTGCTGGCTCAAGCCCTATAACGGCAGAGCATAGCTTTTAGCAAACATACAGGAATACATCGATGACAATGACAGGACTTAAGATTTCTAAAACGCTGCTGGCCGTGATGCTGACTTCCGCTGTTGCAACGGGTTCTGCTTTTGCAGAAAACTCCACGACGGATAAAGCGCAATCCGGCGTCGAAAGTGCGGGGCAGAAAGTCGATAGCTCTATGAACAAAGTCGGTAATTTCATGGATGACAGCACCATCACCGCGAAAGTGAAAGCCGCGCTGGTGGACCACGATAGCATTAAGAGCACCGATATTTCCGTCAAAACCGATCAGAAGGTGGTGACGCTAAGCGGGTTTGTTGAAAGCCAGGCACAAGCCGAAGAGGCGGTGAAAGTGGCGAAAGGCGTAGAGGGTGTGACCTCCGTCAGCGACAAATTACACGTGCGTGATAGCAAAGATACTTCTGTAAAAGGCTATGCGGGCGATACGGCAATCACCAGTGAGGTAAAAGCCAAACTGCTGGCCGATGATATTGTCCCTTCCCGCAAAGTGAAGGTTGAAACCACCGATGGCGTGGTACAGCTTTCAGGAACTGTTGAATCACAGGCTCAAAGCGATCGCGCTGAGAGCATCGCCAAAGCAATTGATGGCGTGAAAAGCGTCAAAAACGATCTTAAAACTCACTAATTAGACTTAATTCGTCCTCCTGACGTTTGTCGGGAGGCGTGTTGTGCACCACACTGAAAATATCGCCGATGGGCAGCCTGAGTGCTCATATCAAGCGGTGACATTAACTATGGTAAAGGAGAAGCACATGTTTCGATGGGGCATCATATTTCTGGTTATCGCGTTAATTGCCGCTGCACTGGGTTTTGGTGGACTGGCGGGTACCGCTGCAGGCGCAGCGAAAATTGTTTTTGTGGTGGGGATCATTCTGTTTCTGGTCAGCCTGTTTACCGGGCGTAAACGACCGTAATAAGTAAACCGTAAAGATATCTTGCTACTCAGCCAGTCCAGCGGACTGGCTTTTACGGTTTTAGCGGCAGGCATTTTGCGTTACTTTGTTCTCCTATTAAAAAAACAACAGGAAGGCAGAGGTGGGGCAGAGAATACCCGTCACGCTCGGTAATATCGCGCCGTTATCGTTACGTCCGTTCCAACCAGGCAGTATGGCGCTGGTGTGCGAAGGCGGGGGACAAAGAGGCATTTTCACCGCTGGCGTACTGGATGAATTCATGCGGGCGCAGTTCAATCCCTTTGATCTCTTCTACGGGACGTCCGCTGGCGCGCAAAACCTTTCAGCTTATCTCTGTAACCAGCCTGGTTACGGTCGTAAAGTCATCATGCGTTACACTACCCGACGTGAGTTTTTTGACCCGGTGCGCTTTGTGCGCGGGGGAAACTTAATCGATCTCGACTGGCTGGTGGATTCGACCGCCTCCCAGATGCCGCTGGCAATGGATAACGCCGAGCGCCTGTTTGCCGCAGGGAAAGCGTTTTATATGTGCGCCTGTCGGGGCGATGACTACACGCCGGGCTATTTTTCGCCGAATCGGCAAAATTGGCTCGATCTTATCCGTGCTTCCAGCGCGATTCCCGGATTCTACCGCACAGGAGTTGCGCTCGATGGCGTGAACTATCTTGATGGTGGCGTCAGCGACGCCATACCGGTGCAAGAGGCGGCGAAGCACGGAGCAAAAACGCTGGTGGTTATCCGCACAGTACCCTCGCAAATGTACTATACGCCACAGTGGTTCAAACGTATGGAACGCTGGCTGGGCGAAAGCAGTCTGCAACCGTTATTGAATCTGGTCCAGCACCATGAAGACAGCTATCGCGCGATCCAAAGTTTTATTGAGAAACCGCCGGGTAAACTGCGCATCTTTGAGATCTATCCACCCAAGCCGCTCCATAGTATGGCGTTGGGAAGCCGTATTCCGGCGCTGCGGGAAGATTACAAGACAGGACGCCTGTGTGGTCGTTACTTCCTGGCGACAGTCGGCAAACTGCTGGCGAAAAATGCGCCGCTGCCTCGTCAGACGCCGAAGATTGTGGTGCCGGGGCCGGTGGTGGTTCCTCCCGCGCTGGTGGCCAACGACGCCCACGCGCCTGTGGTAGCCAATGCGCCTCAGGCGAACGACACGACGTTTGATAATGAGGATTTGGCGTGAGTTATCGTTTTATCGATACGCATTGTCATTTTGATTTCCCACCGTTTACCGGCGATGAATCTGCCAGCATTCAGCGCGCGGCTGACGTCGGCGTGCAAAGCATTATCGTTCCGGCTACCCAGGCGGCGAATTTTCCCCGCGTACTGGCGTTAGCGGAACATTATCCTTCATTGTTTGCTGCCCTGGGGCTGCACCCGATTGTCATTGAACAGCATGGTGATGATTGCCTGGAACAGTTGCAGCAGGCGCTGGATAAGCGTCCCAAAAAGCTGGTGGCAGTAGGCGAAATTGGGCTGGATCTGTATCGGGACGATCCGCAATTCGACAAGCAAGAGCGACTGCTGGAAGCGCAGCTTAAGCTGGCGAAGCGTTACGAATTGCCGGTGATCCTGCATTCGCGGCGCACTCATGACAAGCTGGCGATGCACCTTAAACGCCATGCTTTGCCACGAACAGGCGTGGTGCATGGGTTTTCCGGAAGCGTGCAGCAGGCCGAACGCTTTGTGCAACTGGGGTACAAAATTGGCGTGGGCGGCACCATTACTTATCCGCGGGCCAGTAAAACCCGCGAGGTAATGGCGCAACTGCCGCTGGACTCGCTGCTGCTGGAAACCGACGCGCCGGATATGCCGCTCAACGGCTTTCAGGGACAGCCCAACCGCCCTGAGCAGGTAGTCAGAGTGTTTGACGTCTTATGCGAGCTGCGCCCGGAACCTGCAGATGTGATCGCTGACGCGCTGTATCGCAATACGACCGCGTTGTTTACTGTGTGATTGTTGCGTGCCGGATGCGACGCAAAAGCGTCTTATCCGGCCTACGGACTGACCTCATGTGTAGGCCGGATAAGGCATAGCCGCCATCCGGCATTTCACAGGTACAGCGCTGGGAAGATCATATTATTCACACCGCGTTCGCGTAGCCCTTGCGCCAGTTGCTCGACATCCTCCGGCGTTGCACTCGGCCAGTCTTTCGCTTCGCCATACACCCCGTGCGCATGAAAGGCATTCAGCCGTACCGGTACATCACCTGAACGCTTGATAAACGCCGCCAGCGCATCGATATGCTGCAGATAATCCACCTGACCAGGAATCACCAGCAGGCGCAGCTCCGCCAGTTTTCCCTGCCCGGACAAAAAGGTAATGCTCTGTTTAATCAGCGTGTTATCGCGGCCAGTTAGCTGTCGATGACACACGCTGTCCCAGGCTTTTAAATCAAGCATCACGCCGTCGCACACCGGCAACAATTTTTGCCAGCCGGTTTCGCTTAACATGCCGTTGCTATCTACCATGCAGGTCAGGTGTTGCAACTGTGGATCGGTTTTGATCGCGCTAAACAGCGCCACGATAAACGGCAACTGGGTGGTTGCTTCGCCGCCGCTGACCGTAATTCCCTCAATAAACAGCACTGCCTTGCGAATATGCTCCAGCACCTCATCAACGCTCATGTTCTGCGCCATCGGCGTGGCCTGCTGGGGGCACAGGTGCAGGCAGGTATCGCACTGCTGACACACGTCGGACTGCCACCATACTTTCCCCGCGCTCAGGCTCAGCGCTTCATGCGGGCAATGCAGTACACACTCCCCGCAGTCGTTGCAGCGCCCCATCGTCCACGGGTTGTGGCAATTTTTACAGCGCAGATTACATCCTTGCAGAAACAGAGCCAGGCGACTGCCCGGCCCGTCGACGCAGGAGAAAGGAATCAGCCTACTTACTGAAGCGCATCTGCTGTTCATGGCTTATCACGCGAGGTTGTCGTTCCAGAATGCGCGTATTGCGCGCGGCTTCTTCACCAAGCCAGGTGGTGTTGGTGCGTGAACCTGCGGCACGATATTTTTCCAGATCCGACAGGCGGACCATATAGCCGGTGACGCGGACCAGATCGTTGCCGCTCACGTTGGCTGTAAACTCGCGCATTCCGGCTTTAAACGCCCCGAGGCACAGTTGCACCAGCGCCTGAGGATTACGTTTGATGGTTTCATCCAGCGTGAGAATGTCGCTGATCCCGGCGTGATAAAACGCGTGATGCGGCGCGACGGTTTGCAGATGGGTGATCGGGTCCGGCTCATCGCCGTAGGGCAGACGCGCGCCCGGCGTGGTGCCGATGTCAGAACTGATCCCTGACTGTGCATGCAGCATCGCACGCTGATTCCAGCCATATTTCACCGGGGTGCTTTCGACAAACTCCGCCAGTTGGGCGCTGATACGATAGCCGAGCTGATTGGCGAACGCATCTTTGCCGTAGCGCGCGTTCTCCCCCGCCTTATCGCACAGCAGCTTCACCGCCTCCGCCAGGCCATACATGCCGAACATAGGCACAAAACGTTCGGGATCAATCAACCCTTCCTGCACGAGGAAGCTATTCTCAAAGAAATGTGATTTTTCATAAAGGAATTCACATCGTGAATCAATGATGGCGATTTGCTGTTGGCAATAGTGCGGTAGGGCGCGCGTAAAGAAGTCATCGACAGAGGTACTGCGCTCTGCGATGGCTTTCAGATTAAGCCTGACCAGCGTGCTTCCGCCTCCGGCGAGCGGCAACGAGTTGTAACAGCTGACGACGCCATAATGACCTTTTGTGAAAATTTTATCATTTTCAGGGCCGTTGGAAATGTGCGGCTTACTGCACTCGCAGATATTTTGCGCCACGTTGAGCAGCAGATCGTCAGGGGTAATTTGCGGATCATAAATAAATGTCAGATTAGGTGAAACCTGCTTTAGCTCTGCATCTGCACGTAAAATCGCTCGGGTGACTGGCGTATCGGCGGGGCCGATGTTGGCATGCATAAACGCGTCTGGCAGGGTTCTGTCGAGATAACGCCAGAAACGTTTTATTCGAATATCGATCTCTTCTTGTGTTAGAATTCTAACATATGGTTGCAACAGGGCGTCGAGCTGACCGAGATAGACCGGCATTGAGGTCACTGACGGAACGTGATGGTACAGGATGGTGAGCAAGGACAACGCATCATCAAGATCGCTGGCGCCTTCCAGCTCCAGCCACGATGAACCGTTGGCCAGAAAACGCGCATAGTCGGGTAAGACATAGCGCGGTTTGAACGGGGCGTGACCTTCGTACATATCGCAGATCACCCCGTCATCCAGCGCCTGGCGTGCCTCAGCAGGCAGTTGCGGATAAGGCAGCGCGTTTTCAGCCTCCAGCGCCAGAAAATGGCGTTTCTGCTCAGGGCTGAGCACCGGACTGGTCACGATTTGTTGGCAACGCTGTTGCAGCGCGAGTTCGCTTGAAGTGGGCATCGTTGATTCCTTTTTATCCCGAAGGTGTAACGCCATTGTAGAAAGCAACGCCGCCACAACCTTTGATCCGGATGCGCCTGATGCCACCGCATCCCCTCAGGAAAGGTTATTTATTTGAAGTAGATCTCATTAGAGTAATGCAAATCTGTATGTGGTTTTCATTAACTGTGATGTATATCGAAGTGTAATAGCGAGCGGATGTTAGAATACTAACAAACTCGCAAGGTGAAATTTTATACGGCGATGCCGTTGGAGAATGTTATGACCGATTTAACAGCAAGCAGCCTGCGTGCACTGAAACTGATGGACCTGACCACCCTGAATGATGACGACACCAATGAAAAAGTGATCGCGCTGTGTCATCAGGCGAAGACCCCAGTTGGCAACACGGCAGCAATTTGCATCTATCCACGTTTCATTCCTGTTGCGCGTAAGACTCTGAAAGAGCAGGGCACGCCGGACATCCGTATTGCCACCGTCACCAACTTCCCGCACGGCAACGACGACATCGAGATTGCGCTGGCTGAAACCCGCGCGGCGATAGCCTACGGTGCAGATGAAGTTGACGTGGTGTTCCCGTACCGTGCGCTGATCGCGGGTAACGAGCAGGTTGGTTTTGATCTGGTTAAAGCCTGTAAAGACGCGTGCGCGGCGGCAAACGTGCTGCTGAAAGTGATCATCGAAACCGGTGAACTGAAAGAAGAAGCCCTGATTCGCAAAGCGTCTGAAATCTCCATCAAAGCCGGTGCTGATTTCATCAAAACCTCTACCGGTAAAGTGCCGGTCAATGCGACCCCTGAAAGCGCTCGCATCATGATGGAAGTGATCCGCGACATGGGTGTTTCTAAAACCGTAGGTTTCAAACCGGCTGGCGGCGTGCGTACTGCAGAAGATGCACAGCAGTTCCTGGCGATTGCCGACGAACTGTTTGGCGCTGACTGGGCTGATTCTCGTCACTATCGTTTTGGCGCATCCAGCCTGCTGGCGAGCCTGCTGAAAGCGCTGGGTCATGGCGACGGTAAGAGCGCAAGCAGCTACTAAGTTTGAATTGCCCATCGTAGGCCGGATAAGGCGCAGCCGCCATCCGGCATCAGTACGACCGCCGGGTGCGCGTTGCTTACCCGGCCTACAACGGCTTGGATTATTAAGAGTAATCATTCATTGCAGTGGGTTTTCCGCAGCATTTAACCTGATTAATCGGGGGTTACCGTGTTTCTCGCACAAGAAATTATTCGTAAAAAACGTGATGGTCATGCGCTGAGCGATGAAGAAATTCGTTTCTTTATCAATGGTATTCGCGACAACACCATCTCTGAAGGACAAATCGCCGCCCTGGCGATGACCATTTTCTTCCACGATATGACAATGCCTGAGCGAGTTTCGCTGACCATGGCAATGCGTGATTCAGGAACCGTGCTGGACTGGAAAAGCCTGCAGCTGAACGGCCCGATTGTGGATAAACACTCTACCGGCGGCGTGGGTGACGTAACGTCACTGATGTTAGGCCCGATGGTTGCTGCCTGTGGCGGCTATATTCCGATGATCTCCGGGCGTGGCCTGGGGCACACCGGCGGTACGCTCGATAAACTGGAAGCGATTCCTGGGTTTGATATCTTCCCGGACGACGCGCGTTTCCGTGAAATTATTAAAGACGTGGGTGTGGCGATTATTGGGCAAACCAGCTCGCTCGCACCGGCGGATAAACGTTTTTATGCCACCCGCGATATTACCGCGACCGTGGATTCCATCCCGCTGATTACCGGCTCCATCCTGGCGAAAAAGCTGGCGGAAGGGCTGGATGCATTGGTGATGGATGTGAAAGTAGGCAGCGGCGCCTTTATGCCGACCTACGAGCTTTCTGAAGCCCTTGCCGAAGCGATTGTCGGCGTGGCGAACGGGGCGGGTGTACGTACCACCGCGCTGTTAACCGATATGAACCAGGTACTGGCCTCGAGCGCTGGTAACGCGGTAGAAGTCCGCGAAGCGGTGCAGTTCCTGACCGGTGAATACCGCAATCCACGTCTGTTAGACGTCACCATGGCGCTGTGCGTGGAAATGCTGATCTCCGGCAAACTGGCGAAAGATGACGCCGAAGCCCGTGCGAAATTGCAGGCGGTGTTGGATAACGGTAAAGCGGCAGAGATTTTTGGTCGCATGGTTGCGGCGCAGAAAGGACCGACCGATTTCGTCGAAAATTATGCGAAGTACCTGCCGACGGCAATGCTCAGCAAAGCGGTATATGCTGATACCGAAGGCTTTGTTAGCGCCATGGATACTCGAGCGCTGGGAATGGCGGTCGTTTCCATGGGCGGCGGTCGTCGTCAGGCTTCGGACACCATTGATTACAGTGTTGGCTTTAGCGACATGGCGCGTTTGGGCGACAGCGTAGATGGACAGCGTCCGCTGGCGGTGATCCACGCGAAAGATGAAGCCAGCTGGCAGGAAGCGGCGAAAGCGGTCAAAGCGGCAATCAGCCTTGACGATAAAGCGCCAGAAATTACACCGACAGTCTATCGTCGTATAACCGAATAACTGTATACTGATCCGATCGCTTTTTTGCGGCGCAAAAGGTACGGAGATTAATATGAAACGTGCATTTATTATGGTGCTGGACTCCTTTGGTATTGGTGCGACTGAAGATGCGGATCGCTTTGGCGACGTAGGCTCAGACACTATGGGACACATTGCAGAAGCCTGTGCGAAAGGTGAAGCTGACAATGGTCGCAAAGGCCCACTGACTCTGCCTAACCTGACCCGTCTGGGCCTGGTGAAAGCTCACGAAGGTTCTACCGGTAAAATTGCTGCTGGCATGGACGGTAACGCGGAAGTCATTGGCGCCTATGCATGGGCGCATGAACTCTCTTCCGGGAAAGATACACCGTCTGGTCACTGGGAAATCGCCGGTGTTCCGGTTCTGTTTGACTGGGGTTATTTCTCCGATCATGAAAACAGCTTCCCGCAGGAACTGCTGGATAAGCTGGTAAAACGTGCCAACTTGCCGGGCTACCTCGGCAACTGCCACTCTTCCGGTACCGTGATTTTGGATCAACTGGGTGAAGAGCATATGAAAACCGGCAAGCCGATTTTCTATACCTCCGCTGACTCCGTGTTCCAGATTGCCTGCCACGAAGAGACTTTTGGCCTGGATAAACTCTACGAGCTGTGCGAAATCGCCCGTGAGGAACTGACCGAAGGTGGTTACAACATCGGTCGTGTTATCGCACGTCCGTTTATCGGTGATAAAGCCGGTAACTTCCAGCGTACCGGTAACCGTCACGATCTGGCCGTTGAGCCGCCAGCACCGACCGTGCTGCAGAAACTGGTCGACGAGAAAGACGGTCACGTGGTTTCCGTCGGTAAAATCGCGGATATCTACGCTAACTGCGGCATCACTAAAAAAGTGAAAGCCACCGGTTTGGACGCGCTGTTCGACGCCACCATCAAAGAGATGAAAGAAGCCGGTGATAAGACCATCGTCTTCACCAACTTCGTTGATTTCGACTCTTCCTGGGGACATCGTCGCGATATCGCCGGTTACGCCGCGGGTCTGGAACTGTTTGACCGCCGTCTGCCAGAGCTGATGGAGCTGGTAGGTGAAGATGACATTCTGATCCTGACCGCCGACCACGGCTGCGACCCGAGCTGGACCGGCACTGATCACACCCGTGAGCACATTCCGGTACTGGTCTACGGCCCGAAAGTTAAACCTGGCTCTTTAGGTCACCGTGAAACCTTCGCGGATATCGGTCAGACGCTGGCGAGCTACTTTGGTACGTCGCCGATGGACTACGGTAAAAACATGCTGTAATACCCGTTGTCTTTCGCGCTGTAGATGCGTTGACTTCATTCGCTCACCCCGGTCACATAGTGAATCTATGCTCCCGGGGATACACGAATTCGTCGCCTTCCTACAACGCGAAATCCTTAGGGTATTTGGATACGTTTTGTAGGCCTGATAAGGCGTAGTCGCCATCAGGCAATAACAACGAAATAAGGATAAAAAATGGCAACTCCACATATTAATGCAGAAATGGGTGATTTCGCTGACGTCGTATTGATGCCGGGCGACCCGCTGCGTGCAAAGCATATTGCTGAAACTTTCCTCGAAGATGTTCGTGAAGTGAACAACGTGCGCGGCATGTTAGGTTTCACCGGTACTTATAAAGGCCGTAAGATCTCCGTAATGGGCCACGGTATGGGTATCCCGTCCTGTTCCATCTACACCAAAGAGTTGATCACCGATTTCGGCGTGAAGAAAATCATTCGCGTAGGTTCCTGCGGCGCTGTGCGTATGGACGTTAAACTGCGTGACGTGGTTATCGGTATGGGCGCCTGCACCGACTCCAAAGTTAACCGTATCCGTTTTAAAGATCATGACTTCGCCGCTATCGCTGATTTCGACATGGTGCGTAACGCGGTTGATGCGGCAAAAGCGCTGGGCGTAGACGCGCGCGTGGGCAACCTGTTCTCCGCTGACCTGTTCTACTCTCCGGACGGCGAAATGTTCGACGTGATGGAAAAATACGGCGTGCTGGGCGTGGAAATGGAAGCGGCGGGCATCTACGGCGTCGCGGCTGAGTTTGGTGCGAAAGCGCTGACCATCTGCACCGTATCCGATCATATCCGTACTCACGAGCAAACCACTGCGGCTGAACGTCAGACGACCTTCAACGACATGATCAAAATCGCACTGGAATCCGTTCTGCTGGGCGATAAAGAGTAAGCGTTGTTTGCCCGGTGGCTCTGAGCTGACCGGGCTTACCATTCTTCTCGTAGGCCGGATAAGGCGTCGCCGCCATCCGGCATTTTCAGACCAGTGCTTAACGCACCGCTCCGGCAATCCATGCCGACAGCTCGCGTAACTCTTTTTCCTGCTCCGGGAAATCAACCAGCAGCGCCTCACACTCCTGTTGCAGCATATCCGCACGGTACAAGCATCCTTGCAGACGACCCGCCAGCGCTTCTAACGGCGCGGGATTGAGGCTGTCGGTAAACACCTGCGTACGTGTGATATGACCTTTCTCCACGTCGAAATGCAGCTCAACGCCGCCCCAGGTGAAACGCTCGTCAAGCAGGTGCGAGAATGCAGGTGCCTGACCAAAATTCCACTCCCAACTGCTCTGGCGGGCAAAGGTGTCGGCAAAGTTCGGCAGATCCGGCGTTTTATCCGGCGAGATAATTTCCGCTTCGACACGTTCGCCGTAGTGGGTAAAAAAGGCTTCCGTAATGGCCTGACAGACCTGTTGATGGGTAATGCCCGGCAACAGCTCCGTTAAATTCGCCACCCGCGAGCGAACCGAGGTGATGCCTTTGGCGGCAAGTTTCTTTTTATCGGGATTGAGATAGTTTGCCAGGCGGCTTAAATCCGCGTTCAACAGCAGCGTGCCGTGGTGGAATCCGCGATCTTTCGTTTCCCGATAAGCAGAGCCGGAAACCTTGCGATCGCCGTCCGGCGTTTTGACCACCAGATCGTTACGCCCGGAGGCGTCGGCCTCTACGCCCAGCGCGTTCAGAGCATTAAGGACAATCGCGGTGGAGATGGTTTTGTCGTACTCTGGCTTACCGGCCATAAAGGTAAAGCAAGTATTGCCTAAGTCATGGAATACCGCGCCGCCGCCGCTACTGCGACGGGCGAGCCGCACGTTGTCTTCCTCCAAACGCCGGGTATTACACTCTTTCCACGGGTTTTGCGCCCGGCCAATCACCACCGTATCGGCGTTACGCCATAAGAACAAGACGCGCTGCGTGGCGGGCATCTGGCGAAAAATGCACTCTTCGACCGCGAGGTTAAACCACGGATCGTAAGAGTCTGAGATAAGCAGGCGTAGTGTGGTCATGGTTGATTTCCCTTTATTTTACTGTTTTTACTCTTTTTTCTCGTTTTCTTCTTCCTGCACCGGTTTGTTGGCGGTCAGCAGGAAAGGGGATTGCTGCCAGCGGGTACGCTTACCTTGCAATAAGGTACGGGTCAGCACCACGCCGATTGCCAGCGACAGAAGCAGCATCAGGCGTAAGATGTTGGTGGTGTTATCCACCTGCTTGGCTTCGGTCGCGAGCGTGTGGGTATCCAGCGTCAGGCGTAGATAGCCCAGCGGACCATTTTTTCCCTGGATGGGTTCGACAATCTGCTGGTTAAAATATCCTCCGGCTTTTTTGCCGTCGAGCGCCAGCCGGTCACGAACATTGACGCTCTCACCGGTGCGCGTAATCAGGTCTCCCTGTTCGTCGTACACGCCAGCGTCCAGAATACGGCTACTCTCCGTCAGTTGCGTGAGCACCGCCTTAATGCGCTTTTCATCCGGCGTTTCGGTACGCATCAATGGGGCGACGTTTAACGCGACCTGGCGAGCCAGCGTGCGCGCCAGCTCTTCGAGCTGAGGATTACGCTGCTGCTGGTGGCTTTGACTAAACCAGGAAGCCCCCTGCATCAGAGCGACGAGCAG
This sequence comes from Citrobacter sp. Ce129, assembly GCF_030334545.1. Classification (NCBI taxonomy): domain Bacteria; kingdom Pseudomonadati; phylum Pseudomonadota; class Gammaproteobacteria; order Enterobacterales; family Enterobacteriaceae; genus Citrobacter; species Citrobacter sp. Ce129. The sequence goes on from NZ_JAOWDS010000059.1 coordinate 78,929, forward strand.
CGCAAGGCAGGACAATACAATCACTGCACGATGAAGTCGGAATTTCAGTTTTGTGCGAGCCATATTCCACCTGCTGAAAATTTGAGACTTAATGTTGCCAGAAGCGCTGGTTACAGGGTAGCCTCATGCGTTATTTTCCCCTGATGATTCCGACCCGAACGATTTTACAGGAGCTTTAATGCCTAACATTACCTGGTGCGATCTACCTGAAGATGTCTCTCTGTGGCCAGGTCTGCCTCTCTCTTTAAGCGGTGATGAAGTCATGCCGCTGGATTACCACGCGGGCCGTAGTGGCTGGCTGCTGTACGGTCGTGGGCTGGATAAGCAACGGTTAACGCAATACCAGAGTAAACTGGGCGCAGCGATGGTGATCGTGGCGGCGTGGTGCGTTGAAGATTATCAGGTGATTCGTCTGGCGGGCTCATTAACGCCACGCGCGGCAAAACTGGCGCATGACGCCAGACTGGATGTTGCACCGCTGGGTAAAATTCCACATCTGCGCACGCCGGGTTTACTGGTGATGGACATGGACTCGACGGCAATCCAGATCGAGTGTATTGATGAAATTGCTAAACTGGCCGGAACCGGCGAAATGGTTGCCGAAGTCACCGAACGCGCGATGCGTGGCGAACTGGACTTTACCGCCAGCCTGCGCAGCCGCGTGGCGACGCTGAAGGGCGCTGATGCCAATATTTTGCACCAGGTGCGCGAAACACTTCCGCTGATGCCTGGCCTGACTCAACTGGTGTTAAAACTGGAAACGCTCGGCTGGAAAGTGGCAATCGCCTCCGGCGGCTTTACCTTCTTTGCCGATTATCTGCGTAACAAACTGCGTCTGACGGCGGCTGTGGCAAACGAGCTGGAGATCATGGACGGTAAATTCACCGGCAATGTGATCGGTGATATCGTCGATGCGCAGTACAAAGCCAATACATTGACCCGACTGGCGCAGGAGTATGAGATCCCGATCGCGCAGACGGTAGCGATCGGCGACGGCGCCAACGACCTGCCGATGATCAAAACGGCCGGATTGGGTATTGCGTATCATGCCAAACCGAAAGTGAATGAAAAGACGGAAATTACTATCCGTCATGCTGACCTGATGGGCGTGTTCTGCATTCTCTCCGGCAGCATGAACCAGAAATAACGAGGTAAAACGTGGCAAAAGCTCCAAAACGCGCCTTTGTTTGTAATGAATGCGGGGCCGATTACCCGCGCTGGCAGGGGCAATGCAGCGCCTGCCAGGCCTGGAACACCATTACCGAGGTACGCCTTGCCGCGTCGCCGACGGTGGCGCGTAACGAGCGGCTCAGTGGCTATGCCGGGAATGCGGGCGTCGCAAAAGTGCAGAAGCTGTCTGACATCAGCCTTGAGGAACTGCCGCGTTTTTCCACCGGATTTAAAGAGTTTGACCGCGTGCTGGGCGGCGGGGTGGTACCCGGCAGCGCCATTCTGATTGGCGGTAACCCCGGCGCGGGGAAATCAACGCTGCTGCTGCAAACGCTGTGCAAGCTTGCTGAGCAGATGAAAACCCTGTACGTCACCGGTGAAGAGTCGTTGCAACAGGTAGCGATGCGCGCGCACCGGCTTGGCCTGCCGACGGCGAATCTGAACATGCTGTCAGAAACCAGTATCGAACAAATTTGCCTGATTGCCGAAGAAGAACAACCGAAACTGATGGTGATCGACTCCATTCAGGTGATGCACATGGCGGATATTCAGTCTTCGCCGGGCAGCGTGGCGCAGGTGCGCGAAACGGCGGCCTACCTGACGCGTTTTGCCAAAACGCGCGGTGTGGCGATTGTGATGGTTGGTCATGTCACCAAAGACGGATCGCTGGCCGGGCCGAAGGTGCTGGAGCACTGTATCGACTGCTCGGTGCTGCTCGACGGTGATGCCGATTCCCGCTTCCGTACACTGCGTAGCCATAAAAACCGCTTTGGCGCGGTGAATGAGCTGGGCGTCTTCGCCATGACGGAACAGGGGCTGCGTGAAGTCAGTAACCCTTCCGCTATCTTCTTAAGCCGTGGCGATGAAGTCACCTCCGGCAGTTCAGTGATGGTGGTCTGGGAAGGCACGCGTCCGCTGCTGGTAGAGATTCAGGCATTGGTCGATCACTCAATGATGGCGAACCCACGTCGCGTGGCGGTCGGTCTGGAACAGAACCGCCTGGCGATTCTGCTGGCGGTGCTGCATCGTCACGGCGGCTTGCAGATGGCGGATCAGGACGTGTTCGTCAACGTGGTCGGCGGCGTAAAAGTCACCGAAACCAGCGCCGACCTGGCGCTGCTGCTGGCAATGGTTTCCAGCCTGCGCGACAGGCCGTTGCCGCAGGACTTAGTGGTCTTTGGCGAAGTAGGACTGGCAGGCGAAATCCGTCCGGTACCCAGCGGCCAGGAGCGTATTTCGGAAGCGGCAAAGCACGGCTTTCGTCGGGCGATAGTTCCCGCCGCCAACGTGCCGAAAAAAGTACCGGAAGGGATGCAGGTCTTTGGCGTTAAAAAGCTTGCGGATGCGTTAGGCGTGTTTGACGACTTATAATCCTCTGTTTGCAGTGATGTTGTATAATTTGCCGGATGGCGACGCAATGCGTCTTATCCGGCCAACGGATTGATGTTGTAGGCCTGATAAGCGAAGCGCCATCAGGCAGTGTTACGCGATTTTTCCAGCAGGAGGCTCTTGTGTCATCGTTCGACTATCTCAAAACCGCCATAAAGCAAAAAGGCTGTACCCTGCAACAGGTGGCGGATGCCAGTGGCATGACCAAGGGATACCTAAGCCAACTGCTGAATGCCAAAATCAAAAGCCCCAGTGCGCAAAAGCTGGAGGCATTGCACCGCTTTCTTGGGCTGGAGTTTCCACGCCAGCAGAAAAATATTGGTGTGGTATTCGGTAAGTTTTATCCGCTGCACACCGGTCATATCTATCTTATCCAGCGTGCATGTAGTCAGGTTGATGAACTGCATATCATCATGGGCTATGACGACACGCGCGATCGCAGCCTGTTTGAAGACAGCGCCATGTCGCAACAGCCTACGGTACCCGATCGTCTACGTTGGCTGCTGCAAACCTTTAAGTATCAGAAAAATATCCGTATTCATGCCTTCAACGAAGAGGGCATGGAGCCGTATCCGCACGGTTGGGACGTGTGGAGCAACGGGATCAAAACGTTTATGCAGGAGAAAGGGATCCAGCCAAACTGGATCTACACTTCTGAAGAATCAGATGCCCCGCAGTATCTGGAACATCTGGGGATCGAAACCGTGCTGGTGGATCCCAAGCGAACGTTTATGAGCATCAGTGGCGGGCAAATTCGTGAGAACCCGTTTCGCTACTGGGAGTATATACCGACCGAAGTGAAGCCGTTTTTCGTACGTACCGTGGCGATCCTCGGCGGGGAGTCGAGCGGCAAATCGACGCTGGTGAACAAGCTCGCCAACATCTTTAACACCACCAGTGCGTGGGAATATGGGCGTGATTACGTTTTCTCCCATTTGGGCGGCGATGAGATGGCGTTGCAGTATTCCGACTACGATAAGATCGCCCTGGGACAAGCGCAATACATTGATTTTGCAGTTAAGTATGCCAATAAAGTGGCGTTCATCGACACCGATTTCGTGACCACTCAGGCCTTCTGTAAAAAGTATGAAGGGCGTGAACACCCGTTTGTGCAGGCGCTGATTGACGAGTATCGCTTTGATCTGGTGATCCTACTGGAAAACAACACCCCGTGGGTGGCGGATGGTTTGCGCAGCCTTGGTAGTTCGGTTGACAGAAAAGCGTTTCAGACGCTGCTGGTTGAGATGCTGCAGGAAAACAATATCAATTTTGTGCACGTTCAGGAGCCGGACTACGACGGTCGATTCCTGCGCTGCGTGGAGTTGGTGAAAGAGCTCATGGGCGAGCAGAGATAGTTTAAATGCCGGATGGCGCTGCGCTTATTTGGCCTACAAGTCGCACTAACCTCGTAGGCCGGATAAGGCGTAACGCCGCCATCCGGCGCTTAACGGTAATTACTTAGAAATACGCTTGTACTTAATACGCTTCGGCTCCAGCGCATCTGCGCCAAGCGTGCGTTTCTTGTACTCTTCGTATTCGGTAAAGTTACCTTCGAAGAACTCAACCTTACCTTCATCCTGGTAATCCAGAATGTGAGTCGCGATACGGTCAAGGAACCAACGGTCGTGCGAGATAACCATCGCGCAGCCCGGGAATTCCAGCAGGGCGTTTTCCAGCGCACGCAGGGTTTCAATATCCAGGTCGTTGGTTGGTTCATCGAGCAGCAGCATGTTGCCGCCAACCTGCAGCAGCTTCGCCAGATGCAGACGACCACGCTCACCGCCGGACAGCTCGCCGACGCGTTTGCCCTGATCCACACCTTTGAAGTTGAAGCGGCCCACGTAGGCGCGGCTTGGCATTTCGGTATTGCCAATACGCATGATATCCAGCCCGCCGGAAACTTCTTCCCATACGGTTTTGCTGTTGTCCATCGCATCACGGAACTGGTCAACGGAGGCCAGTTTGACGGTTTCACCCAGCGTGATGGTGCCGCTGTCAGGCTGTTCCTGACCGGACATCATACGGAACAGGGTTGATTTACCCGCGCCGTTCGGACCGATGATGCCGACAATGGCGCCTTTCGGTACCGAGAAGCTCAGGTCGTCAATCAGCACACGATCGCCGTAGGATTTACGCAGATTGGTGACTTCAACGACTTTATCGCCCAGACGAGCTCCAGGTGGGATAAACAGTTCGTTGGTTTCGTTACGCTTCTGATATTCGGTGTTGTTCAGTTCTTCAAAGCGCGCCAGACGGGCTTTGCCCTTAGACTGACGGCCTTTAGCGCCCTGACGTACCCACTCCAGCTCTTTCTCAATGGATTTACGGCGAGCCGCTTCCTGAGAGGCTTCCTGGGCCAGACGCTGATCTTTCTGCTCCAGCCAGGAGGAGTAGTTGCCTTCCCACGGAATACCTTCACCACGGTCAAGCTCCAGAATCCAACCCGCTACGTTGTCGAGGAAGTAACGGTCGTGGGTGATCGCCACTACGGTGCCTTCGAAATCGTGCAGGAAGCGTTCCAGCCATGCCACGGATTCCGCATCCAGGTGGTTGGTCGGTTCGTCGAGCAGCAGCATGTCTGGTTTTTCCAGCAGCAGGCGGCACAGCGCGACGCGGCGGCGTTCACCACCGGAGAGATTCTCAATTTTAGCGTCCCAGTCCGGCAGACGCAGGGCGTCGGCGGCACGCTCAAGCTGCACGTTCAGGTTATGACCGTCATGGGCCTGAATAATCTCTTCAAACTTGCCCTGTTGCGCGGCCAGTTTGTCGAAGTCAGCGTCCGGCTCGGCGTACTTCGCGTACACTTCATCCAGGCCTTTCAGCGCGTTAACCACTTCTGCAACCGCTTCTTCAACGGATTCGCGAACGGTATGTTCCGGGTTCAGTTTCGGCTCCTGCGGCAGGTAACCGATTTTAATGCCAGGCTGTGGGCGAGCTTCACCTTCGATATCGGTATCAATGCCGGCCATGATGCGCAGCAGGGTAGATTTACCCGCGCCGTTCAGACCGAGTACACCGATTTTGGCGCCAGGGAAGAAGCTCAGTGAGATGTTTTTAAGAATATGACGTTTCGGCGGAACGACTTTGCCGACACGATGCATGGTATAAACGAATTGAGCCACGTGGACTTCGCCTCTTTTATAGTGATGAATAGAGTTTTCAAAGGCGAAGTGTAGCCTTTTTCATTGCTCAATCCCAGCCAGCAGATCTCACTCGCAACAAAAGTAAAAAAGTGTCCGTGACGTGGCGCATTCTGCAATGTCTGGTTAGCATGAATGAATTAAGCGGCATGATGCTGCACAGACGTAACATGAGAAGAGGAAGAGCTTGTGGACAAAGCCAATCAATTTACCTGGCGCCTGCTGGCGGCCAGCGTATGTCTGCTGACGGTCAGTCAAGTGGCGCGAGCCGATTCCCTGGATGAGCAGCGCAATCGCTATGCGCAAATTAAGCAGGCCTGGGATAACCGACAGATGGATGTCGTCGAGCAGATGATGCCCGGCCTGAAGAACTATCCTCTGTATCCTTATCTGGAATATCGTCAGATTACGGACGATCTGATGAATCAGCCGACCATTACCGTCACCAATTTTGTGCGCGCCAACCCGACGCTGCCCCCAGCGCGTACTCTGCAATCACGTTTCGTGAATGAACTGGCGCGACGGGAAGACTGGCGTGGACTGCTGGCATTCAGTCCGGAAAAACCGGGTACCACGGAAGCGCAATGTAACTATTACTTTGCGAAATGGAGCACCGGGCAAACCGAAGAAGCCTGGCAGGGCGCGAAAGAACTGTGGTTGACCGGGAAAAGCCAGCCGAACGCTTGTGACAAATTATTCGGCGTATGGCGCGCCTCAGGCACCCAGGATCCGCTGGCGTATCTGGAGCGTATTCGTCTGGCGATGAAAGCCGGGAATACCGGACTGGTCACCGCGTTGGCCGGACAGATGCCCGCGCAATATCAAACTATCGCTTCGGCGATCATTGCGCTGGCCAACGATCCAAATTCGGTGATGACCTTTGCTCGCACTACTGGCGCCACGGATTTCACCCGACAGATGGCAGCGGTGGCCTTTGCCAGCGTGGCGCGTCAGGATGTGGAGAATGCCCGCCTGATGATCCCGTCTCTGACACAAGCACAGCAGTTGAATGACGAGCAAACTCAGGAGCTGCGCGACATTGTTGCCTGGCGTTTGATGGGCAACGACGTCACCGACGAGCAGGCCAAATGGCGCGATGACGCCATTATGCGTTCGAATTCCACCTCGCTTGTGGAGCGTCGCGTGCGCATGGCGCTGGGAACCGGCGATCGTCGTGGCCTGAATACCTGGCTGGCGCGTCTGCCAATGGAAGCAAAAGAAAAAGATGAGTGGCGCTACTGGCAGGCCGATCTGCTGCTGGAACGCGGACGCGAAGCGGAAGCCAAAGAGATCCTGCATCAGCTCATGCAGCAGCGCGGATTCTATCCGATGGTGGCGGCACAGCGTCTGGGCGAAGAGTATGAGTTGAAAGTGGATAAAGCCCCAGCCAACGTTGACTCAGCGTTAACTCAGGGCCCGGAAATGGCGCGCGTACGCGAGCTGATGTACTGGAACATGGATAATACCGCGCGCAGTGAATGGGCGAATCTGGTCACCAGCCGCACTAAGTCTGAGCAGGCTCAACTGGCGCGTTACGCGTTCAATAATCACTGGTGGGATCTGAGCGTGCAGGCGACGATCGCCGGTAAGCTGTGGGATCATCTGGAAGAGCGCTTCCCGCTGGCCTACAAGGATCTGTTTACCCGTTACACCAGCGGCAAGGATATTCAGCCGAGCTATGCGATGGCGATAGCGCGTCAGGAAAGCGCCTGGAACCCGAAAGTGAAATCGCCGGTCGGCGCCAGCGGACTGATGCAGATTATGCCAGGCACGGCGACGCATACGGTGAAAATGTTCTTGATTCCGGGTTACAGCAGCCCGAGCCAGCTACTGGATCCTGATACCAACATCAACATTGGTACCAGCTATTTGCAGTATGTTTACCAGCAATTCGGTAATAACCGCATTTTTGCGTCGGCGGCCTATAACGCCGGACCGGGGCGCGTTCGCACCTGGCTTGGCAATAGCGCGGGCCGGATTGATGCCGTCGCGTTTGTCGAGAGCATTCCATTCTCAGAGACGCGTGGTTACGTGAAGAACGTGTTGGCTTACGATGCGTACTACCGCTATTTCCTCGGTGATAAACCGGAGTTGATGAGCGACGCAGAATGGCAACGTCGTTACTGATCGCGTCGGTTGTGTTATGCTATCGTACTCGTTAAAGAGTACAAAAGGGGGAAGCAAGCACGCTTCCCCCGCAACGATGGCGATATCTTATGACTCAGCAATCACCCTATTCAGCAGAGATGGCAGAACAGCGTCACCAGGAGTGGTTACGTTTTGTCGATCTGCTTAAACACGCCTATGAACAAGATTTACACCTGCCCCTGCTCAATTTGATGTTAACGCCGGATGAGCGCGAAGCGTTGGGCACGCGTGTGCGTATCATTGAAGAGCTGCTGCGTGGCGAGATGAGCCAGCGCGAGCTTAAAAACGAGCTTGGAGCGGGGATCGCCACCATTACGCGGGGGTCGAACAGCCTCAAATCCGCACCGGTGGATCTGCGTCACTGGCTGGAGCAGGTACTGCTCGGGAAAAATTGATCCGCCGGATGCGGCTTTGCCTTATCCGGCCTACGATTGAACATCCGGCACAATGCTATAAATACACCGCGTTATGAAATGGGCTGAGCGCCAGAATCACTGCCTGGTGGTAGACGCTCGAGCGCGTCAGCTTACCCGCGGTAAAGACGCCGATTGCGCCCTCTTTACGGCCAATCTCATCAATACCCGTATAGTCCGACATCACCGGGCCGAGCGCTTCACCCTGGCGGACTCTGTCGAGAATGACAGCTGGCAATGGCAGTGTGGCTGAACGGGCTTCTCCACGCTGGATGCCGTTATCAATCACCACCCAACTGAAGGTGGCGTCATCGTCAATACCCGCTTCAATAGCGACCCAGAAATCAGCCTGCGGGTGCAGGCGGCGCGCGTTATCAACGCGATTTCGTGCGCCAGTGCGCGTTTCCTGGCTTCCGAAAGGTTGTTCCGGCACGCCACTCTCGACGGCGACGGGTTCAATATGGCAGGATCCTTCCCCGAAAATCTCTTCAAATGCCCGCAGAATTGCCTGAATTTTGGCAGGATTGGTGGTTGCAGAGATAACCTTGTGCATAATTAAGCTCAGTTTGAAAATTCATCGCAGAGTCTACTCAAAGTATGACGAGTATATAACGGAAAAAAAGCATGTTACAGGTATACCTTGTTCGCCATGGCGAAACGCAGTGGAACGCCGAGCGACGTATTCAAGGCCAGTCAGACAGCCCACTGACCGCTAAAGGTGAACAGCAAGCCATGCAGGTGGGAGAACGCGCCCGCTCGTTTGGAATTACGCATGTCATCAGTAGCGATTTAGGTCGTACACGACGCACCGCAGAAATCATCGCCCAGGCCTGTGGCTGTGATATCACCTATGACTCCCGTCTGCGTGAGCTGAATATGGGCGTGCTGGAGCAGCGTCATATTGATACGCTGACGCCGGAGGAAGAGGGCTGGCGTCGCCAGTTGGTGAACGGTACGGTGGATGGTCGTATTCCGGAAGGGGAATCGATGCAGGAGCTGAGCGATCGCGTCAACGCGGCGCTGGCATCCTGTCTGGAGCTGCCGCCGGGAAGTCGTCCACTGCTGGTCAGCCACGGTATCGCGCTGGGTTGCCTGGTGAGTACGATTCTGGGATTACCGGCCTGGGCTGAACGTCGCCTGCGTCTGCGCAACTGTTCTATTTCTCGCGTCGATTACCAGGAAAGCTTATGGCTGGCGCCGGGATGGGTGGTTGAAACGGCAGGGGACATTTCTCATCTGGATGCCCCTGCGTTGGATGAATTGCAGCGCTAGCGGCGAATCGGAATCAGGAATTCGCAGCGCAGGTTGATCGGGCGATCTCCCGCTTTGGCATCTTCTGCCGGGTAGTATCGCTCGATATCTTGCCCTTTACGGCGCGTCAGGTTCAGCATCGGCATGCATGTGCCGTAGACTGTCAGGATAAACTCCTGCACGCCGGTCCCCAGCCCTTCATAGGTAAACATTACGTACTCGCCGCCCTGTAACAGGATAGGCTGTGCCGACGGCACATAGCCATTGGCTTGTTCCGGCGTCAGTGCCGTGGTGTAAAACACTTCCTGCTCGTCATCTTTTTCAATGCTCGGACGCGTTTCGTTCAGCCCGTACAGCACCGGCGGGATTGAAGGAGCATGAGCAAGGAAGTCGCGCCAGAACTGAATACGCATTTCATGCCGGAAATCTGAAATCTGTTCCAGCGAGCAGGAATAGCTTTGCGTGGTGCCAAGCAGTTGCGTATCTTCCAGCGTAACGAACTCGTGCGCAGGCATCGTAAATTCACCCAGTCGCATTGGCGGGCGAATACCGAACGCGCTCCATTCCGGGGAGCGGCGATACAGCGCAGGCGTCTGGGAAAACTGTTTCTTGAACGCGCGGGTAAAGGTTTGTTGAGAGTCAAAGCGATATTGCAGCGCAATATCCAAAATTGGGCGCGCAGTCAGGCGCAGCGCCACTGCAGATTTTGATAAACGACGGGCGCGGATGTAGGCGCCAATAGCATGGCCCGTCACGTCCTTAAACATTCTCTGCAGGTGCCACTTGGAATAGCCTGCTTTTGCCGCCACATTGTCAAGCGACAAAGGCTGATCCAGATGACCTTCCAGCCAGATTAATAGGTCGCGAATAATGCCAGCCTGATCCATAAAATATCCTCATCCTTTCAACAACGAGTACCTGACGTCAGGTATGTGGATAATAGCATTTTTTGCTGTTTTAGCATTCAGTGTTTTTTTTGCTCATAAATGCTTTTTTCGGACATACGAAAGCGTGATTATTGTAATCCTGTGATCTGTATACGTTTTATCTTAGAATGTCGAATAATTACACAGAGTAACTTTTAAGAATGGTAACAATATGAAATATAAGAGCTTAATCATTTCCTCAATTCTGCTGATGTTGGCGCAGGTCGCCCACGCGGAGCAGATTGGATCTGTCGATACGGTTTTCAAAATGTTTGGGCCGGATCATAAAATTGTGGTCGAAGCGTTTGACGATCCGGATGTGACCAACGTGACGTGCTACGTGAGCCGGGCGAAGACCGGCGGCATCAAAGGTGGACTGGGGCTGGCGGAAGATACCTCCGATGCCGCCATTTCCTGCCAGCAGGTAGGGCCGGTAGAACTGAGCGACAGAATCAAGAACGGCAAAGCGCAGGGCGAAGTGGTGTTTAAAAAACGTACCTCGCTGGTGTTTAAATCCTTACAGGTCGTGCGTTTTTACGACGCGAAACGTAATGCGCTGGCCTATCTGGCCTATTCAGATAAAGTGGTCGATGGATCGCCCAAAAATGCCATCAGCGCGGTGCCCATCATGCCGTGGCGGCAATAACAAGGAAGCAAAATGCAACAGCCGTTGATCTGGTTAGTTGAGGATGAGCAGGGCATCGCCGATACGCTTATCTACATGCTGTCGCAGGAAGGTTTTAGCGTGGAAGCGTTTGAGCGCGGGTTACCGGTGCTGGAAAAATCTCGCCAGCGCTGTCCTGATGCGATCGTTCTGGATGTCGGTCTACCCGATATCAGCGGCTTTGAACTATGCCGACGTCTGCTGGAGCGTCATCCGGCGTTGCCGATCCTGTTTTTGACCGCGCGCAGCGATGAGGTGGATCGCCTGCTGGGGCTGGAAATCGGCGCGGATGACTATGTTGCCAAGCCTTTCTCTCCACGCGAGGTGTGCGCCCGCGTGCGTACGCTCCTGCGGCGGGTGCAGAAATTCTCCGCTCCTTCATCAATGACGCGCTGTGGGGAGTTTGAGCTTAATGAACTGGCCGCGCAAATAACCTGGTTTGGCAGGCCGTTAAACCTGACGCGCTATGAGTTTCTGTTGCTGAAAACGCTGCTGATGTCGCCGGGGCGTATTTACTCTCGCCAGCAGTTGATGGATTTAGTCTGGGCCGATGCGCAGGATACCTTCGACAGAACGGTCGATACCCACATCAAAACGCTGCGCGCCAAGCTGCGGGCTATCAACCCCGAGTTTTCCCCTATCAATACGCATCGCGGTATGGGATACAGCCTGAGGAGCGTCTGATGCGCATTGGCATGCGTTTGCTGCTCGGCTATTTTCTGATTGTTGCCGTCGCCGCCTGGTTCGTTTTGTCGATCTTTGTGCAGGAAATTAAGCCAGGTGTTCGCCGGGCGACCGAAGGCACCTTGATTGATACCGCCACGCTGCTGGCCGCGCTGGCGCGCGATGACTTGCTCTCTGACTCTCCCGCCAACGGCAAGCTGGCGCAGGCATTTTCGCAGCTGCATAACCGTCCATTCAGCGCCAATATCAGCGGCATTAACAAAGTTCGTAACGAATACCATGTCTACATGACCGACGCGCAGGGCAAGGTATTGTTTGATTCCGCCAACCAGGCCGTCGGTCAGGACTATTCCCGCTGGAACGACGTGTGGTTAACCCTGCGTGGGCAATATGGCGCCCGCAGTACGCCGCAAAACCCGAACGATCCGGAAAGTTCGGTGATGTACGTTGCCGCGCCGATCGTTGACGGCGGGCGTATTATCGGCGTGCTTAGCGTTGGTAAACCGAATGCGGCGATGGCGCCGGTGATTAAACGCAGTGAACGGCGGATGCTGTGGGCCAGCGCCGTATTACTGGGCATTGCCTTAGTGATTGGCGTCGGGATGGTATGGTGGATAAACCGCTCTATTGCCCGGCTGGCGCGCTATGCCGACTCCGTTACTGAGAATCGACCCGTCCCACTGCCTGATTTAGGCAGCAGCGAGCTACGTAAACTGGCGCAGGCGCTGGAAAGTATGCGTCTGAAGCTTGAGGGCAAAAACTACATTGAGCAATATGTCTACGCGTTAACGCACGAGCTGAAAAGTCCGCTGGCGGCCATCCGTGGCGCCGCTGAAATTTTGCGCGAAGGTCCGCCGCCGAACGTGGTTGCGCGCTTTACCGATAATATTCTGACGCAAAATGCGCGCATGCAGGCGTTGGTCGAAACTCTGCTACGTCAGGCGCGACTGGAGAATCGACAGGACATAACGTTGATGGCGGTGGCAGTAGACGCGCTGTTTGCTCAGCTTAAAGAGGCACGCAGCGTGCAACTGGCGGCAAAAAACATCACGCTGACTATTATACCTTCATCGCTTAGCGTCGCCGCCGACCCTGCGTTACTGGAGCAGGCATTGGGGAATTTGCTCGACAACGCGATCGACTTCACGCCGCAGGACGGGACGATTACGCTGAGTTCGCATCAGCAGGAGGAGCGGGTCACGTTGCAGGTCATCGACAGTGGCAGCGGGATCCCCGACTTCGCGTTACCGCGTATTTTTGAGCGCTTTTACTCGCTGCCCCGTGAGAATGGGCATAAGAGCAGCGGTTTGGGGCTGGCGTTTGTCAGCGAAGTTGCGCGACTTCACGCAGGTACGGTGGCATTGTCTAACCGACCGGAAGGGGGCGTACAGGCTCTGTTTACGCTTCACCGTCACTTCACATAACTTCAAATTCTCCGCACATAGCTGTTCTACCTTGCTGATATTGCAAAGGAGAACGCTATGTTTAAATCCCCCCTGTTTTGGAAAATCGTCACCTTAGGTGGCGCAATACTGCTGCTGTTAATTCCGCTGACGATGGTCAGGCAGATAATCGTTGAGCGATCGGATTATCGTGATGACGTCGAAGATGCTATCCGTCAGAGCACCAGCGGGCCGCAAAAGATGGTAGGGCCGCTGATTGCCGTTCCGGTGACAGAACTTTATACCTCGCTGGAGGAGGGCAAAGAGGTCCAGCGTAAACGCAGCTATATCCATTTCTGGCTGCCGGAGTCGTTGGTCGTTGAGGGGAATCAGAACGTAGAAGCGCGTAAAATCGGTATTTATGAAGGCCAGGTCTGGCACAACGATGTTTCGGTGAAGGCCGAGTTTAACGCCGAGCGCTTGAGCGATTTAAACCATCCCAACGTCAGCGTCGGCAAACCGTTTATTGTAGTTGGTGTGGGTGATGCGCGCGGGATTGGCGTGGTAAAAGCGCCACAGGTCAATGGCACGTCGCTGGTCGTTGAGCCGGGGACGGGGTTGGATGGACGTGCGCAGGGAATTCACATTCCGCTACCTGACGCGAGCTGGGCGGAGCAACATCTGAGCCTGGTGTTGCCGCTCAATTTGAGCGGTACCGGCGATTTCTCCGTCGTACCGGTTGGGCGTAACAGTGAAATGACCTTAACCAGCAACTGGCCGCATCCCAACTTTCTTGGGGACTTTCTTCCGGCTAAGCGCGAAATCAGTGAATCAGGATTCAAGGCCCAGTGGCAAAGCAGCTGGTTTGCCAATAACCTCGGCGAGCGCTTTGATGGCGAAAAAATTGGCTGGGAGGGCATGCCTGCGTTTAGCGTCGCCGTCGCCACGCCAGCAGATCAGTATCAGTTAACGGACAGGGCAACAAAATATGCCATCCTGCTGATTGTGCTGACCTTTATGTCTTTCTTCGTGCTTGAATGCATGACCAGTCTGCGTCTGCACCCGATGCAGTATCTGCTGGTGGGGTTATCGCTGGTGATGTTTTATCTGCTTCTGCTGGCGCTGTCAGAACACATTGGTTTTACGGCGGCGTGGATAACGGCAAGCCTGGTTGGCGCGTTAATGAACGGGGTGTATTTGCAGGCGATATTGCAGGGCTGGCGGAACAGTATTTTGTTCACCGTGGCGCTACTGGCGCTGGATGGCGTGATGTGGGTGCTGCTGCGTTCACAGGACAGCTCTTTACTGCTGGGTACCGGCGTGCTGTTGTTTGCGCTGTGTGGGGTGATGTTCCTGACGCGTCATCTTGACTGGCACTCGCTGGCGCAGCCAAAACCAAAACCGTCAGAACTTCCGGCATCTCAGCCTGAGCAGAGTGACGCGTTTCGCTTATGGAAATAGACCCGTAGAGAAATGAAAAACGGCGCATAACGCGCCGTTTTTTTTACCCATCAGAATTGAATTAATCCTGCAGGTCGCCGCAGAAACGGTAGCCTTCACCGTGAATGGTGGCGATGATTTCTGGCGTATCCGGCGTTGATTCGAAATGTTTACGAATGCGGCGGATCGTCACGTCAACGGTACGGTCATGCGGCTTCAGTTCGCGACCGGTCATTTTTTTCAGCAGTTCTGCGCGAGACTGGATTTTGCCCGGATTCTCACAGAAGTGAAGCATGGCACGGAATTCGCTGCGCGGCAGTTTATACTGCTCGCCGTCAGGACCAATCAGAGAGCGGCTGTTGATGTCCAGCTCCCAGCCATTGAACTTGTAGCTTTCGACGCTACGGCGTTCTTCGCTGACAGTACCAAGGTTCATGGTACGGGACAGCAGGTTACGAGCACGGATAGTCAGTTCGCGTGGGTTAAACGGCTTGGTGATGTAATCGTCTGCGCCGATTTCGAGGCCGAGAATTTTATCGACTTCGTTATCACGGCCCGTCAGGAACATCAGCGCAACGTTAGCTTGTTCGCGGAGTTCGCGCGCTAACAGCAGGCCATTTTTCCCAGGCAGATTGATATCCATAATCACAAGGTTGATGTCATATTCAGAGAGAATCTGATGCATTTCCGCGCCATCTGTCGCTTCGAATACATCATAGCCTTCTGCTTCGAAAATGCTTTTCAACGTGTTGCGTGTTACTAACTCGTCTTCAACGATAAGAATGTGCGGGGTCTGCATGTTTGCTACCTAAATTGCCAACTAAATCGAAACAGGAAGTACAAAAGTCCCTGACCTGCCTGATGCATGCCGTAAATTAACATGATCGGCGTAACATGACTAAAGTACGTAATTGCGTTCTTGATGCACTTTCCATCAACGTCAACAACATCATTAGCTTGGTCGTGGGTAGTTTCCCTCTGGACCCGACAGTGTCAAAAACGGCTGTCATCCTAACCATTTTAACAGCAACATAACAGGCTAAGACATGCCGGACACCCAATAAAACTACGCTTCGTTGACATATATCAAGTTCAATTGTAGCACGTTAACAGTTTGATGAAATCAACGTATCCAAATGTTTGCTTTCATCACAAAATTGCAATATTACAACTAGTTGCACGAGCAAATTAATAAATGTAATGAATCCAACCAGTGCGATCCATTTTAAATTAAATTATCATGGATAAACAGAGGGATATGCAACTTTTGTTAACATAAAAAGCAATAGTACAGCCTGGAAATAGTTTAGCATTTTTTAACGTATGCGAAATGCTTTTTCAGTGATTTCTGTTAAAAATATGTAAATTCGCGCAGCGTAATATGTTGACCTACGTCACATAATCCCTTGCAGACTGGCCAAAAAGAGTATCGAAATGCGTTTAACAATTATTCTGGTTGCCCCCGCCAGAGCGGAAAATATCGGCGCGGCTGCCCGCGCTATGAAGACTATGGGGTTCACCCAATTACGGATCGTTGACAGCGAAGCCCACCTGGAAACCGCTACGCGATGGGTTGCGCATGGTTCGGGCGATGTTATTGATAATATTAACGTTTTTCCAACGTTAGCGGAGGCGCTCCACGACGTGGATTTTACCGTCGCGACCACCGCGCGCAGCCGGGCGAAGTTTCATTATTACGCCACGCCGGTCGAACTGGTTCCCCTGTTGCAGGAAAAATCAACGTGGATGGAACACGCCGCACTGGTTTTTGGTCGCGAGGATTCGGGGCTGACCAACGAAGAATTGGCTCTGGCGGATGTGCTCACCGGTGTACCTATGGTGGCTGACTATCCCTCACTCAATTTGGGACAGGCGGTGATGGTGTATTGCTATCAATTAGCAGGTTTAATACAACAACCGGCTAAAAATAGTGAGGTGACGGATGAGCTTCAGCTACAGGCATTGCGTGCGCGCATTTTACGTTTATTAGCCACGCTGAACGTTTCTGACGACATCAAGCTGACGGACTGGCTGCAACAGCGAATGGGTCTGTTAGGGCAGCGAGACACGGCAATGTTGCACCGTTTTTTACATGATATAGAAAAAAACATCACAAAATAAAATTTCGAGCAGTTTTTGTTACGTGGTTTTTTATTCTGACTTCAAGTGGGGGGAACATGCTGTTTTGGTTGAAAGTAAAAGGGCAAGCAGTCGCTCGTGAACAAGTTTCGGAATGTGATCAATTTAAAAATTTATTGACTTAGGTCAGCAGATACTTTAACCCTAAAAGAATACAGCACAGACAGATAATAATTACAGAGCACACAACATCATGAAACGCATCAGCATCACTATTACCACAACCATCACCATTACCACAGGTAACGGTGCGGGCTGACGCGTACAGGAAACACAAGAAAAAGCCCGCACCTAAACAGTGCGGGCTTTTTTTTCGACCAAAGGCAATGAGGTAAACCATGCGAGTGTTGAAGTTCGGCGGTACATCAGTGGCAAATGCAGAGCGCTTTCTGCGGGTTGCCGATATTTTGGAAAGCAATGCCAGACAGGGGCAGGTCGCGACCGTACTCTCTGCCCCCGCAAAAATTACCAACCATCTGGTGGCGATGATTGAAAAGACCATCGGTGGTCAGGATGCTTTAGCCAACATCAGCGACGCCGAACGCATTTTCTCTGAACTGCTGGTGGGTCTGGCCGCCGCACAGCCGGGTTTCCCCCTGGCTCCGCTCAAAGCCTTTGTTGAACAAGAATTTGCCCAGATTAAGCACGTCCTGCACGGTATCAGCCTGCTGGGACAGTGCCCGGACAGTATCAATGCCGCGCTTATCTGCCGTGGTGAAAAAATGTCGATCGCCATCATGGCAGGCCTGCTGGAAGCGCGCGGGCACAACGTGACGGTCATTGACCCGGTGGAGAAATTGCTGGCAGTAGGCCATTACCTCGAATCTACCGTTGATATCGCCGAATCCACGCGCCGTATTGCCGCCAGCCGTATTCCTGCTGACCATATGATTCTGATGGCCGGATTTACTGCGGGGAATGAGAAAGGTGAATTAGTGGTGCTGGGGCGTAATGGCTCTGACTACTCTGCCGCCGTACTGGCCGCCTGTTTGCGCGCTGATTGTTGTGAGATCTGGACCGATGTTGACGGCGTATATACCTGCGATCCGCGTCAGGTACCCGACGCCCGGCTGCTGAAGTCGATGTCTTATCAGGAAGCGATGGAGCTTTCTTACTTCGGCGCCAAAGTTCTGCACCCGCGCACCATTACCCCTATTGCTCAGTTCCAGATCCCGTGCCTGATTAAAAATACCGGTAATCCGCAAGCGCCCGGTACGTTGATCGGTGCCAGCAGTGATGACGACGATTTGCCGGTAAAAGGCATTTCTAACCTCAATAATATGGCGATGTTTAGCGTCTCCGGCCCTGGGATGAAAGGCATGGTGGGTATGGCGGCGCGCGTTTTCGCCGCGATGTCGCGTGCGGGCATCTCGGTAGTGCTGATCACCCAATCCTCTTCTGAATACAGCATCAGTTTCTGCGTCCCACAGGGCGACTGCGCGCGTGCGCAGCGCGCCATGCAGGATGAATTCTATCTCGAACTGAAAGAAGGCCTGCTGGAGCCGCTGGCGGTGACTGAGCGACTGGCTATCATCTCCGTCGTTGGCGATGGTATGCGCACGCTGCGCGGCATCTCGGCGAAATTCTTTGCCGCGCTGGCTCGTGCGAACATCAACATCGTGGCGATCGCCCAGGGGTCGTCCGAGCGTTCTATTTCGGTGGTAGTGAACAACGATGACGCGACCACCGGCGTACGCGTTACCCATCAGATGCTGTTCAACACCGACCAGGTGATTGAAGTGTTTGTGATTGGCGTAGGCGGAGTGGGCGGTGCGCTGCTGGAACAGCTTAAACGTCAGCAGACCTGGCTCAAAAAGAAGCATATCGATCTGCGTGTGTGCGGGGTGGCGAACTCGAAGGCTCTGCTGACCAACGTCCACGGTTTGAATCTGGAAAACTGGCAGACGGAGCTGGAAAGCGCGAAAGAGCCATTCAACCTTGGGCGCCTCATTCGTCTGGTGAAAGAATATCATCTGCTCAACCCGGTGATTGTCGACTGTACCTCAAGTCAGGCAGTAGCGGATCAGTATGCTGACTTTCTGCGCGAAGGCTTCCATGTGGTCACGCCGAACAAAAAGGCCAACACGTCGTCGATGGATTACTACCATCAGTTGCGTTTTGCCGCGGCGAAGTCGCGTCGTAAATTCCTGTACGACACCAACGTGGGCGCGGGCTTGCCGGTTATTGAAAACTTGCAAAATCTGCTCAGCGCGGGCGATGAACTGCAACGATTCTCAGGCATTCTTTCCGGTTCGCTGTCGTTTATTTTCGGCAAGCTTGATGAAGGCATGAGCTTCTCCCAGGCCACCACAATGGCGCGTGAACTGGGCTATACCGAACCCGATCCGCGTGACGATCTTTCCGGTACGGACGTGGCGCGTAAGCTGCTGATCCTGGCCCGTGAAACCGGTCGTGAGCTGGAGCTTTCTGACATTGTCATTGAGCCGGTCCTGCCAAAAGAGTTTGATGATTCCGGTGATGTTTCCGCGTTTATGGCGAAATTGTCGCAACTGGACGACGCCTTTGCTGCGCGCGTGGCGAAAGCCCGTGATGAGGGGAAAGTATTGCGCTATGTTGGCAATATTGAAGAGGACGGCGTTTGTCGCGTGAAAATTGATGCAGTGGACGGCAACGATCCGCTGTTCAAAGTGAAAAACGGTGAAAACGCGCTGGCATTCTATAGCCACTACTATCAGCCGTTACCGTTGGTTCTGCGCGGATACGGCGCGGGTAACGATGTGACGGCGGCGGGCGTCTTTGCCGACCTGCTACGCACCCTTTCATGGAAGTTAGGAGTCTGACATGGTGAGAGTTTATGCCCCGGCTTCCAGTGCCAATATGAGCGTCGGGTTTGATGTGCTCGGCGCGGCGGTAACCCCGGTGGACGGTTCGCTGTTGGGAGATGTGGTGTCCGTTGAGGCGGCCGACCATTTCAGCCTGAACAACCTCGGGCGCTTTGCCAACAAACTGCCGCCTGAGCCGCGAGAAAATATTGTCTACCAGTGCTGGGAGCGATTCTGTCAGGAGCTGGGTAAAAGCGTTCCGGTGGCGATGACGCTGGAAAAAAATATGCCGATTGGCTCCGGGTTAGGCTCCAGCGCCTGTTCCGTCGTGGCGGCGTTAGTCGCTATGAACGAACACTGCGGTAAGCCGCTCAACGATACGCGCCTGTTAGCGATAATGGGCGAGCTGGAAGGGCGTATCTCCGGCAGTATTCATTACGATAACGTCGCCCCGTGCTTTTTGGGCGGCATGCAGTTAATGATCGAAGAAAACGGCATTATCAGCCAGCAGGTGCCAGGCTTTGATGAGTGGCTGTGGGTACTGGCGTATCCGGGGATTAAAGTGTCAACGGCAGAAGCACGGGCGATTTTACCTGCGCAGTATCGCCGTCAGGACTGTATCGCCCACGGGCGACATCTGGCTGGATTTATTCATGCCTGCTATTCCCGTCAGCCTGGGCTTGCTGCGAAGCTGATGAAAGATGTCATTGCTGAGCCGTACCGTACCCGCTTGCTGCCAGGCTTTAGCCAGGCGCGTCAGGCGGTAGCGGAAATCGGCGCGCTGGCCAGCGGTATCTCCGGGTCGGGGCCGACGCTGTTTGCCTTGTGCGACAAACCGGATACAGCGCAGCGCGTAGCAGATTGGCTGGGGAAAAATTATCTGCAAAATCAGGAAGGCTTTGTTCATATTTGCCGGCTGGACACGGCGGGCGCACGGGTACTGGGATAATCAATGAAACTGTATAATCTGAAAGATCACAACGAACAGGTCAGCTTTGCGCAGGCCGTCACGCAAGGACTTGGCAAGAATCAGGGATTGTTTTTTCCGCACGATTTGCCGGAATTCAATCTGACAGAAGTTGATGAGATGCTGGACCTGGATTTCGTTAGCCGCAGCGCGAAGATCCTTTCCGCATTTATCGGGGATGAGATCCCTCAGGAGATCCTGGAACAGCGCGTGCGCGCGGCGTTTGCCTTCCCGGCGCCGGTGGCCCAGGTTGCTGCGGATGTCGGCTGTCTGGAACTGTTCCACGGCCCAACGCTTGCATTTAAAGACTTTGGCGGTCGCTTTATGGCGCAGATGCTGACGCATATCAGCGGCGACAAACCGGTCACCATTCTGACGGCGACCTCCGGAGACACTGGGGCGGCGGTCGCACATGCCTTTTATGGCCTGAAAAATGTGCGCGTGGTAATCCTCTACCCCAACGGCAAGATCAGCCCATTACAGGAAAAACTGTTCTGTACGCTGGGCGGCAATATTGAAACTGTAGCAATTGATGGCGATTTTGATGCCTGCCAGGCGCTGGTGAAACAGGCGTTTGATGACGAAGAACTGAAGACGGCTCTGGGGCTGAACTCGGCTAACTCGATCAACATCAGCCGTCTGCTGGCGCAAATCTGTTATTACTTTGAGGCCGTGGCCCAACTGCCGCAAGAGGCGCGTAATCAACTGGTAATCTCCGTTCCCAGCGGTAACTTTGGCGATTTAACCGCCGGGCTGTTGGCGAAATCGCTGGGCTTGCCGGTGAAACGTTTTATTGCGGCGACCAACGTCAACGATACGGTTCCGCGTTTCCTTGCACAAGGTGAGTGGGCGCCGAAAGCGACTCAGGCGACGTTGTCGAATGCGATGGATGTCAGCCAGCCGAACAACTGGCCGCGCGTGGAAGAACTGTTCCGCCGTAAAATCTGGCGCCTGAATGAGCTGGGTTATGCTGCCGTTGATGATGCTACGACGCAGGATACGATGCGTGAGCTGCATGAGATGGGGTACACCTCAGAACCGCATGCGGCGGTGGCGTACCGTGCGCTGCGCGACCAGTTGAACCCTGGCGAGTACGGCCTGTTCCTCGGTACTGCGCATCCGGCGAAGTTTAAAGAAAGCGTTGAAGAGATTCTTGACCTGAAGCTGGCTCTGCCAAAAGAGCTGGCGGAACGCGCGGACCTGCCGCTGCTTTCTCATCACCTGCCTGCTGATTTTGCTGCGCTGCGTAAGCTGATGATGACTCGCGGTTAACGGTGGTGCCCGCTGGCGCTTTGCTTAGCGGGCCCCGCTATCCGGCATGTACGCTACTGCTCGTGGCGTTTAAACACCAGTTCGCCATTCCCTGACGCTTCTTCATCAAAGAAATAACCTTCGCTGTTAAAAGCGGTCAGTTGTTCTGGCTGCGTTAAGCGATTCTCAATAATGTAGCGACTCATCAGGCCGCGCGCTTTTTTGGCATAGAAGCTGATGACTTTGAACTTGCCGTTCTTCTCATCAAGGAAGACCGGTTTGATAAGCTCTGCGTTGAGCTTTTTCGGCTTCACGGATTTAAAATACTCATCCGAGGCGAGGTTAATCACCACGCTGTCGCCTTGCGCTTCAAGTGCTTCATTAAGTTTATCGGTGATGATATCTCCCCAGAACTGGTAGAGATCTTTACCCTTCGCATTGGCCAGGCGAATGCCCATTTCCAGACGGTAAGGCTGCATCAAATCCAGCGGACGCAAAACGCCGTAAAGCCCGGACAACATGCGTAAATGCTGCTGAGCGAAGTCGAAATCCGCCTCACTGAAGGTTTCAGCCTGCAGCCCGGTATACACGTCGCCTTTAAACGCCAGAATGGCCTGGCGCGCGTTTTCCGGTGTGAAGTCAGGCTGCCAGTCATGGAAACGCGTGGCATTCAGATCCGCCAGCTTGTCGCTAATCCCCATCAGCTTGCCAATCTGCGGGGCAGAGAGCTGGCGCGCCACGTGAATAAGCTGCTGGGAGTGATCCAGCAGTTCGGGCAACGTATGACGTGTCGTTGCCAGCGGACTTTGGTAGTCGAGCGTTTTTGCAGGTGAAATCAGAATCAGCATATCCAGTCCTTGCAGGAAATTTACTGCGACTTTAGCAAAAAAAACGACTGAATTGATCGATGGTTGCGATTGCCGCGCTATTCGCGCGGCGTTTCATCCCAGCTTTCGGGCGCAAGCTGTTGTCTGATATCAGGATAACGGCGCGGATCGAATTGCGGGCGCACCCCGAGTTTACGCTGGCGCAGATAGTCGCTGGCGATGGTATGTACAACTGGAGAAAGCAGCAAAATCGCCGTCAGGTTAGTGATGGCCATACAGGCCATAATGATGTCGGCCAATTGCCAGACCAGCGGGACACTGATTAACGTTCCGCCGACCACGGTGCTAACGGTGGCGATCCGTAATAGCCAGATGACGCGCATGTTGTCCATCTTCAGGAAAACCAGGTTATTTTCCGCGTAGATGTAGTTGGCGACGATAGAGCTAAAGGCAAACAGAATCACAATGAAAGCCACAAATCCGGCTCCCCATTCCCCCGTGAGCGTTACCATCGCTTTCTGAAGCAGTTGGATGCCTTCCATTGGCACATAGCTGGTGCCATTGCCTGCCAACAGAACGATCATCGCGCTGGCGGTACAGAGAATCAGCGTATCAACTAATACTCCGATCATTTGCACAATGCCTTGTGCCGCCGGATGCGGGGGCCAGGACGCTGCCGAGGCGGCGGCATTCGGAGTTGATCCCATCCCGGCCTCATTAGAAAACATACCGCGTTGAAAGCCGCTGGCAATGGCCTGGCTTAGCGTATACCCGGCGGCACCGGCCGCGGCCTCCTGCCAGCCGAAAGCGCTTTTTATAATGGTCATGATAATGCCGGGAAGCTGCCCGAAATGCCAAAGGCAGATGATGATACTGCAACCGACCCACAGCAGAGCCATCATCGGAACGAACCATTGCATCAGGCGGGCAACGCCTTTAATGCCGCCGACGATTGCCAGCAATGACACGATTGCCAGGGTGATACCGGAGAAGAGGGGAGGGATATCAAACGCAAAGGTTAGCGCACGAGAGACTGAATTTGCCTGAACGCTGTTAAAAATCAGCCCGTAGGCAATGAGTAAAAAGATGGCAAAAAGCACGCCCATCCAGCGCATGCCCAGCCCACGCGCCATATACCACGCAGGACCGCCGCGAAACTGTCCCTTGCTGTCGCGTTCTTTGTACAGTTGGGCAAGCGAGCACTCGGCAAATGACGTTGCCATGCCAATAACCGCCGAAACCCACATCCAGAAAACGGCTCCCGCGCCGCCGGCGGCAATCGCCAACGCCACGCCTGCCAGATTGCCGCTACCGATTCGTGCGGCAAGACTGGTGCATAAAGCCTGAAAGGAAGTTAAACCACCCGGCTGCGGGCTGATGCTATTTTTAAGACTTTTGCCAAACTGGCGAATGTAGCGAAACTGAACGAACCCTGTACGCCAGGTGAACCAACATCCTGCGCCAA
The DNA here is from genome assembly GCF_030334545.1 of Citrobacter sp. Ce129. Classification (NCBI taxonomy): domain Bacteria; kingdom Pseudomonadati; phylum Pseudomonadota; class Gammaproteobacteria; order Enterobacterales; family Enterobacteriaceae; genus Citrobacter; species Citrobacter sp. Ce129. The sequence continues at coordinate 102,968 of NZ_JAOWDS010000059.1, forward strand.
GCAGGAGGTAGATCATCACCGATCCCCAGAGTATTTCATTAATAAATGAGAAAAAATCAGGCATTAACATCCCTCTTGTTGATGCCGGTTAGCGCGAGGATTTCCGTGTAAGCGCTTCCAATAATCGACCAGTATATACCTTGAAAGGTGATTGATTGCGGGAGTTTATCATAACAATCGTTATATCCTTAATTGCGCATCTCGGGCTTTGAGATGCGTAATCAGGGCTGAGCGGCTGGTCGGACAATCCAGGCGGTTGCGCTGAGAGTGCGTCGTGCTATCATCAGGGAAGATCGGTTACATCCCCCTAACAAGCTGTTTAAAGAGAATCGCTATCATGACGGACAAATTGACCTCCCTTCGTCAGTTCACCACAGTAGTGGCCGACACCGGAGACATCGCGGCAATGAAGCTGTATCAGCCTCAGGATGCCACAACTAACCCTTCTCTCATTCTTAACGCAGCGCAGATCCCGGAATACCGCAAGCTGATTGATGACGCTGTAGCCTGGGCTAAGCAGCAGAGCAACGACCGTGCGCAGCAGGTCGTCGACGCGACCGACAAACTGGCAGTAAATATCGGTCTGGAGATCCTGAAACTGGTCCCGGGTCGTATCTCCACTGAAGTTGACGCTCGTCTGTCCTACGACACCGACGCGTCTATCGCAAAAGCAAAACGCTTGATCAAAATGTACAACGATGCTGGCATCAGCAACGATCGCATTCTGATCAAACTGGCTTCAACCTGGCAGGGCATCCGTGCCGCTGAGCAGTTGGAAAAAGAAGGCATCAACTGTAACCTGACTCTGCTGTTCTCTTTCGCGCAGGCGCGTGCATGTGCAGAAGCTGGCGTATACCTGATTTCTCCGTTCGTTGGCCGTATTCTTGACTGGTACAAAGCCAACACCGACAAAAAAGAGTATGCACCGGCAGAAGATCCGGGTGTGGTTTCCGTAACGGAAATCTACGAGTACTACAAACAACACGGTTACGAAACTGTGGTGATGGGTGCGAGCTTCCGTAACATTGGCGAAATCATTGAGCTGGCAGGCTGCGATCGTCTGACGATTGCACCGGCACTGCTGAAAGAGCTGGCGGAAAGCGAAGGCGCTATCGAACGTAAACTGTCCTTCTCCGGCGAAGTGAAAGCGCGCCCTGCACGCATCACTGAAGCTGAGTTCCTGTGGCAGCACAACCAGGATCCGATGGCTGTAGACAAACTGGCGGACGGTATCCGTAAGTTTGCTGTAGACCAGGGTAAACTGGAAAAAATGATCGGCGATCTGCTGTAATCATTAGCGCGTGGCCCTGATATGGGTCACGCTACCTCTTCTGAAACCTGTCTGTCCTTCCCTTCGCAGTGTATCATTCTGTTTAACGAGACTGTTTAAACGGAATAATCATGAATACTTTACGCATTGGCCTGGTTTCCATTTCTGACCGTGCTTCCAGCGGCGTTTACCAGGATAAAGGTATCCCGGCCCTTGAAGAGTGGCTGGCGTCTGCCCTTACCACCCCTTTTGAGCTGCAAACGCGGTTGATCCCGGATGAACAGGCGATCATCGAACAGACCTTATGCGAGCTGGTGGATGAAATGAGCTGTCATCTGGTGCTGACTACCGGCGGAACGGGTCCGGCCCGTCGCGACGTGACGCCTGATGCCACGCTGGCCGTAGCCGACCGCCAGATGCCGGGCTTTGGCGAGCAGATGCGCCAGATAAGCCTGCATTTTGTGCCAACGGCTATTCTCTCCCGCCAGGTTGGCGTGATTCGCAAGCAGGCGCTGATCCTGAATCTGCCTGGACAGCCGAAGTCGATCAAAGAAACGCTGGAAGGTGTGAAAGATGCCGACGGTAAAGTTATCGTACCGGGTATTTTTGCAAGTGTACCGTATTGTATACAGTTGTTGGATGGGCCGTATGTGGAAACCGCACCGGCTGTTGTAGCATCTTTTCGTCCTAAAAGCGCAATTCGCGATACAAATCCCTGAAGGTGGCGCGATCGTGACATAAATGACGATGATAGTGGAGTATTGAATTGTTTACGATATAGTAATTTTTGCTTTACATATATCGACAGACAGATTCAATTACTCCACTGACTCATGGTTTGCTATGTCACAACACACTCGACCGCTGAATCGCCAGGATTATAAAACCCTTACGCTTGCTGCCCTCGGCGGTGCGCTTGAGTTTTATGATTTCATTATCTTCGTCTTCTTTGCCGCTGTTGTTGGCGAACTCTTCTTTCCGGCAGACATCCCTGAATGGCTACGTCAGGTGCAAACCTTCGGCATTTTTGCCGCCGGATATCTGGCGCGTCCGCTGGGTGGCATTATCATGGCGCACTTTGGCGATCTGGTCGGGCGCAAGAAAATGTTTACCCTGAGCATTTTGCTGATGGCGATACCAACGCTGGCGATTGGGCTATTGCCTACTTACGCCTCAATGGGGATCCTCGCGCCGCTGCTGTTACTGCTGATGCGCATTTTGCAAGGCGCTGCCATCGGCGGAGAAGTGCCGGGCGCGTGGGTGTTCGTGGCGGAGCACGTACCGGAGCGCCGCATCGGCATTGCCTGTGGCACGCTAACCGCCGGGCTGACGGTGGGAATTCTGCTGGGGTCGGTAGTTGCGACGCTGGTGAACACCAGCCTGACGCAGCAGGCGGTGCATGACTACGGCTGGCGTATTCCATTCCTGCTGGGGGGCGTATTTGGGCTGGTGGCAATGTACCTGCGCCGCTGGCTGCAGGAGACGCCTATATTCCTCGAAATGCAGCAACGTAAAGCGCTGGCGCAAGAACTACCGGTGAAGTCGGTGGTGAGCAAACATAAAAAAGCGGTGGTCATTTCCATGCTGCTGACCTGGTTGTTGTCGGCCGGGATTGTGGTGGTGATCCTGATGTCGCCAGTGTGGTTGCAGAAACAGTATGGCTTTGCGCCAGCGTTGACGTTACAAGCCAACAGTGTCGCGACTATTATGCTGTGCGTGGGTTGTCTGCTGGCTGGGTTTATTGTCGACCGGGTCGGCGCCAGCAAAACCTTTATTGTCGGCAGCCTGCTGTTGGCCTGTTCAAGCTGGTTTTTCTATCACCTGACCGGCAGCCATCCTCAGCACTTGTTCCTGTTGTATGGGCTGGTGGGGTTGTGCGTTGGCGTGGTGGGGGCTGTGCCTTATGTCATGGTTCGAGCGTTTCCGGCGGAAGTCCGCTTTACCGGAATATCCTTCTCTTACAACGTGTCGTACGCCATTTTTGGTGGTCTGACGCCAATCGCCGTGACGATGTTAATGAGCGTGTCGCCAATGGCTCCGGCCTGGTATGTGCTGGCGCTATCGCTGGTGGGGTTAGGTCTGGGAATTTGGCTGCGACAGGATATTTATCATCGCGATTCGAACGTGCAGGCAGAGTTACAGCGCTTGTAAGGAATATCCCCCCGTCAGGGGGGGGATAACGTCAGATTAGTGCGCTTCACCAATCGGCAGGATGGTACGGCCAAACTGTTCGTTCAGCACTTCACCCATCGCCAGGTAAATGGCGCTTGCGCCACACACTAAGCCAACCCAGCCAGCAACGTGAATGATCGCTTCGTTACCTGCAATGTTGCCAACGGCCAGCAGCGCGAACAGCACCGTCAGGCTCAGGAAGACAAACTGCAACGCACGAGCCGCTTTCAGCGTGCCGAAGAACATGAACAGAGTGAAGACGCCCCACAGACCCAGATACACGCCCAGGAACTGACCATTGGTTGCATCCGCCAGGCCCATTTTCGGCATGATCAGGATCGCAACCAGCGTCAGCCAGAACGAACCGTAGGAGGTAAAGGCGGTTAAACCGAAGGTGTTGCCTTTTTTATATTCCAGCAGACCGGCAAAAATTTGCGCGATACCGCCGTAGAAAATGCCCATCGCCAGAATAATAACGTCAAAGGCGAAGAAACCCGCGTTGTGCAGGTTAAGCAGAATGGTGGTCATGCCAAAGCCCATCAGGCCCAGCGGTGCCGGATTAGCCAACTTAGTGTTGCCCATAATTCCTCAAAATCATCATTGATTGAATGGTGAAATAGTTTCCCCGAATAACGATCGCAGTCTTCGGGGCGCGGCATGATAATCAGGGGAGAGGGCACTGTCTATGATCTAACGAAGGGAAAATGAATTATTTTCCCTGTGATGGGCATCACGCTTGCGCGTGGGCGATCATTCTGCGCAGGCAGGCGATTTGAAGTACCGCCGGAATCGTCACGCGATAGGCGCTGCCGCTCACCGCTTTAACTCCGTTTAATGCGGCGCCGACCGGGCCGCCAAGTCCGGCTCCACGCAGTAATCCGTGTCCGATGACGCTGACGGCGGCGTGTGTTCTTAGGATCTTGCTAAGCTGGCTGGAGAGCAGGTGAGATACACCTGTCGCCAGATGACGGTCCTTCATTAATAGTGGCAAAAGTTCTTCAAGTTCAGAGACTTTTGCATCAACGGCCTGTAAAAAAGTCCGCTTGTGTTCCGTATCCATTTTTTGCCAGGCATTACGTAAAAAGTGTTCCAGCAGATATTGTTCAATTTCGAATGTGGACATCTCTTTGTCGGTTTTCAGCTTCAGACGCTTCGAAACATCCAGCAAAATCGCCCGATACAGTTTTCCATGGCCGCGGAGTTTATTGGCAATGCTGTCGCCGCCATAATGCTGAAGCTCGCCGGCAATCAGCTGCCAGTTGCGACGATGTTGTTCCGGGTGTCCTTCCATCGATTTAAATAAATCGTTGTGGTTTAGTACGCTCGACAGACGGGCTTTCCCTTTTTCATTATGCGTGAGCAGGCGGGTAATATTGGCGAGTTGCTCCTCACTACAATGCTGAAGAAAGTCGAGGTCGTCGTCATTCAAATACGTGACATTCATGTTTTCTATGGCTTCTGAATAAAAGTGTGCGGAATTAGTCGTCGCCGATGATTTTCAGCGTCGCCATATCAGAGGAGTTCACCGTATGGCCGGAGAAGGTGATTTTTTTGACGCAGCGCTTATTGTCGTTGTCACTATTAATGTTGATCCAGTTGGTCGTTTGCCCTTCTTTGATGGAGGAAGGCACATTCAGACTTTGGCTGGACATGCGGGCAGCCTTGAAATAAACAGATGCGCCACTGAGCTGTAAATCACCATGATCGGCCGTGAGTTGAATGCGTTTCACCACGCGACAAACGGGAAGTTTTAGGGTCAGATCGTTGGTTTCGTTACGGGGCATGGCAATCATACCCAAAACTTTATGATCGTTAGCGTGCGCGGCGCTGCTCAGCAGCAGGCCCATAAACAGGCTGGCGGAAAGGGTTAACGAGGATTTCATGGGATTTCTCTTTGACGGCTGCAAAAGTGTGTGACTTCAGACCATCTTACCGCTGTCGGAAAAATGATTCATGCTCGTAATCTTTTCTTTTTATTACAATTTTTATGTGAATGGCTTTATTTATTTAATTGCTGGTGTGAATTAATTCTGGTTGGCAACTATTCATTTTTTATCTTTTAGCCTTTTTTCTGTGATTTTATTGCCACAAGGCTAAAAAAAATTTTCATTCCCCCCTTGATGAAGTGGGTTACGACCCCATCTTGTAGACAACCGCAGTGGTGAGTCTGAAAAAAAACGATTCAGGGTAGTTGAAACCGCACGTTTCGCCCTTATTACAGATTCACAACCACATGATGACCGAATTTTTAGTGGAGACGTTTAGATGGGTAAAATTATTGGTATCGACCTGGGTACTACCAACTCTTGTGTAGCGATTATGGATGGCACTACTGCACGTGTGCTGGAGAACGCCGAGGGCGATCGCACCACGCCTTCTATCATTGCTTATACCCAGGATGGTGAAACTCTGGTTGGTCAGCCGGCTAAACGTCAGGCAGTGACAAACCCGCAAAACACCCTGTTTGCGATTAAACGCCTGATTGGCCGCCGCTTCCAGGACGAAGAAGTACAGCGTGATGAAGCCATCATGCCGTACAAAATCATCGGTGCTGACAACGGTGATGCATGGATTGACGTAAAAGGTCAGAAAATGGCACCGCCGCAGATTTCTGCTGAAGTGCTGAAAAAAATGAAGAAAACGGCTGAAGATTACCTGGGTGAACCGGTAACTGAAGCGGTTATCACCGTACCTGCATACTTTAACGATGCTCAGCGTCAGGCAACCAAAGACGCCGGTCGTATCGCAGGTCTGGAAGTCAAACGTATCATCAACGAACCGACCGCAGCCGCGCTGGCTTACGGTCTGGATAAAGAAGTCGGCAACCGTACTATCGCGGTTTATGACCTCGGTGGTGGTACTTTCGATATCTCTATTATCGAAATCGACGAAGTTGACGGCGAAAAAACCTTCGAAGTTCTGGCAACCAACGGTGATACCCACCTGGGCGGTGAAGACTTCGACAGCCGTATGATCAACTACCTGGTTGACGAATTTAAGAAAGATCAGGGTATCGACCTGCGTAACGACCCGCTGGCGATGCAGCGTCTGAAAGAAGCCGCTGAGAAAGCGAAGATCGAACTGTCTTCCGCTCAGCAGACCGACGTGAACCTGCCGTACATCACTGCAGACGCGACCGGTCCGAAACACATGAACATTAAAGTGACCCGTGCGAAACTGGAAAGCCTGGTTGAAGACCTGGTTAACCGTTCTATCGAGCCGCTGAAAGTCGCTCTGCAGGACGCTGGTCTGTCTGTTTCCGACGTTCAGGACGTTATCCTGGTCGGTGGTCAGACTCGTATGCCGATGGTACAGAAGAAAGTTGCTGAATTCTTCGGTAAAGAGCCGCGTAAAGACGTTAACCCGGACGAAGCAGTGGCAATCGGTGCTGCCGTTCAGGGTGGTGTATTGACCGGTGATGTGAAAGACGTGCTGCTGCTGGACGTTACCCCGCTGTCTCTGGGTATCGAAACCATGGGTGGCGTAATGACTCCACTGATCGCGAAAAACACCACTATCCCGACCAAGCACAGCCAGGTGTTCTCTACCGCTGAAGACAACCAGTCTGCGGTAACCATCCACGTGCTGCAGGGTGAACGTAAACGTGCCGCTGATAACAAAGATCTGGGTCAATTTAACCTGGATGGTATCAGCCCGGCTCCGCGCGGTATGCCGCAGATCGAAGTGACTTTTGACATCGATGCCGACGGTATCCTGCACGTTTCCGCGAAAGACAAAAACAGCGGTAAAGAGCAGAAGATCACCATCAAGGCTTCTTCTGGTCTGAACGAAGAAGAAATTCAGAAAATGGTTCGCGAAGCAGAAGCGAACGCAGAATCTGACCGTAAGTTTGAAGAGCTGGTTCAGACCCGTAACCAGGGTGACCATCTGCTGCACAGCACTCGTAAGCAGGTTGAAGAAGCAGGCGACCAACTGCCGGCTGATGACAAAACTGCCATTGAGTCTGCACTGTCCGCGCTGGAAACTTCTCTGAAAGGCGAAGACAAAGCAGATATCGAAGCGAAAATGCAGGCGCTGGCACAGGTTTCCCAGAAACTGATGGAAATCGCTCAGCAGCAGCACGCACAGCAGCAGGCTGGCGCAGCAGGCGCTGATGCTTCTGCAAACAACGCGAAAGATGACGACGTTGTCGACGCCGAGTTTGAAGAAGTGAAAGACAAAAAATAATCGCCCTTTGAACGGGTAATTACTGGCACGGGCGAAGAGGTTTCCTCTCCGCCCGTGCACGCATGTTAGGGGCAGATAAAAAGAGATGGCTAAGCAAGACTATTACGAGATTTTAGGCGTTTCCAAATCAGCGGAAGAGCGTGAAATCAAAAAGGCCTACAAGCGCCTGGCCATGAAATATCACCCGGACCGCAACCAGGGTGATAAAGAGGCCGAAGCCAAGTTTAAAGAGATCAAAGAAGCGTACGAGATCCTGACCGATGCGCAAAAACGTGCGGCTTACGATCAGTACGGCCATGCAGCGTTTGAGCAAGGCGGCATGGGCGGCGGCGGCGGTTTTGGCGGCGGGGCTGACTTCAGCGATATCTTTGGTGACGTGTTTGGCGATATCTTTGGCGGCGGTCGTGGTCGTCAGCGCGCCTCACGTGGTGCTGATTTACGTTACAACATGGATCTCACTCTGGAAGAAGCCGTGCGTGGCGTCACCAAAGAGATCCGTATTCCGACGCTGGAAGAGTGTGATGTCTGCCACGGCAGCGGTGCGAAGGCAGGGACTCAGCCGCAGACCTGTCCAACCTGTCACGGTTCCGGTCAGGTACAGATGCGTCAGGGCTTTTTTGCCGTACAGCAGACCTGTCCACACTGTCAGGGTCGCGGTACGCTGATCAAAGATCCGTGCAACAAATGCCACGGTCATGGTCGCGTTGAGAAAAGCAAAACGCTGTCCGTTAAGATCCCGGCAGGGGTTGATACCGGCGACCGTATTCGTTTAGCGGGTGAAGGTGAAGCCGGTGAACATGGTGCGCCAGCGGGTGATTTGTATGTTCAGGTGCAGGTGAAACAGCACCCAATTTTCGAACGTGAAGGCAATAACCTGTACTGCGAAGTACCGATTAACTTTGCGATGGCAGCGCTGGGCGGCGAAATTGAAGTCCCGACGTTGGACGGTCGCGTGAAGTTAAAAATTCCGGGCGAAACGCAAACTGGCAAACTTTTCCGCATGCGTGGAAAGGGCGTCAAGTCTGTACGCGGTGGCGCTCAGGGCGATCTGCTGTGCCGCGTGGTGGTTGAAACCCCAGTGGGCCTGAACGACAAGCAGAAGCAACTGCTCAAAGATCTGCAGGACAGCTTTGGCGGCCCGACCGGCGAGCAAAACAGTCCGCGCTCTAAAAGCTTCTTCGATGGTGTGAAGAAGTTCTTCGACGATCTGACGCGCTAAGCTTCAGTGTTGAACTCCTCTGAACCTGGGCAAATAGCCCAGGTTTTTTTATCCTCAACGTAATGCCTAATTCGCTATCGATTTTCATGCCTTAATGCCGTGCATGAGAAATATCATTTCTCTTCTTTGATACGCTGTGCTGACAGATGATGCACTGTGATTTTTCTCATCTTATTAATGCGCATAAACTCCAGCTGTAAACACTATTTCGCTAAAAACTGGAGTGTTAATCATGGCTATTTCAAATCATTTAGCTACGTCTGAAGTTGTGCTGCTGGAACTGGAAGTGTTAATGACGGTAATTGCAATTGGCGCCTGGGGAGGTGTAGTCAGCTTTCTGCTGAGAAAAGAAAATAGAGAAAAACGAAGTATTTTCGATAAAATCAGGTATTGCTTAACACAGATGGTTATTTCGTGTTTTACCAGCTTCCTGTTGAGTGCTCTGGCGATTGAAAAAGAGCTCAGCTTTAATATGGTGTTATTGGCCGCTGGCCTTGGTGGTGTCTTTGCTGGACCCATTCTGAAGGTTCTTGGAGATAAGATAAAACGTATGCTTGATAATGCGAAAGCTTAAATATTCTTTTATTCTTTAAGCAGGCTCCTCCATGAGCCGGGGGATAACATAATTGAGTATGTTATGAGACTCGATTTTTCATCCAGCCATAAATAAATTCTTCATTTTGTTGGTTTTTCTCGGCGAGACTCAGATACCAGGCCCCCTGGCTACAATTTAGCGCTTTCACCAATACCTCCTCACCTTCTTTGCCACGTACGGTCAGGTAATATTGCAGCGTTGCCATGGTGTATGGGCCGATTTTTCCGTCCACGACAATATCCTGATAGCTTCTCTCTTCTCGGTTGAGAACATTTAACCAGCGCTGTAACCATAAAACAGGATGATGTTGTCCAATGTTGACTGCCGCATCACATAGCTCAAATGCAATAGATTCGGATAGGTTTGCAACATCTTTAAACCCTGGTTTAATCCAGTAATCCTCTTCGAGGATAGCGTAGGCTTCGCTGCGAGTTAAATCTCGCATATCATTCAAGAACCCATGTTTACGGGCGGTTGCCTCAGTAATTCCCCAGTTGGTTGCACCACCTTTGTCTTTCGGGTTATCAACATAACCCCCTTCCAGTATCAAAATGTTCTCCAGAGTCTTATTCATGATGCGTTTTCCCCAATTGGCCTACATATATCTGACAAGTGCGAATGAAATTGTGAGCAATAAAGTGATTAGAAATATTGCCTGTAATGTTTTATTTTTTATTGCTGGTGAGGTATAGCTGGTTGGGGTATCATTGAAAGTGATATTAATATCATCATTAATTTTTAATCCTTGGCGTGGCAATGTTGTGAACAATTCGTCCAAACCAATTTGTTTTAAATCACGACGTAACAGATAAAGCAGTTGGGTCAGGCTGGCGTCACTGATAAATTTCCCTTTTTGCCCCCAGACGGCTTCTGTGACCATCTCGCGCGTAATCAGATCTCGCTTTGCATTGCGAAGCAAAAAGCTTAAGCATTGTGCCCGCATATGCGTCATTTTTATTATCGTTTTATCTTGTAATGATGTGATTTCTCGTAATGACTCATTATAAATAATCGTATCGTTGATTTTATACTGTTTCATTAATTTATTGCGCCTCACTAACATAATAAGAAAATACAGGTTATCAGTATTTAATATGCCGCCTGTAAATCCACTCGTTGGTTAATATCAGACTTTAGGCTAGATTAAGTCCTGAGTGTTGAGAAATCATTTATTGTTAATTTAGATAAACAACAATTGTGATAATGTTTTTATCTTTTTTTATTACGGTTGATGTGCGTTTTTTGTACATGCATTTACGCTATGAATCTTGATGGCGAGTCTGATACTTATAAAGTAGGTAATTACAATAGTATTGTTTATTTATAACTTGTTATCTGGTAATTTTATTGTAATAAATTATCCCCGAAGGTAATCTGTTGCCGCGATAAAATTTTCATATTGATACAGGGATACGTGAATGGTTGTTGGAAAGAAACATTACCAAAATCTTGATTTCAACCTGATTAAAGTATTTGATGCTGTTATCACGGAGGGAAATGCAACCCGGGCAGCTCAAAAATTGGAGGTGACGCCAGCGGCGGTTTCTCATGCTCTTGTCAGGCTGCACACCATCTATGACGAAGATCTCTTTATCAGAACCCGAGATGGTCTGGTGCCAACTGTGGCAGGAAAAGATTTGCACCAGGTGTTTCGGCAAGTTATTTCTGCTATCGATGCAACCCTCAATAGCCAACATCACGCCAAAGAAGATAATGAGATCATTATTTTAGGGGGTGATATTATTGAGAGTTACTACTTTTCTGTATTTAATGATTGCGATTTATTCAGTAATTATATTATTAACCACTACTCAGCCAGGAAAAATGAAAAAAACGCGTTAAGTACGATGCTGATAAAGGGACGGATCGATATTTCTTTTGGTCTCACAGCCATTGAACATCATTTGGTAGATGTTCATCTTATTGATTATATTGAAGACTATGTGTGCATATGTGGTAGTCATAATTTACTGTATGAGTTAGATGCACTGTCGCTGCATAATTTCTATGCCAGTAAACATGCAATGTATCATACGGATATCTTTACCCCAGCAGCGGCGGACGTGGTTGATTTGTATGAGAACACAGTTTTTTGCAAAGGACGCAGGAATGCGGGTTATCATAGTGATTCATTAGTTGGGGTTTTTAATGTTGTGGAACGAAGCGATATGATTGCGCTGGTACCTTTAAATTATGCTTTGTATTTTCGTGATGTCAGAAATTACAAAGTGAAAATTATGCGACCACCCAGTGAGTTTTCATTTAAAAAATTGCCTGTCTATGCCTGCATATCTGTTAAAAGTGAGCGTTATCAAGTAGCAAAAGATTTTATTCTATTACTGCAATCTATTCTTGATAAAAATAAAATGTCATGACATATCCCTATGTCCATTATGAGATGCCTGTTATAGGTTCTAATGATTGACCCAGTGATTAATGAATGAATATGAATGCCAGAACGGAGAAAATAATTAACACAGTAATAAATAGTATGTTTTTACACAACCGCTGATGAAGCCATAATTTTTTCACCGGTTTATTGATAATGATGTCAGCATTAACTTTTACACCTAGCCTCGGGATGGTAGAGAAAAAATCATGCAGACCACATTCTCTGAGATCTCTACGCAATAAATATAGTAGCTGAGTCAGGTTTGCGTCGTTCACAAACTGGCAGCGTTCTCCCCATAGAGCCTGCGCAAGCTGTTTCTTGTGAATAACTTCCTCGTGTGAATTTTGGATCATATATCTTAGACATCTTACCCTCATACTTGTCATTATTAATCTATCTGAGCTTTTCAGATTTTTGATTTCATGAGTTTTATCATCATAAGTACATTGATTGTTGATTGTATATATGGTCATGATTCTATTTACCATTGGTTTCCTGTGGGTTCTGCATCGTAGGCGGAGATTTTGTATTCTTCAATAGATGAGAATTGTCTGCACTATGAATTATTTTAATATAGAGCGTTTAATCACGGTTTATGGCGGGAGTTGAGCGTAGCTAATATTCTGTTTTTAGTGGAAGTTGTAATAAAAAGCAATTGCTGTGCTTTTAGTTGTCGTTATTGATTGTGCCAACTTGCCTATACTCTCTATGGCAAATGACCGATATTAAATATTATTAATAAATAGTCGATATCAAGAATAGGTTGATGTTCTGTTGAAACGACGCAGAGCTTCACAAACTCATGGCCAAGGCCAGGTGAGATTTGAAGCATGATCTCGCGCATTGTCCTGCCAGGCACGTTGCCTGAGCAATGAAGATATCATCGTAAAAACCGACCTATTCATCATGAATAATCTAATTTTAACGAGCTTTTTGAGGGTGTAAGATAGTATTTACGAAGTATTCACCCAATAGAGAGAATAAAAGTGAAACATCTGCATCGTTTTTTTAGTAGTGACGCCTCGGGGGGCATCATTCTGATCATCGCTGCCGTGGTCGCTATGCTGATGGCAAATATCGGGGTGACCAGTGGATGGTACCACGCCTTTCTGGAAACGCCCGTTCAACTAAGGGTTGGCGCGCTTGAGATCAACAAAAATATGCTGCTGTGGATCAACGACGCGTTGATGGCGGTGTTTTTCCTGTTGATTGGTCTGGAAGTGAAGCGCGAGTTGATGCAAGGTTCACTGGCCAGCCTGCGTCAGGCGGCGTTTCCGATCATTGCCGCAATCGGGGGCATGATTGTCCCGGCGCTGCTGTATCTGGCATTCAACTATGCCGACCCTGTCACCCGTGAGGGGTGGGCTATCCCGTCGGCAACGGATATCGCTTTTGCATTAGGCGTGCTGGCGCTGTTGGGCAGTCGTGTTCCACTGGCGTTGAAAATTTTCCTGATGGCGCTGGCGATTATCGATGACCTCGGCGCTATCGTCATCATCGCGCTGTTCTATACCAGCGATCTCTCGCTGTTGTCGCTGGGCGTAGCCGCGTGCGCGATCCTCGTTCTGGCGGCATTGAATCTGTGCGGTGTAAGACGCACCGGTATTTATATTCTGGTTGGCGTAGTGTTGTGGACGGCCGTACTGAAGTCAGGCGTGCATGCGACGCTGGCGGGCGTGATCGTCGGCTTCTTCATTCCGTTGAAGGAAAAACACGGGCGTTCACCGGCGAAGCGACTGGAGCATGTTCTGCACCCGTGGGTGGCATACCTGATCCTGCCGCTGTTTGCCTTCGCTAACGCGGGCGTTTCATTGCAGGGCGTTACTGTTGATGGACTGACCTCGGTGTTACCGCTGGGGATCATTGCCGGCCTGTTGATCGGCAAACCGCTGGGTATCAGCCTGTTTTGCTGGCTGGCGTTACGCCTTAAGGTGGCGCAATTGCCGGAGGGAACGAACTTCCAGCAAATTATGGCGGTCGGCATTCTGTGCGGCATTGGCTTTACGATGTCAATTTTCATCGCCAGCCTGGCGTTTGGGAACGTCGATCCTGAGCTGATTAACTGGGCGAAACTGGGGATCCTGATCGGTTCCTTGCTGTCGGCGGTAATAGGTTTCTGCTGGTTACGCACCCGGTTGAACGCGTCAGCCTGACGGGATAACCCTTTTGTGACAATTTTCAGGGAGTGAGTATGTCTCATATAAACTACAACCACCTGTACTACTTTTGGCATGTCTATAAAGAAGGTTCGGTGGTTGGCGCTGCAGAAGCGCTTTATCTGACGCCGCAAACCATTACCGGACAGATTAAAGCGCTTGAGGAACGTTTGCAGGGAAAGCTGTTCAAGCGCAAGGGGCGTGGGCTGGAGCCAAGCGAATTAGGCGAATTAGTTTTTCGTTATGCGGATAAGATGTTCACGTTAAGCCAGGAAATGCTGGATATCGTGAACTACCGCAAAGAGTCGAATTTACTGTTCGATGTCGGTGTGGCAGATGCGTTGTCCAAACAGCTGGTCAGCAGCGTGCTGGATGCCGCAGTTGTTGAAGATGAACAAATCCATTTGCGCTGTTTTGAATCAACGCACGAGATGCTGCTTGATCAGCTGAGCCAACATAAGCTGGATATGATCATCTCCGACTGCCCGATCGATTCAACGCAGCAGGAAGGGTTATTCTCTGTGCGGATTGGCGAATGCAGCGTGAGTTTTTGGTGCACCCAGCCGCTGCCTGAGAAACCATTCCCGGCTTGTCTGGAAGAGCGTCGATTGTTAATCCCCGGGCGTCGTTCGATGCTCGGGCGTAAGCTGCTGAACTGGATTAACTCACAAGGACTGAACGTTGAAATCCTCGGCGAGTTTGACGACGCCGCGCTGATGAAAGCGTTTGGCGCAACGCACAACGCTATATTTGTTGCGCCTACGCTCTATTCGCACAATTTCTATGCCGATGATTCTATTGTTGAAATTGGACGCGTAGAGAATGTGATGGAGGAGTATCACGCCATATTTGCGGAAAGAATGATCCAGCATCCGGCGGTGCAGCGTATTTGCAATGCGGACTACTCGGCATTATTTAAGCTGCAGTAAGCCAGAACGTCATAATCCTTCCGGCTGCGGTGGTTGCCCGCAGCCGGAATCAATCTACAGCCTTAACAAACCCCGGTACTGACCATCTTCGCGGATAAATACCGGTATTCTGTTCAGTGGTGCGGCATAGCGCAGCGTTTGCCCTCCAGAATAACTTTCGCCGGTCGCAAGATCCGTCCATGTTTCCCCTTCTGGTAGCCAAACGTCACGCTCGCGCATACCTTCATGCATGACCGGCGCAATCAGCAGGTCGGGGCCAAAACAGTATTGATCGGTAATCTCCCAACTTGTTGTCTGTTCTGGGAATTCAAAAAACAGGGTGCGCATTACCGGCGCATTGCGTTCGTGCGTTTCCGCCATTACCGCTTTGATGTACGGCTTTAACTTTTCACGCAACGTCAGACAGCCGGTCAACACTTCGCACACCTCTTCACCATAGCTCCACACTTCGTTCGCCGCACCGGTCGGACACTGGGCAATACCATCACGGTAAGGATGTTCTGGTAAAATCTGCGGATCGCGGTTGCCGTGCAGGCGCATCACCGGGCTAAAGACGCCCCACTGGAACCAGCGAATCAGCAACTCATGGAATTTGGGGTCGTGAATATTACCGCCATGAAAACCACCGATATCCGTTGTCCACCACGGTATCCCCGCGATCCCCATATTGAGTCCGGCGGCAAACTGATTGCGTAGCGATCGAAACGAAGAGTGAATATCACCGGACCAGACCAGCGCGCCATATTTCTGGCTGCCGGCCCAGGCGCAGCGCAGCAGGTTTATAACCTGGTCTTCGCCATCGGCTTTCATACCATCAAAAAAAGTTTTGGCGTACATTCGTGGGTAGATATTACCCACTTCCAGTACCGGCCCGGCGTAATAGCGATAGTTGTCGTAATCGTAAACGCTGAATTCAGGTTCGGCTTCATCTAGCCAGAAGAGCGTTACGCCTTTATCGTAATAGTTGCGCTTAGCTTTACCCCAGACGTAATCGCGCGCACCAGGATGGGTGGCGTCAAAAAACGTCGTGTTGCCGAGGAAATCCATATTGATCGGCAATCCGCGTTCCGTTTGCACCAGCCAGCCGTTTTCGCGCATCTCCCGATAGCTCTCGGTGCGATTATCCACCGTCGGCCAGACGGAGACCATCAGCTCAATACCCAGTGATTTTAGTTCGGCGATCATGGCGTCGGGATCGGGCCAGTCGCGCGGGTCAAACATCCAGTCACCCTGGTTAGGCCAGTGGAAGAAATCAATAACGATAACCGAGATGGGCAGGTTGCGTTGTTTATATTCGCGGGCGACCGCCAGCAGCTCTTCCTGGGTTCGATAGCGGAGTTTACACTGCCAGAAGCCCATGGCGTAATCCGGCATCATCGGCGGTGTGCCGGTAGCGAGCGCGTAAGCCTGGCTGATTTCCGCAGGGGTATCGCCAGCGGTGATCCAGTAGTCCAGTTGTTCGCTGACCTGAGCTTCCCATTCGGTTACGTTGTGAGCGAACGTTACGCGACCCACTGCCGGGTTGTTCCATAAAAATCCGTAGCCCAGGCTTGAGAGCATAAACGGTACAGAGGCCTGGGAGTTACGCTGTGCCAGTTCCAGAACGCATCCTTTGAGATCCAAATTGGCCTGCTGATACTGGCCCATGCCATAGATTTTTTCCCCTTCGGCGGCTTCGAAGCGGGCTTTAATCGAATATTTTCCTCCCGGAATAGGGCGGAACTCGCGTCCCTCCAGGTTTAGCGCGCTGACGTACTGCCCGTGTGAAGACTCGTCCTCGCCGATTTCACCCCGCAGACGCCAGAACTCCTGTAACAGAGGCTTGTGCGGATGGCGGTAAAAGGAGACCTGTCCTTTTTGATTGATGATAGCGGTGATTTTACCGTTGGTCAGCGTCGCCTGGTGGTGCTCATAAACTATGTGGCAGAGGCTTTCTGCGACGGGCTCATTCAATGCCCAGTCTTCATTTCTCATTACCGCGAGATGACGACCGCTGCGTACGCGCAGACTGTTCTCGCCCCAGGGTTCAATCCACAAATAGCGATCGTTTTGCTGCCAGACCAGACGACGCGGATCATGTTGCACAAATGGCATGGTGGTGCCTCCCGTATTTCGAGGGTGAAGGTAAGTTATTGGTTGATAGTTTCCAGATCGTGGCGAATCTTCTCTTCCATCGCTTCGTATTTACGGAAGAAAAGCAGCGGGATCGCCGCGAGAGCGAAGAGCAGGGCGGGCGCCCAGATAAAGGCCCAGGTAATTCCCTCCAGACCTGCAGCATTCTGGGCGTGGTTCGGAACATAGCCAAAACTGTTCATGATCCAGGCGGCGAATGCAGTACCCAAACCACTGCCCATCTTGATGCAAAAAGTACTGCCGAAGGCGATAAGAATGCCGGTAGCCTTGATACCCGTCTTCCATGCGCCGAAGTCGACGGCGAAGCCCAGCATGGCAAACGGCATTGAACAGGCGATACCGCTGCCTATATTGCCAAGAACCCAGGCGGCGATGAGGAAAGGAATGTTGTCCGCAGCCAGCCACATCATGACGCCGCCAAGCGTGGCGACCAGCAGACCACCTACCCATATCCAGGTTTTAGCGAGGTATTTGCTAAAGAAAGGAATGGCGATGATAAACAGGATCTGAATTGTCGCCAGGCTGTTAATCAGTGGAACCAGATCTTTGCGGTCGAGGTTGTAGGTCAGATAGTAGACAATGGTCGTGGAGCGCTGTTGTAGGGCAATCCAGAAGATCAAATTTGCCAGCACCATTAAGATCCATGGCCAGTTACCTTTCATCGCCGCGAAGCTTTTTTTCATCGGCAATCTGGGTTCTTGCTGAATTTTATCCGCATCCATTTCGCGGATATTTTTAAAGGCGAAAAGCGTTAACGAACAGGATATGACGGCAAACAAAATTGCCGTATAAATAAAACCTGCATGGTCGTTTCCATTACCTAAAAATGCAACCAGGGGCAACGCAGTGGCATTCATTAATAACACCCCAATTTGCCCGCCGGTCATTCTCCAGGAATTTAATACCAGACGCTCCTTAGGGGACAGGGTCATCAAGGGTAATATTGCGCTGAGAGGTGTGTTAAGTCCGGTAAATAGAATGCTGGCGATCATGTAGGATATTGCTGCATAGATGGCTTTTCCTGTCATACTGATATCAGGAGACCAAAATGACAGCGCGCTAAATACACCAAAAGGCAGCGGTAACCATAAAAACCAGGGGCGGCATTTACCGTAACGCGAACGCGTTTTATCGATGATGATCCCCCAGATGGGGGCGTCTATGCCGTCTACAATACGCGCCAGCAGTAGGATAACCCCGGCTACGGCGAGGCTGATACCCGCAACATCGGTGTAGAAATATAAGATGTAGGTTGAACCGAAACAGTACAGCAGATTACCCGCCACATCCAAAGAGCCGTAGCTAATACGCTGCAGTAAAGATAATGATGCTGACCCGCAAGACTGGGTATCCTCAATAACAGAACTCATAATGATAACTCCGATATTGGTGCGATACGCCCAGAAAAACAGCTTTTACTTTCTAAGCAGTAGGGTGTTTTTTATTTTTTGTTGCCAGGAAACGTTCACCTTTGGATTGAAATAGTGGTTAATTGGTTTTGTGAAAAATAGTTAACCCAGGCATCGCGATCAATTATCAAATCTTACTTCAGGATTGCGTTTATTCGTTTTTGACTAAGTTATTATGTCATTTGTTATGGTGGTCACAATTTCCCCTACAATGAAATTAAAAAAGTTAAACAGTGAAAGAAAATAATTTTCATGTCTCTGGTGGGACGGCTGGCTGACAGGAGAAACGGGCAGGAGTGGGGATGAACAAGTTCAGCAAATGAGGGGGCTGTCGAAGCGGGCTGCAAACGACAGACATAAAAAAACCCGCTTGCGCGGGTTTTTTCACAAAGCGACAACAAGCAGGCGATTAAGCCAGTTTGTTGATCTGTGCAGTCAGGTTTGCTTTATGACGTGCAGCTTTGTTTTTGTGGATCAGACCTTTAGCAGCCTGACGGTCCACGATTGGTTGCATTTCGTTAAATGCTTTCAGTGCAGTAGCTTTGTCGCCAGCTTCGATAGCTGCGTATACTTTCTTGATGAAAGTACGCATCATAGAGCGACGGCTAGCGTTGTGCTTGCGGGCCTTTTCAGACTGAACGGCGCGCTTCTTAGCTGATTTGATATTAGCCAAGGTCCAACTCCCAAATGTGTTCTATATGGACAATTCAAAGGCCGAGGAATATGCCCTTTTAGCCTTCTTTTGTCAATGGATTTGTGCAAATAAGCGCCGTTTAAATTGCAGCACTCGTTGCGTAGTGATGGCGCAGGATTCTACCAGCTTGCGTGGCGTGAATACAGCTTTTCCACGAGAAAAATTGCATTAGCGTGCCGCAGAAGGTCTGCAATTTGTTTCATAACAATGAAAACAATCCTCTTTCTGTTTCGTAGAAACAATCGCCGGTTAACGTTGACCGCGGTACAGGGTATACTTTCACGATTTTCACTGTTTTGAGCCAGACATGAAGCTGATACGAGGCATACATAATCTCAGTCAGGCCCCGCATGGGTGTGTGCTGACTATTGGTAATTTCGACGGCGTGCACCGTGGCCACCGCGCGTTGCTGCAGGGCTTACGGGAAGAAGGACGCAAACGCAATTTACCGGTGATGGTGATGATTTTCGAGCCGCAGCCGCTTGAGCTGTTTGCGACGGACAAGTCACCTGCGCGCCTCACCCGCCTGCGGGAAAAACTGCGTTATCTGGCAGAGTGCGGCGTTGATTACGTGCTGTGCGTGCGTTTTGACAGGCGTTTCGCGGCATTAACGGCGCAGACCTTCATCAGCGATCTGCTGGTTAAGCGCCTTGGTGTACAATTTCTTGCCGTTGGCGATGATTTCCGTTTTGGCGCTAGCCGTGCGGGCGATTTCTTGTTATTACAGGAAGCGGGCGCTGAGTATGGTTTTGATATCACCAGCACCCAAACCTTCTGTGAAGGCGGTGTGCGCATTAGCAGCACCGCGGTACGTCAGGCGCTGGCAGAAGATAACCTGCAACTGGCCGAAAGCCTGCTTGGGCATCCTTTTACTATCTCAGGACGCGTCGTTCACGGTGATGAGTTAGGGCGCACCATCGGTTTTCCGACGGCAAATTTACCGCTTCGTCGCCAGGTTTCTCCAGTGAAAGGGGTTTATGCGGTTGAAGTGATGGGACTGGGTGACAAACCGTTGCCCGGCGTCGCCAATATCGGCACCCGCCCGACGGTAGCAGGGGTACGCCAACAGTTGGAAGTGCATCTATTGGACGTTGTAATGGACCTGTATGGTCGCCATATAGATGTAGTGCTGCGTAAAAAAATACGCAGCGAACAGCGATTTGCCTCGCTGGATGAACTAAAAGCGCAGATTGCGCGTGATGAGTTGACTGCCCGCGAATTTTTTGGGCTTACAAAACCGGCTTAATGCCTATACGAGTTTTAAATACGGAACCGAGAATCTGATGAGTGACTATAAATCAACCCTGAATTTGCCGGAAACAGGGTTCCCGATGCGCGGCGATCTCGCCAAGCGTGAACCGGGAATGCTGGCGCGTTGGACTGATGATGACCTGTACGGCATCATTCGTGCGGCCAAAAAAGGCAAAAAAACCTTCATTCTGCATGATGGCCCTCCTTATGCGAATGGCAGCATTCATATTGGTCACTCGGTTAACAAGATTCTGAAAGACATTATCGTGAAGTCCAAAGGACTCACGGGCTATGACTCGCCCTACGTTCCGGGCTGGGACTGCCACGGTCTGCCAATCGAGCTGAAAGTAGAGCAGGAATACGGCAAACCGGGCGAGAAGTTCACCGCCGCGGAGTTTCGCGCTAAATGCCGTGAATACGCTGCTACGCAGGTTGACGGTCAGCGTAAAGACTTTATCCGTCTTGGCGTGCTGGGCGACTGGTCACATCCGTACCTGACCATGGACTTCAAAACTGAAGCCAACATCATTCGCGCGCTGGGTAAAATCATCGGCAACGGTCACCTGCACAAAGGTGCGAAGCCGGTGCACTGGTGCGTTGACTGCCGTTCCGCGCTGGCGGAAGCGGAAGTTGAGTATTATGACAAAACCTCCCCGTCCATCGACGTGGCGTTCCACGCTGCCGATCAGGACGCGGTGAAAGCGAAATTTGGTGTTTCTGACGTCAACGGCCCGATCTCGCTGGTTATCTGGACCACCACCCCGTGGACGTTACCCGCGAACCGCGCAATTTCTCTGGCGCCTGATTTTGACTATGCGCTGGTGCAGATTGACGGGCAGGCCGTGATTCTGGCGAAGGATCTGGTTGAAAGCGTCATGCAGCGTATTGGCGTGACTGAATACACTGTTCTTGGCACGGTGAAAGGCGCTGAGCTGGAACTGCTGCGCTTTACCCATCCGTTTATGGGCTTTGACGTGCCGGCAATTCTTGGCGATCACGTTACGCTGGATGCGGGTACCGGTGCGGTCCATACCGCTGGCGGTCACGGTCCGGATGACTACGTCATCAGCCAGAAATACGGTCTGGAAATCGCTAACCCGGTTGGCCCGGACGGCGCATACCTGGCTGGTACCTATCCGGAACTGGACGGTGTGAACGTCTTTAAAGCTAACGACAAAATTGTTGCGCTGCTGAGTGAAAAAGGCGCGCTACTGCACGTTGAGAAGATGCAGCATAGCTATCCGTGCTGCTGGCGCCACAAGTCGCCGATCATCTTCCGCGCGACGCCGCAGTGGTTCGTCAGCATGGATCAGAAAGGTCTGCGTGCGCAGTCGCTGAAAGAGATCAAAGGCGTGCAGTGGATCCCTGACTGGGGTCAGGCGCGTATTGAATCGATGGTTGCCAACCGTCCTGACTGGTGTATCTCCCGTCAGCGTACGTGGGGTGTGCCGATGTCTCTGTTTGTTCACAAAGACACCGAAGAGCTGCATCCGCGCGCTGTCGAACTGATGGAAGAAGTCGCCAAACGCGTTGAAGTTGACGGCATTCAGGCGTGGTGGGATCTCGATCCGAAAGATATCCTCGGCGACGAAGCTGACCAGTATGTCAAAGTCCCGGATACGCTAGACGTGTGGTTCGACTCTGGTTCAACCCACTCATCCGTCGTGGACGTGCGCCCTGAGTTTGCAGGCCATGCGGCTGATATGTATCTGGAAGGCTCTGACCAGCACCGCGGCTGG
This sequence comes from Citrobacter sp. Ce129, assembly GCF_030334545.1. Classification (NCBI taxonomy): domain Bacteria; kingdom Pseudomonadati; phylum Pseudomonadota; class Gammaproteobacteria; order Enterobacterales; family Enterobacteriaceae; genus Citrobacter; species Citrobacter sp. Ce129. The sequence continues at coordinate 125,115 of NZ_JAOWDS010000059.1, forward strand.
TTCATGTCCTCTCTGATGATCTCCACCGCCATGAAAGGCAAAGCACCTTATCGCCAGGTACTGACCCACGGTTTCACCGTTGATGGTCAGGGCCGTAAGATGTCCAAGTCTATCGGTAACACTGTTTCTCCGCAGGATGTGATGAACAAACTGGGCGCGGATATTTTGCGTCTGTGGGTCGCTTCAACCGACTATACCGGTGAAATGGCCGTTTCTGACGAAATCCTGAAACGTGCTGCCGACAGCTATCGTCGTATCCGTAACACCGCGCGCTTCCTGCTGGCGAACCTGAACGGGTTCGATCCGGTAAAAGATATGGTGAAACCGGAAGAGATGGTGGTACTGGACAGGTGGGCGGTAGGTTGTGCGCAAGCGGCGCAGGAAGAGATCCTGAAAGCTTACGAAGCCTATGACTTCCACGAAGTGGTACAGCGTCTGATGCGCTTCTGCTCTGTAGAAATGGGTTCGTTCTACCTCGACATCATCAAAGACCGTCAGTACACCGCGAAAGCGGACAGTGTGGCGCGTCGTAGCTGCCAGACTGCGCTGTTCCATATTGCAGAAGCGCTGGTTCGCTGGATGGCGCCGATCATGTCCTTCACCGCCGATGAAATCTGGGGCTACCTGCCGGGCGATCGTGAGAAGTACGTCTTTACCGGGGAATGGTACGAAGGTCTGTTTGGTTTAGGTGAAACCGAAGCGATGAATGACGCCTACTGGGACGAGCTGCTGAAAGTGCGCGGCGAAGTGAACAAGGTCATCGAGCAGGCGCGTGCGGATAAGAAAGTCGGTGGTTCTCTGGAGGCGGCAGTGACCCTGTACGCTGAACCAGAACTGGCGGCGAAACTGACCGCGCTGGGCGAAGAGTTGCGTTTTGTTCTGCTGACCTCCGGTGCGACGGTTGCGGATTATGCAGCGGCTCCTGCTGATGCTCAGCAGAGCGAACTGCTCAAAGGTCTGAAAATCGTTCTCGGCAAAGCCGAAGGTGAGAAATGCCCGCGCTGCTGGCATTACACTACCGACGTCGGCCAGGTGGCGGAACACGCAGAAATCTGCGGACGCTGTGTCAGCAACATCGCCGGTGATGGCGAACAACGTAAGTTTGCCTGATGAGTAAGCCTCTTTGTTCAACAGGACTACGCTGGCTGTGGCTGGTGGTAGTCGTGCTGATTATCGATTTAGGCAGCAAATACCTGATCCTCCAGAACTTTGCTCTGGGGGATACGGTGTCGCTGTTTCCGTCGCTTAATCTGCACTACGCGCGTAACTATGGTGCGGCGTTTAGCTTCTTAGCTGACAGCGGCGGCTGGCAACGTTGGTTCTTTGCCGGTATCGCTATTGGTATCTGCGTTATCCTGATGGTGATGATGTATCGCTCGAAGGCAACGCAGAAGCTAAACAACATCGCGTATGCATTAATCATTGGCGGTGCGCTGGGCAACCTGTTCGACCGCCTGTGGCACGGCTTCGTGGTTGATATGATTGACTTTTACGTCGGCGACTGGCATTTCGCGACATTCAATCTGGCCGATACAGCTATCTGTATCGGGGCGGCATTGATTGTTCTCGAAGGCTTCCTGCCGTCGAAAGAGAAAAAAGCCGCATAAAAAAATGCCGGATGGCGCTATGCTAATCCGGCTTACAATATACTGCGATGCTTGTAGGCCCGGTAAGCGTAGCGCCACCGGGCAAACAGGCGGCAGCAATTTTAAAGAGCAACCTGCATGTCTAAATCAGTACAGAGTAACAGTGCGGTGCTGGTGCACTTCACCCTTAAGCTCGACGATGGCTCCACCGCAGAGTCAACCCGCAATAACGGCAAGCCTGCGCTGTTTCGCCTGGGCGACGGTTCTCTGTCTGAAGGACTGGAACAACACCTGCTGGGGTTAAAAGAAGGTGATAAAACCACTTTTGCTCTGGAACCGGATGCCGCCTTTGGCGTGTCAAGCCCGGACTTAATTCAGTATTTCTCGCGTCGGGAATTTATGGACGCGGGTGAGCCAGAAATTGGCGCTATCATGCTCTTTACCGCAATGGACGGCAGTGAGATGCCTGGCGTGATCCGCGAAATCAACGGTGACTCGATCACGGTTGATTTCAACCATCCGCTGGCCGGGCATACCGTTCATTTTGATATTGAAGTGCTGGAAGTCGAACCGGCACTGGAGGCGTAAAATGCAGATCCTGTTGGCCAACCCGCGCGGTTTTTGCGCTGGTGTAGACCGCGCTATCAGCATTGTGGAAAACGCGCTGGCTATTTACGGCGCGCCGATTTATGTCCGTCATGAAGTGGTGCATAACCGCTATGTGGTGGATAGCCTGCGCGAGCGCGGCGCTATTTTTATCGAGCAAATCAGCGAAGTGCCGGATGGTGCGATCCTGATTTTCTCCGCTCATGGCGTATCTCAGGCGGTACGTAACGAGGCCAAAGGCCGTGACCTCACGGTTTTCGACGCCACCTGTCCGTTAGTCACCAAAGTGCATATGGAAGTGGCGCGCGCCAGCCGTCGCGGTGAAGAGTCAATTCTGATTGGTCACGCCGGGCACCCGGAAGTCGAAGGCACGATGGGGCAGTACAGCAACCCGCAAGGGGGAATGTATCTGGTTGAATCACCGGAAGATGTACTGAAACTGAATGTGAAAAATGAAGGCAAATTATCCTTCATGACGCAGACCACGCTCTCCGTCGACGACACCTCTGACGTCATTGACGCGCTGCGCCAACGCTTCCCGAAAATTGTCGGGCCGCGCAAAGACGATATCTGTTATGCCACCACCAACCGTCAGGAAGCGGTTCGCGCGCTGGCGGAACAGGCTGATGTTGTGCTGGTGGTCGGCTCGAAAAACTCCTCTAACTCCAACCGTCTGGCTGAACTGGCCCAGCGAATGGGGAAAGCAGCGTATTTGATTGACGATGCGACCGACATCCAGGAAGCGTGGGTGAAAGAAGCTACGTGCGTAGGCGTGACGGCCGGAGCCTCGGCGCCGGATATCCTGGTGCAAAACGTGATTGCTCGTCTGCAAGAGCTTGGCGGTGGAGAAGCTATTCCGCTGGAAGGCCGTGAAGAAAACATTGTTTTCGAAGTACCGAAAGAGCTGCGTGTGGATGTTCGTGAAGTAGAGTAAGTCTTTCCGGTTACGATTATGAGAAGATGCCAGACTTAACGTCTGGCATTTTTTTATGGAGAAACCATGCGCTTACCGATCATTCTTGATACCGATCCCGGCATTGATGATGCCGCCGCTATTGCCGCCGCGCTGTTTGCCCCTGAGCTGGATCTGCAACTAATGACCACGGTAGCAGGCAATGTGTCGGTGGAAAAAACCACCCGTAATGCGTTGCAACTGCTGCACTTCTGGAATGCGGATGTTCCGCTGGCGCAGGGAGCATCGATGCCGCTGGTGCGACCGCTGCGTGATGCCGCTTCCGTACACGGCGAGTCCGGTATGGAAGGGTATGAGTTTGTCGAGCACGATCGCCAGGTGATGGCAAAACCCGCCTTCCAGGCGATTCGCGATGCACTGATGCATGCCCCGCAGCCCGTGACGCTGGTGGCGATTGGCCCGCTGACCAACATTGCGCTGCTGCTGACCCATTATCCTGAATGCGTATTCAACATTCAGCGTCTGGTGATTATGGGGGGGTCAGCCGGGCGCGGGAACTTCACGCCAAACGCCGAGTTTAATATTGCTATCGATCCCGAGGCTGCCGCGAAAGTTTTCCAGAGCGGGCTGGAGATTGTGATGTGTGGGTTGGATGTCACTAATCAGGCCATGCTCGCCCCAGACTATCTGGCGACGTTGCCTCAGCTTAACCAGACGGGAAAAATGCTGCACGCGTTGTTTAGCCATTACCGTAGCGGCAGCATGAATACGGGGCTGCGAATGCACGACCTGTGCGCTATTGCCTGGCTGGTGCGCCCGGAACTGTTTACCCTGCAGCCGTGCTTCGTGGCGGTTGAAACCCAGGGCGAATATACCTCGGGTACGACGGTGGTGGATATTGAAGGGCGTTTGGGTCATTCGGCAAATGCCCAGGTCGCGCTGGGCCTTGACGTTGAGGGGTTCCAGCAGTGGGTGGCAGAGGTGCTGGCGCTGGCGCCATGAGGCTGTGATCCGGCCCGCAATATGCAAACAGAATTAGCAGGTTAATCGATTAATCTGCTAATCTTACCCTGTTGTTCTCCTCGGGCCGGAGACACATATGAACCTTTCTTTTATCCAGCCACCGCAGGTGGCGTGGGCAAGCGGCGCTTTGGCCGATGGCCCGTTGTTGCGCAAATCCACCCGTATTCAGGATCTTACTCACGTTTTTGCCGATGAAAACGCCCGTCAGCAACTGGCTGGCGAGCAGGTCGTGTATGACGTTGAGATGCTGGATACATCTCCCGCAGATGGTGAACTCTACACCGGCGTTACTCATCTTTATCCTGGCCGGGTCGGCTGCGAATATTTTATGACCCGTGGGCATTTCCATGCGCGCCGCGAACAGGGGGAAGTCTATTTTGGCTTGCGTGGCACCGGTTTGCTGCTGTTGCAAACTGAACAGGGCGACGCGAGGCTGGAAAAGGTATTCGCCGGATCCGTCCATATTATCCCTGGCTTTACCGCACATCGGTTAATCAACACCGGGGAAGAGGTGCTGTCGGCGCTCGCCGTATGGCCGGGGATTGCGGGACATGATTATGCGGCGCTTGCCAGGGGCTTCAGAATAAGAGTCTTTGAAGAAAATAAGAGGGTTCAGGCGAAGGAGGTACAGAATGGCTGACTTAGCGCATTCTTACGGCCTCGATATGACGGTTCATCATTGCCCGCTTGGTTTTAGCTATGGGGATGAGGTTACCGGGCCGATGCCGGAAATTCGTCAACTCGATGACATCCGTGCCTCGCTGCGCGATCCATACTGTGAAGGGCCGCAAGAGGTGTATGCCATTGCGATGGATGTGGCGCGAATGCAGGATCGCGAAGAATTGAAAAAGCGGATGCTGTTGTTTGGCGTGGTGACCTATGCGGCGGGACGACTGGGGGAAGAGCCGGTGCGTAGTCAGGGACATATTCATCGTATCAGTCAGCACAGCGGCTGGTCCCCGCCGGAGCTTTACGAAATCTGGCAGGGAAAAGCGATAATCTATATGCAGGAGTATGTTGAGGACGACCCGGGCCGCTGTTTCGCTGTGATCGCTGAACCCGGTGAGAAAGTGCTGGTACCACCCGGTTGGGGACATGCGACCATATCCGCAGACCCGAATGTACCGTTAACTTTTGGCGCGTGGTGCGATCGTGAATATGGTTTTGAGTACGAGGCCGTTCGTGCGCATAAAGGGTTGGCGTGGTATCCGTTACTGCAGGGAAACAACGTTATCTGGCAGCATAATCCGCGTTACACTCCTGGACGACTGCAGGCCGTAACGCCCCGACAATATACCGAGCTTTCGATTACTTCCGCACCTGTTTACCAGCAATTCATCGAGGACCCGGCGCGTTTTCAATTTATCTCGCGCCCGGATAAGCACTCTGAGTTGTGGCAAAACTTTCATCCATAAAGAGCCGGGGCATAGCCCCGGTACTGATATTGCCGGATAAGCGGATGCGCCATCCGGCAAATGACAGGCTACCCTGCAAACAGGCCCGTGGCGACGCCGATGGCGGCCAGTATCAACAGTAAAATCATCGCCTTCACTGGCGACACACCACGTTTGGCCATCAGATACCAGGTGCCAAGCACCACAATCAGCGGCAGTAACTGTGGGAAGATACCGTCCAGCATTTGTTGAACGTGGATATTCACTCCATCTTTGGTAATAAATTCCAGCCCGGTACCCAGCTTAACGTAGCTTGCCGCCACGCCTCCCATAACAAACACGCCCAGCAGCGATAACGCTTCACGCAGACGGGCAGACTTGCTGCTCACCAGCATTTCCACCGAGCCGGAACCCATCTTGTAGCCTTTCAGGAACAGGAACCACGAACCGGGAATGATGATAGCCAGCCAGGCAACGGTATAAAACAGCGGCCCCAGAATGTTACCGCCGGCCGCCAGGGCCATACCGATGCTGAGCAAGATAGGGATCAACATGCCAGGGATCATTGAATCGCCGATCCCGGCAATAGGGCCCATCAGACCAACCTTCAGGGTATTGATGGTCTCCCCATCGATCGGCTCACCGTTCGCTTTTTTCTCTTCCAGCCCCAGCACCATGCCATTTACGATCGCGCCTATCTGGGGTTCCGTATTATAGAACGAGGCGTGGCGGCGCAGCATCTCAGTACGCTGGGCTGCGTCGGGATAGAGCTTTTTCGCCACCGGGAGCATACTCAGGCAAAAGCCAAAAGATTCCAGACGTTCAAAGCTCATCGATGACAAGTTGTGCATCATCCATGCGCGCCAGCAGCGGCGAAGATCTTTACGTGTAAGTGTACGTTCTTCCATCAGAATTCATCCTCATCATCATCGGCTACCGACTTTGCATTCGCGGCCTGCGGCGGTTCCGGTTTGTAGTTGTAATGGATCAACGCCAGCAGCGAACCGACGATCACCAGCGCGACCATGTTGAGTTTTAAAAAGACGATGCAGACAAAACCGACGAGGAAGTAGATCAGCATGGTGTAGTTTTTGATGATCTGCTTGAGCAAAATCGCGATCCCGACGGCGGGTAAAATGCCGCCCAGTACGTTCATCGTCGACAGAACAATTTTCGGTAAACTGTCCATAAAACCGCTGATGTATTGTGCCCCGAAGTAGACTGCAATAAAGGTCGGTACAAAGCGCAGGACACAGTTTGTCACCTGTGGCCAGATGGCGCTGTTCAGGTAAATGCCGCGTTCGTCGCCCCGTTCCAGCGCCACATCTGCCCGGTGATTCCAGAAGGAGTTCAGTACCATCATCGCGTTAAACAAAATGGTTCCGGCGATACCGATGGTGGCTGCCAGCGCAACCGCGACCTCGGGGCCTTTTCCGGAAAGGATCCCTAAAGCAATTGCCGGATAAGCCACAAAGTTGAGGTCGGCGGGCATCGAACCGCCGGGTGTAACCATCGCGATATACACCGCCTGAACCGCAACGCCAATCATGATCCCGGTTTTAATGTCGCCGAGGATAATCCCGACCAGCATTCCGGAAATCAGCGGGCGGGTGATCAGGTACCAGCCGCCGGTCAGTCCCAGCAGCCAGGGGCTGCTGAGGGCGCCGAGATAGCAAAGTATGCCAATCAACGTAGCTTCGATAATCATCGTGCGCTCCTTATTTCAGCTTCTGACGTGCGTCCTGCCAGCTGTAGCAACTGGCATCAGGAACCAGGCGAAACTCAACCAGGTGCCCATGCTGCGTCAGCCAGTCAAAGGCGGCAATTTCATCCCCGTTGACCGACTGATTCGGGCCGATGGTGGTGGTATCAGCACGGGCACTCATTGGACCCACATTAATCTTGCCGTTGGCATTTTTCAGGCTGATACCGGCTTCTTCAATGCGTTTGAGCGTCACGGGGGATTTGCCAATGACGAAATAACGCTTCTCGCTGGCAATGACTTTCGGCAGTTTTTCAATCGCGGTGGCCGTATCAAACAACCAGACTTTGGTGTCCTGCACGGCGCCTTTCATCACCGAAGAGAGCAGAGGGTCGGCCGCGACGGCGTCGTCTATCGCGACAATCCCGTCACAGGGCAGCTCTTTGGCCCAACGTGTCACGAGCTGCCCATGGATTACGCGGTCATCGATACGTACAAAAGAAATACTCATAGTGGTTTCCTTTAAAAATCGTCGGACTGAACGGATAAAACCGGGGCGGCTTTAATCAGCGTGGGTACCGTCAACGCCAACAGCTCGACGGCTGCGGCGTGAACGTCCGTTAAATGGCAGATCTCCTCGCTTTGTAACAGCATCGGGAAATTAACTCCCGCTACCACGGCAACGGGAGGAACCGTTTGTGCAGAAAACGCATGATGGCAGGCGACATTCCACGGCGTACCGCTTTGCATGTCACACAGCACCAGAACGCCGTCAGCGTCTTTCCCGGCACTGGCGAGAACCTGAGAGAACGTCTGCTTAAACCCTTCGATACCTGCCTGTTCGCTCAGCGTGACGGGATAAACATGTGGTAATTCTCCGTAAACCATACGACCGCTGGCGAGAAGCGCGTCCGCCAGGGGACCATGGGTGGCAACAATAACGTTAATCATGCGCTTATCCTCTGACCCAGGCCTTAATCGTGGCGAGCTGTTGTCCGATGCCTTTGCCAAACGGCGAAATGCGATACTCTCCAACGGCGGCTGGGATGATAAAGGTCTCTGCATAGTTGACGACAAACGGGGCAAATGCGCCGCTCGGGCTTTCGACAACGGCCTGCGCGCCTTCGACCAGGTTCAGGACGTTTACGCCGCCATGGGTATGGTGAGTGACCGGTGCCGTAAACCAGTGGCGACGCGTTTCGATAAATTCGCGTTCGTGCATTCCGGTTCTTTCTTCTCGCCAACCTTCTCCTTCAGCGAGGGGTTCAATACGGTTGACCAGGTTGTCGTGCACCCATTGCGTGTCACGCTGCCAGTCAATAACCTGCTGACCGTGATCCAGATGTACCGGGCGCGGTAAGCCGTCTAACCCTAAGCGACCCCAGTCCCACAGTTTGAAGGTGAAAATATACGGCGTTGCGCTGATCTCCAGCACCATGGTGCCTGCTCCCGAACAGTGAACGGTTCCGGCGGGGATCAGGAAGTGATCGTGTTTATGCGCAGGGATCTGATTCACGAATCGTTCATCATCAAACGTTTTTTCACCACGACCCGCGGCACGCAGATCGTCGAGCATATCCTGCGGCGCGATCCCGGTTTTGGTGCCGAGATATACCACGGCGTCCGGCTCGGCTTCGAGAATGTAATAGCTCTCATCCTGGGTGTAGTGCATGCCAAACTGCTGCTGAATGTATTCGGTGAGCGGATGAACCTGAAAGCTCAAATTCTGACCGCCAATGGTGTCAAGAAAGTCAAAACGGATCGGGAATTCCGCGCCAAAGCGCGCATGGACTTTTTCGCCTAACAGGGGGCGGGGACAGGTCAGCACCAGATCCTGAGAGGGGATCTCGATCCGCACGTTGCCAAAACGCAGTAACAGGCTGTTTTCCTCGGGCACACAATCAAAACACCACGCGTAATTGGGGGCTGAGGGATCGAGATCGAAGCGTTGTTTCATCCATTGCCCGCCCCAGACGCCGGGGTCAAAGAAAGGGGCAACGCGAAACGGTTGTTGGGTGGTTTGTTGCAGACCGGCGCGTAGCGCGTCGCCGCTGACCATCGCAGGACTATTTTCTACCGTGGTATCGAGCAAATAATCGGCGCGTTTGAGTAACGGCGTTTTGTGTTTGTCGAAGACCCGCCATTCAATGAAAAAAGCACGTTTGTAACGACGAAGAATATCTTCATCCTGGTTTTCTGCCCCCCAGTTACCCAGCCCGTTATGGCGCATGCGTTGCTGAATTTCCCAGCGCGGAAGGTCAGCATAAACCAGCACGTCACCCGGGTGCGCCAATGCAGCGCCAGAGCCGTATACCACGACCAGTCCTTCACTAACGGCATCAATCTGTTGGCGGAGCTGGCTGAGTTTGTCGCTATCAAAAAATTCATCCAGGTGATGACAGGAAAGCACGCCGAATACGCGATCGTCGGTCAGGTTACGTGCCAGTAAATCATGCAGGGCCTGCTCATCGCGACGAGCGGATTCAATATTCAGTACCAGAGCGGTATCAAACGTCCTGATAAGCTGTTGCTCCAGCTCGTCAAGCCGCACGCCTGGATAGCAATCCACGATCAATACGGTTTTGGCTGCGCCAGAAACCCTGGTGTTAAGCACAGAATGGATTGACGACCAACCCTGCCAGGCGTGGTTGTCATAGCCCTGAACGTTAACCTCAGGGTATTTATTATAGGTTGTACGCATTTTCTTTCTCCGTGTTGGCTTATTTAAGATTAATCGATTAACCTTGTTTTCATAGTGTGGTTAACGCGATTAACCCGCCATAATCAGAATCCAGTGCGGTGAAATACGCGTTAGCGTGATGTGAATCACAGGTAAAAATACAAGATTTCGGTTATTCGATTAACCTTCGTAATAAATCAGGAGAAGTCATGACAACAGTCACGTTGGCGCAGGTAGCTGAACGCGCGGGAGTCTCCACGGCAACCGTTTCAATGGTGTTGCGTAACCGGGGGCGCATTTCTCAGGCCACGCGTGACCGGGTGCTCAAAGCGCTGGATGATGCTGGGTACGTTTATAACCAAACTGCCGCCAACCTGCGTAACCGGAGCAGTAATCAGGTCGGATTGTTGTTACACGATATCACTAACCCTTTTTACGGTGAGATGACGGCAGGGCTAAGCCACGAGATGGAACGGCATGACCTGCTGTTGTTTCTGGCAAACAGCGAAGAGTCAGGAAAGCGGCAGCAAAAATTTGTTGATTCGTTGATGAGCAATAATGCCTGCGGCATGGTGCTCTGCGCGGCGCGCGAAACGCCGACATCCTTCTTTGAAGCGCTGAAAAGGCGCAATATTCCCGCCATCATGGTGGTCCGTCCCCTTAGCGATCCTGATTTTGATTTTGTGGGCACCGATAACTTTCTCGGTACGCAAATGGCGACCACCCATTTAGTCAAAATGGGGCACAAGAATATTGCGTTTATTGGCGGGAGCCCAAGTTCCGGCAGCCGGGCGCAGCGTATCGGCGGATTCACCAGCACATTGCTGGAGCATGGAATATCGCCGAATCCGCAATGGATAGTGGCGACGCAGGCCAGCCAAATTGACGGCGCAAAAGTGGCGGAGTCTCTTCTTCTGCGTTTCCCGCAAATTACCGCCGCCGTTTGCTATCAGGATATCGTGGCGCTTGGGGTCATGCAGGCATTGCGTAAGATGGGGCGTGAACCAGGACGCGATTTTGCGCTGGTGGGGTTCGATGACATCACCGAAGCGGCGCTGGTACAACCTGCGCTCACCACCGTGTCGGTGGCGGCAAAAGAGATAGGTCGCAAGGCTGGAGAGCTACTTTACAGTCGCATTCAGGGAAATGACGAACCACCGAAACGTATTATTCTGCCGCCTGCGCTGGTGGTCAGAGAATCATGTGGTTTTAGCTGATCGTCATGCCTTTTACTGATATCTCTGCCTGTTTATCATTAAATTCTAATTATCGACGTTTTCGGCTGGCGGCGCAGCGTTGCGCTGGTTAATCTGAAAACGATTTACGTAAAATTAACAAAAGAGAATAGCTATGCATGATGCACAAATCCGCGTTGCCATCGCGGGAGCCGGAGGACGCATGGGGCGTCAGTTGATTCAGGCCACTCTCGGCATGGATGGCGTACAGCTCGGCGCGGCGCTGGAGCGCGAAGGATCTTCCTTACTGGGAAGCGATGCTGGAGAGTTAGCGGGAGCCGGGAAAACGGGCGTTACCGTACAAAGTAGCCTTGAAGCAGTGAAAGATAATTTCGATGTTTTCATCGATTTTACCCGCCCGGAAGGCACGCTGGCGCATCTGGCGTTTTGCCGCCAGCACGGTAAAGGGATGGTGATTGGCACCACCGGCTTTGATGACGCAGGTAAACAAGCTATTCGCGATGCCGCGCAGGAGATTGCTATCGTTTTCGCCGCGAACTTTAGCGTTGGCGTCAATGTCATGCTTAAGCTGCTGGAGAAGGCGGCGAAAGTGATGGGTGATTACACCGATATTGAGATTATTGAAGCCCACCACCGCCATAAAGTGGATGCGCCGTCAGGCACTGCGCTGGCGATGGGCGAGGCGATTGCCGGGGCGCTGGATAAAGATTTAAAAGAGTGCGCGGTCTATTCGCGTGAAGGTTACACCGGTGAGCGCGTACCGGGCACGATCGGTTTTGCCACGGTGCGGGCGGGGGATATCGTCGGTGAGCATACCGCGATGTTTGCCGATATTGGCGAGCGTATAGAGATCACGCATAAAGCGTCCAGCCGTATGACCTTTGCCAATGGCGCAGTGCGATCGGCGATTTGGCTGAAATCAAAGTCAAATGGTCTTTTTGATATGAAAGATGTGCTTGATTTACGCAATTTATAGCTTTTATTACCCTTCGTGATGTGGTTATTGTAATCATAATTACTTGATTACATAGGGCAATATTTTATTGCCCTTTTATTTTTTGCTTTTGAGTATGTTTTTTCTTTTAATCTAGCATTTGTCTGTATTTTGTTGGGTGATTCTGTTATCTCAATGTAAATTTTGACCAAATGGTCCACTTTTTTCTATCATATTTCATGTTTTACACTCTTTGCCTGCCGCAAGCGTTTTCCACCCCGAGTTAGCTGATCTTTTTGCCTGTTAAATCGTGTGATTTATCCCAGTGGCGTAAAATAATAATAAAAAATGCCCTTTTGGGTAGACTTTTACGTGGGCTATCTCTAGAATGCCGCCGTTTGCCAGAAATCCATAGGTAAGCAAATTTGCATTGATTCATGAGGTGTTAATGAATTAATATGCAAATAAAGTGAGTGAATATTCTCTGGAGGGTGTTTTGATTAAGTCAGCGCTATTGGTTCTGGAAGACGGAACCCAGTTTCACGGTCGGGCCATAGGGGCAACAGGTTCGGCGGTTGGGGAAGTCGTTTTCAATACTTCAATGACCGGTTATCAAGAAATCCTCACTGATCCTTCCTATTCCCGCCAAATCGTCACTCTTACTTATCCTCATATCGGTAATGTCGGCACCAACGAAGCCGATGCAGAATCTTCTCAGGTACATGCGCAAGGCCTGGTCATCCGCGACCTGCCGCTGATTGCCAGCAACTTCCGCGATACTGAAGACCTCTCTTCTTACCTCAAACGCCATAACATTGTGGCGATTGCCGATATCGATACCCGTAAGCTGACGCGTTTGCTGCGTGAAAAGGGCGCACAAAACGGCTGCATCATCGCGGGCGATAACCCGGATGCGGCGCTGGCACTGGAAAAAGCGAAAGCCTTCCCGGGTCTGAACGGTATGGATCTGGCGAAAGAAGTGACCACCGCGGAGCCTTATAGCTGGACGCAGGGGAGCTGGACGCTGGCCGGTGACCTGCCGGAAGCTAAATCCGCCGATGAACTGCCGTTCCACGTTGTGGCTTACGATTTCGGCGCCAAACGTAACATTCTGCGTATGTTAGCGGACCGCGGATGCCGCCTGACGGTGGTTCCGGCGAAGACCTCCGCAGAAGACGTGCTGGCGATGAATCCAGACGGCATTTTCCTGTCCAACGGCCCTGGCGACCCGGCGCCTTGCGACTACGCGATTACCGCGATTCAGAAATTCCTCGAAACCGATATTCCGGTATTTGGCATCTGCCTCGGCCATCAGCTGCTGGCGCTGGCGAGCGGTGCGAAGACCATTAAGATGAAGTTTGGCCACCACGGCGGCAACCATCCGGTAAAAGATATTGATAACAACACCGTGATGATCACCGCGCAGAACCACGGTTTTGCGGTCGATGAGGCTTCCATGCCTGCCAACCTGCGCGTGACCCACAAGTCACTGTTCGACGGCACCCTGCAGGGGATTCATCGTACCGACAAACCGGCGTTCAGCTTCCAGGGTCACCCTGAAGCGAGCCCTGGCCCGCACGATGCCGCACCGCTGTTCGATCACTTCATCGAACTTGTAGAGCAATACCGTAAGACCGCTAAATAATCAGGAGCTGAGAAGACAATGCCAAAACGTACAGACATAAAAAGCATCCTGATCCTCGGCGCGGGTCCGATTGTTATCGGTCAGGCGTGTGAGTTTGACTACTCCGGCGCGCAGGCGTGTAAAGCGCTGCGTGAAGAGGGTTACCGCGTTATTCTGGTGAACTCCAACCCGGCAACCATCATGACCGACCCGGAAATGGCCGATGCCACCTACATCGAGCCGATTCACTGGGAAGTGGTGCGTAAAATCATCGAAAAAGAGCGCCCGGACGCGGTGCTGCCAACCATGGGCGGTCAGACGGCGCTAAACTGCGCGCTGGAACTGGAACGTCAGGGCGTACTGGCTGAGTTCGGCGTGACCATGATTGGCGCGACGGCAGATGCCATTGATAAAGCGGAAGACCGTCGTCGCTTCGACATCGCGATGAAAAAAATTGGTCTTGATACCGCGCGTTCAGGCATCGCCCACACCATGGAAGAAGCGCTGGCGGTTGCCGCTGACGTTGGCTTCCCGTGCATTATCCGCCCTAGCTTCACCATGGGCGGCACCGGCGGCGGTATCGCCTACAACCGCGAAGAGTTCGAAGAAATCTGCGAACGTGGTCTGGATCTTTCCCCAACCAACGAGCTGCTGATTGATGAATCGCTGATTGGCTGGAAAGAGTATGAGATGGAAGTGGTGCGTGATAAAAACGACAACTGCATCATCGTCTGCTCCATCGAAAACTTTGACGCGATGGGTATCCATACCGGTGACTCCATCACCGTAGCACCTGCCCAGACGCTGACCGACAAAGAATATCAAATCATGCGTAACGCCTCGATGGCGGTACTGCGTGAAATCGGCGTGGAAACCGGCGGTTCTAACGTCCAGTTTGCGGTAAACCCGAAAAACGGTCGCCTGATTGTCATCGAGATGAACCCGCGTGTATCCCGTTCTTCTGCGCTGGCATCTAAAGCCACCGGTTTCCCGATTGCGAAAGTCGCCGCCAAGCTGGCGGTGGGCTATACCCTCGACGAACTGATGAACGACATCACCGGCGGCCGTACTCCGGCTTCATTTGAGCCGTCCATCGACTACGTTGTGACCAAAATTCCACGCTTCAACTTCGAGAAATTCGTTGGCGCTAACGACCGTCTGACCACGCAGATGAAATCTGTCGGTGAAGTGATGGCGATTGGCCGCACCCAGCAGGAATCGCTGCAGAAAGCGCTGCGCGGTCTGGAAGTGGGCGCGACCGGCTTCGACCCGAAAGTAAGCCTCGACGATCCGGAAGCATTGACCAAAATCCGCCGCGAGCTGAAAGACGCGGGCGCTGAGCGTATCTGGTACATCGCCGATGCCTTCCGTGCGGGCCTGTCCATCGATGGCGTGTTCAACCTGACCAACATCGACCGCTGGTTCCTGGTGCAGATTGAAGAGCTGGTGCGTCTGGAAGAAAAAGTCACCGACCTTGGCATTAACGGCCTCGACGCTGACTTCCTGCGCGTACTGAAGCGTAAAGGCTTCGCTGATGCGCGTCTGGCGAAACTGGCCGGCGTACGCGAAGCGGAAATCCGCAAGCTGCGTGACCAATTTAATCTGCACCCGGTCTACAAGCGTGTGGATACCTGTGCGGCAGAATTTGCCACCGATACCGCCTACATGTACTCCACTTATGAAGATGAGTGTGAAGCGAATCCGTCCGTCGACCGCGACAAGATTATGGTACTGGGCGGTGGTCCAAACCGTATCGGCCAGGGTATTGAGTTCGATTACTGCTGCGTACACGCCTCGCTGGCGCTGCGTGAAGACGGTTACGAGACCATTATGGTCAACTGTAACCCGGAAACGGTTTCTACCGACTACGACACTTCTGACCGCCTGTACTTCGAGCCGGTCACGCTTGAAGACGTACTGGAAATCGTGCGCATCGAGAAGCCGAAAGGCGTCATCGTACAGTACGGCGGCCAGACCCCGCTGAAGCTGGCGCGCGCGCTGGAAGCGGCGGGCGTACCGGTTATCGGCACCAGCCCAGATGCCATCGACCGCGCGGAAGACCGCGAGCGTTTCCAGCAGGCGGTTGACCGTCTGAAGCTGAAACAACCGGCGAACGCTACCGTAACCGCCATTGAGATGGCCGTTGAGAAGGCGAAAGAGATTGGTTACCCGTTGGTGGTGCGCCCGTCCTACGTACTTGGCGGCCGCGCGATGGAAATCGTCTACGACGAAGCCGACCTGCGTCGCTACTTCCAGACTGCGGTCAGCGTTTCTAATGATGCGCCGGTGCTGCTGGACCGTTTCCTTGATGATGCGGTTGAAGTGGACGTGGATGCTATCTGCGACGGCGAAATGGTGCTGATTGGCGGCATCATGGAGCACATCGAACAGGCGGGCGTGCACTCTGGCGACTCCGCATGTTCTCTGCCAGCGTACACCCTGAGCCAGGAAATTCAGGATGTGATGCGCCAGCAGGTGCAGAAACTGGCCTTCGAGCTGCAGGTTCGCGGTCTGATGAACGTCCAGTTTGCCGTGAAGAATAACGAAGTTTATCTGATTGAAGTGAACCCGCGTGCGGCGCGTACCGTTCCGTTCGTCTCCAAGGCAACTGGCGTACCGCTGGCAAAAGTCGCGGCGCGCGTGATGGCCGGGAAAACGCTGGCACAGCAGGGCGTAACTAAAGAAGTTATCCCGCCTTACTACTCGGTGAAAGAAGTGGTGCTGCCGTTCAACAAATTCCCAGGCGTTGACCCGCTGTTAGGGCCAGAAATGCGCTCTACCGGGGAAGTGATGGGCGTGGGCCGCACCTTCGCGGAAGCGTTCGCCAAGGCACAACTGGGCAGTAGCTCCACCATGAAAAAGCAGGGTCGTGCGCTGCTCTCCGTTCGCGAAGGCGATAAAGAGCGCGTGGTTGACCTGGCGGCGAAGCTGCTGAAGTTTGGCTTCGAGCTTGATGCGACGCACGGGACCGCGATTGTGCTGGGCGAAGCGGGTATCAATCCACGTCTGGTGAACAAGGTGCATGAAGGCCGTCCGCACATTCAGGACCGTATCAAGAATGGCGAATATACTTACATCATCAACACCACCGAAGGTCGTCAGGCGATTGAAGACTCCAAGCTGATTCGCCGTAGCGCACTGCAGTATAAGGTGCATTATGACACTACCCTGAACGGTGGTTTCGCGACGGCGATGGCGCTAAATGCTGACGCTACCGAGAAGGTGACCTCGGTTCAGGAAATGCACGCGCAGATCAAAAAGGCATAAAAAAAGGGTCCGGTGATAATTGCGTTAACCGGACCAGCAATATAATTTTGAAAGGGTTTCTGTAAAGAAACCCTTTTTTAATCTCGTGTAAGGTCATTCCTGGCCAAATGCGCTTTCATAACCACATTTTCAATGTAATAAGCACGATGTTGCTCACACTAATCAACATTCAAGTCGCATACTATCTTTTATATCCACAATTTTAATATGGCTTAGTTTTTATTAATTTGGACAGGCCGTAGCCAGATTTTTAATTTGTGAAATGGTGTGCTTATGTGTGAAAAATATGTTGAAAGACCGCTTTATTTGTTAATCGCTGACTGGATGATGGCTGAGGATCGTTGGATCACCGCAAAGGAAATTTCCCGCCATTTTGATATTGAACACTGCAAAGCAATTAATACGCTCTCTTATATTCTGTCGGAAGTGGGAGAAATTGTTTGTGAAGTTAAGATGATCCCTAATCAGATTGCGGGCCGTGGTTGCCAGTGCCAGCGTCTGGTGAAAGTCATCAGTATTGATTCTCACCTCTACAGACGATTGAATCACAATTTGCAGGAAAAAAAGGTGAGCATGGCGAAAACGCCGCGCCTGTCAGCGGTTCCTCCAACAGAGCTCAACCGTGAGCAGAAATGGCAGATGATGCTCTCCAAGAGTATGCGTCGCTAATTGTCAGTTTGCCTGATGGCGGCATAAACGGTGATTGACTCACAGGCCGGATAAGCGTGAGCGCATCCGGCATCAATTACTGTGCTGATTTTGGTTTCACGTCTGTCGTGCCTTTCAGGCGCGGCCGGTTTTCTTCGACCCGCGTTAAAGGCTGCGTTTCGTGTAGGCCTGTCTGGCAGCGGATAGCAAGGTCCTGATACTCTTTCGTGTTCAGCCGTTTCCAGTGAAGTTCCTGGTCTGTGACTTCGCGTAGAACGCGAACCGGTGAGCCAACCAGCATCTGCCTTGCCTCCCCCTGAAATCCGGCTTTGACAAAGCTCATGGCGGCGACAATGCTCTCTTCGCCAATCACCGCGCCGTCCATAATGACGCTGTTCATACCGATCAGCGCATCTCTGCCCACCACGCAACCGTGCAGGATCGCGCCATGGCCGATGTGTCCATTTTCATGCACGACGGTATCTGTGTCGCAGTAGCCATGCATGATGCAGCCATCCTGCAGATTAGCGCCTGCCTCCAGGATCAAGCGTCCATAGTCTCCGCGCAATGACGCGTGCGGACCAATATAAACTCCAGCCCCCACAATGACATCGCCAATCAGCACGGCGCTGGGATGGACAAAAGCATCCGGATGTACCACCGGAATCAAACCCTCAAAGGCGTAGTAGCTCATCGTTTTATCTCGGTTTTATGGCCGGATAAGCGAAGCGCTATCCGGCATTGGCACATTAACGACCTTTCCATACCGGATCGCGTTTTTCGGCAAACGCCTGCGGCCCTTCGAGCGCATCTTCCGAGTGCAGCACCGACGGATAGTGCTTTAGCACGCCGCTGCGGATGTAACGGTAGCCTTCTTCCACCGGCATTTCGCTGGTCGCACGGTAAATCTCTTTCAATGCGGCAATAGCGAGCGGGGCGCTATTTACCAGCTGCTGCGCCAGTTCGCGTGCGCTATCCATCAGTTCGCTCTGGCTGACAACGCGGTTGACGATACCCCAACGCAGCGCTTCTTCGGCGCTCATTCGCCTGCCGGTCATCACCATTTCGTTGACAATAGCCGGTGGCAACAGTTTAGGCAGACGCAGTACGCCGCCGCTGTCAGGCACGATCCCGAGCTTTGCCTCCGGCAGCGCGAAGCTGGCATTTTCCGCGCAGACGATAAAATCCGCCGCCAGCGCCAGCTCAAAACCACCGCCAAACGCATAACCGTTTACCGCGGCGATGACTGGTTTATCGAGGTCGAAAATTTCGGTTAAACCGGCGAAGCCGCCTGGGCCAAAATCGGCATCCGGCGCTTCACCTTCAGCCGCCGCTTTTAAATCCCAGCCTGCAGAAAAGAATTTCTCACCACCGCCGGTGATAATCGCTACGCGTAATTCCGGGTCGTCACGAAAATTAAGAAAAGCTTCCCCCATGGCAAAGCTGGTTTTCGCGTCGATGGCATTGGCTTTAGGCCGGTCGAGGGTAATTTCCAGGATCGAGCCGTTACGGGTCAGATGTAATGATTCACTCATAGTTCATCTCCAGATAAATAGGTTTCCCGGCAGGAGGAATTCCGGCCGGAAGGCTTATTTCAGATTTTTTTTGATTATTTTTCCTGAACAATTACGCGGCAGGTCGGCTCTGATCTCCATAAAAGAGGGAACCTTGAATTTCGCCATATTGTTTTCACAGAAGCTGAAGAACTCGGCTTCGCTTAATGTTTCACCCTCATTAAGGACGATAAATGCTTTGATGGCTTCATCACGGATCGAGTCTTTAATACCAACCACCACAATGTCCTGAATTTTCGGATGCGCAGAAATAATATTTTCCAGTTCGACGCAGGAGACATTTTCCCCGCCGCGTTTAATCATGTTGCAGCGCCTGTCGACGAAATAAAAAAAGCCGTCTGCATCCTGGTAACCTGAATCTCCGGTATGTAACCAGCCCTCAGGTTCCAGCGCTTTGGCGGTAGCCTCCGGCTGGGCGTAGTACTCTTTGAAGATTGTTTTGCCCGGCACGCCTTTAATGCAGATTTCGCCAATTTCTCCGGCGGGCAGGGGACGGTTGTGATCGTCACGGATTTCGGCTTCATAGCTAAAACCTACGCGACCAATAGAGGGCCAGCGCCGCTTGTCTCCGGGACGGTCGCCAATAATACCGACGATGGTTTCAGTCATGCCGTAGGAGGTCAGCAGCCTGACGCCAAAGCGTTCGGTAAAGGCGTCTTTTTCCTGTGCAGATAAATTGAGATAGAACATGACTTCGCGCAGGTGATGCTGTCTGTCGGTTGGCGCGGCAGGTTGTACCATCAGCGTTCTAATCATCATCGGAATGCATTCGGTGACCGTCGCCTGATATCTACGCACCTGATCCCAGAACGCTCTGGCGCTGTACTTCTCCAACAGCACAAAGGTGCTGCCTGCGGAGAATGCCGCCATAGCCGCCGTACACTGGCAGTCGATATGAAAAGCGGGCATCACCGTCATATAGACGTCATCATCGCGCAGAGCGATTTGCCAGGAAGTGTAGTAGCCTGCAAAACGCAGGTTGTAGTGGGTAATCACCACCCCTTTAGGCCGCGAGGTGGTGCCTGAGGTAAACAGAATTTCCGCCGTATCGTCAGTGGATAACGCGGGCGTATAGCACAGCGTGGTCGACTGGCTGGCTTGCAGTTGGGTAAAGTGGCTCACGCCGTCGTCAACCGGAAGCTGCTCGCCAATCAGACAGATATGATTCAGCGGAGTGGTATTTTCCAGCCGTATCTGGCGGTACATAGGATAAAACTGGGCGCTGGTGACCAGCATGCTCACCTGGCTGTTTTGCAGGATCCAGGCGCTTTCTTCGCCCAGTAAGCGGGCATTAATCGGCACCATAATGGCGCCAATTTTTGCCAGCCCAAACCAGCAAAAGATGAATTCCGGACAGTTATCCAGATGCAATGCGACCTTATCGCCCTTGCGGATCCCTAAGGAATGGAAAAGGTTTGCCGTGCGGTTAATCTCTTCATTGAGCGAGGCATAGCTAAACTGCCGAACGATTCCTTCGCAGGATTCGAAAATTAACGCCGTTTTATTTCCGTACACCCCGGCCAGGTCGTCCCACATCTGACGTAAGTTTTGTCCGCCAACGATATCCATATTGCTTTATCCACTGAAATCAGGCGTGAGCGCCAACCAACGAGCGGGTCAGCGCGTCGCGTTTATTCCTCAACTCTGGCCAGGCCTTTGCCGACCAGCTCATTTATGTCTGCTTCGCTATAACCGATGTTTTTCAGAATGGCGGCGGTATCCATGCCGTGTGATGGCATGCCACGCCAGATTTTCCCCGGGTTGTTTTTAAATTTCGGCATGATGTTCGGCCCTTTGCAGGTGCGACCGTCCATCGTCTGCCACTGAGTAATGGATTCACGGGCAACGTACTGCGGGTTGCCTTCCAGTTCCGGAATGGTCAGCACCTTCGCGCAGGCGATGTTCAGCTCAGCAAAGCGTGCCTGGACTTCGGCGATGGTGTGCGTTGCCAGCCAGGCGTCCAGTTTCTCTTCCACGAGCGGGCCGTATGGGCATTCCACGCGATGAATAAGCTGGGTACCTTCCGGGACTTCCGGTGTGCCAAGAATGTGGGCGAGGCCAATATCCTTGAAGCACTCGTTGATTTGCGTGATGCCGACCAGCTCCATGACGATATAGCCATCGGCGCATTTATACAGGCCGCAGCCAGCGTAATACGGGTCTTTGCCTTTGGTCATGCGTGGGCAAATTTCGCCGCCGTTGAAGTAGTCCATCATGAAGTATTGCCCCATGCGCAGCATTACTTCGTACATGGCGATATCAATGCTTTCGCCTTTACCCGTTTCGCGTACTTTGTGCAGGGCCGCCAGCGCAGCCGTCGTTGCGGTCATCCCGGAGAAGTAATCGGCGGTGTAAGGGAAGGCGGGCATTGGCTGATCAACGTCGCCGTTTTGGATCAGATAGCCGCTAAACGCCTGCGCGATGGTGTTATACGCCGGAAGATTGGTGTACTCCTCGGTACCATACTGGCCAAAGCCGGAAAGGTGGGCGATAACCAGCTTCGGGTTATGTTCCCACAGCACTTCATCGGTAATACCGCGGCGGGCAAAGGCTGGGCCTTTACTGGCTTCAATGAAAATATCGGTGGTTTCCATGAGCTTCAGAAACGCTTCCCGGCCTTCATCTTTGAAAATATTCAGCGACAGGGCGTGCAAGTTACGGCGTGAGAGCTGCGGATAGTTAGGCTGTACGCGGATAGTGTCCGCCCATGCGACGTTTTCAATCCAGATAACCTCCGCGCCCCATTCGGCGAACATTTGTCCGGCGAACGGACCGGCAATTTCGATCCCTGAAAAAACGACGCGTACCCCGGCAAGTGGGCCAAAGGCTGGCATGGGTAAATGATGCATAATTTTTCTCCTGGCATTTATGGGTGTCCATGTAGGCCGGATAAGGCGCTCGCGCCGCCATCCGGCATTGATTGCCTGATGGCGACGCTAAAGCGTCTTATCAGGCCTACAGGTTGCGTCGTTCTAGCGGTATTGCTTGAGTACCGCACGACCCAACGTCAGGATCTGCATTTCGTCAGAACCACCAGAAACACGGTCAACGCGCAGGTCGCGCCAGAAGCGCGTGATGCGATGGTTGCCCGCGATACCTACTCCGCCCAACACCTGCATGGCGGTATCGACCACTTCAAACGCGGCATTGGCGCAGAAGTATTTGCACATTGCCGCATCGCCTGAAGTAATGGTGCCGTTATCCGCTTTCCATGCGGCTTCCAGCAGCATGTTTTTCATGGAATTCAGTTTGATAGCCATGTGCGCGAACTTCTCCTGAATCAGCTGGAAACGGCCGATCGTTTCGCCAAACTGCACGCGCTGATTGGCGTAACGCGCGGCGTCTTCAAAAGCGCACATTGCCGTACCGTAGTTGGTCAGTGCGACGAGGAAGCGTTCATGGTCAAACTCTTCTTTCACGCGGTTGAAGCCATTACCTTCCCGACCGAACATGTCTTTCTCGTCCAGTTCAACGTCGTCAAAGGTGATTTCACAGCAGCTGTCCATGCGCAGACCGAGTTTCTCCAGCTTGTTGACCTTGATACCCGCTTTGCTCATGTCAACGAACCACTCGGTGTAAACAGGTTTATCCGGCGATGCGCCATCCCTCGCCATCACCACGATGTACGGGGTATAGGCGCTGCTGGTGATAAAGCACTTACTGCCATTAAGATAAACCTTACCATTTTTACGTGTATAAGTGGTTTTCAGGCTACCAACATCCGATCCCGCTCCCGGTTCGGTGATGGCAGAGTTCCACATCTGCTTACCGGTACCCTGGAACGCCATGATTTTATCGATTTGCTCCTGGGTCCCTTCACGCAGGAACGTGTTAAAACCGCCCGGCAACTGGTACAGCACGTAGGTTGGTGCGCCCAGGCGTCCGAGCTCCATCCAGACGGCGGCGACGGTGACAAAACCCGCTTCCAGTCCACCGTGTTCTTCCGGAATCAACAGGCTATCAATGCCCATATCCGCCAGCGCTTTTACAAAACGCTCAGGGTAGACGCTGTCGCGATCGCACTCGGCAAAATAAGCTTCCCAGTTCTCACTGGCCATCAGTTCACGAATACCGGCGACAAACAGTTCCTGCTCGTCATTTAAGTTGAAATCCATCTTTCAGCCTCTTGATCAATTGGGTTAATTAGAATTACTTGTCTTTCCAGTGCACTTTGGCGTCTTTAATAAAGGACAGCGTCACCATAATGTTGACGAAGAACAGCGGGCATCCTCCGGCGATAATCGCGGTCTGAATGGGCTTCAGCCCGCCCAGCGCCAGCAGAACGATACCGATGATGCCGACCAGAATGGACCAGCCGATGCGTACCAGCAGCGGCGGCTCTTCACCATCGCGAACTTCGCGACAGGTGGACATCGCCAGGGTGTAAGAGCAGGCGTTAATCAGCGTTACGGTGGCAATGAAGCAGAGGATGAAGAAGCCCCACATGGTGGCGGTGCTAAGCGGTAAAGCTGCCCAGGTTTCGATAATGGCGCGCGCCACGCCGTGTTGTTCAATCAGCTGCGGGATGTTGAGAATGTTTTTATCCATCAGCAGCAGCGTGTTGCTGCCAAGGACAGTCCACAGGATCCAGGTCGAAGCAGTCAGGCCCAGTACCATCCCGAAGCACAGTTCACGTACGGTACGACCGCGAGAAATACGCGCCAGGAAGATACTCATCTGGATGGCGTAGATGACCCACCACGCCCAGTAGAAGACGGTCCAGCCCTGCGGGAAACCGCCTTTGCCGATGGCATCGGTGTAGAACAGCATGCGCGGCAGATACATCAGCAGCATGCCGACCGAGTCGGTGAAGTAGTTCATGATGAAGCTGGCGCCGCTGACGATAAACACCCAGCCCAGCATCAGGAAGCTCAGGTAGCTACGCACGTCGCTGGCGATTTTGACTCCCTTTTGCAGGCCGCAGGCCACGCAAATAGCGTTCAATATGATCCAGCAGGTAATGATGATGGCGTCGAGTTGCAGCGTATGCGGAATACCGAACAGCCATTGCATACACTCGGTGACCAGCGGCGTCGCCAGACCGAGGCTGGTACCCATCGCAAAGATCAGCGCCACCAGGTAGAAGTTATCGACGATCGTACCGAACAGCCCTTTCGCATGCTTTTCGCCCACTAGCGGCACCAGCGTGGAGCTGGGGCGGATGACGTCCATCTTGCGCACAAAGAAGAAGTAGGCGAAGGCTACGGAGAGGAAGCTATAGGTTGCCCACGGCAGAGGTCCCCAGTGGAACAGGCTGTACGCCAGGCCCAGTTCCTTTGCGCCCGTGGAGTTAGGGGCGAGGGCAAACGGCGGGGTGGAGATGTAGTAGTAGATCTCGATGGAACCCCAGAACAGCACCGCGGCGGATGTACAGGAAGCGAACATCATAAAAATCCAGCTGGCGGTACTAAACTCGGGTTTTTCGTCGCCTAATTTCTTTTTCGAATACGGGCCAAAGACCAACCAGAACCAGCCGAAGAGCATGACGACCATATACCATTCAAATGCCCAACCCCAGACGTTGGTGACATAACTGAATACCGCATTAATAACGACGTTAGCCGCGTCCAGATCTCTTACTGTTAGCCAACAAAGTATTCCGACTATTATTAATGGCGGAAAAAAAACCTTCGGTTCAATTCCCGATTTTCTCTTTTCATTTTTCATAAGTGAATTCCAGTGTGAAAACGAAATTTATTTAGCGTACCCGTGCATGATCGTTTGTTTATTTATTATTAATGATTTGTTGATAACTTTTTAACCTCTGGGAGCGCCTCAGTGAGTAACTCATAATGGGTATTCATTTCCGGCTATTCCGTTATCGCGGTCACACTTTTTTATGCTGGCTATTTTGTTGGTGTTTTCTTGTTTTTTCTTTATTAATTATATGCTTAGTGTTGATTTTTTAACTTTTTTAAGTGACTGGCGTTCAATATTGTTGAACCAGTAAACAATATTGAAAATTTTCGTGTTTGACATGATTCTTTCAATATTGGTGAGGCATGTAACACTATTGAAAGTTACGAATTTCAATGTGTGACATTTTCAATATTGGTGATTAATGTTTTATTTCCGAATTAAAGAGCGTGATATCTGTATTTAACACCGCCGATATAAATACGTTTCCTTCATGATTTCTGGAGATGCAATGAAGATAATTACTTGCTACAAATGCGTACCTGATGAACAGGATATTGTGATTAATAATGCTGATGGTTCTCTCGATTTCAGCAAAGCAGATGGCAAAATCAGCCAATACGATCTGAATGCGATCGAAACGGCCTGTCAGTTGAAACAACTGGCAGGAGAGGCCCAGGTTGTCGCCATGAGCGTTGGCGGCAAAGCGCTGACTAATGCAAAAGGGCGCAAAGATGTGCTCTCCCGTGGCCCGGATGAACTGATTGTTGTTATCGACGATCAATTCGAGCAGGCGCTGCCGCAACAAACGGCCAGCGCGCTGGCTGCCGCCGCGAAAAAGTCAGGTTTCGATCTGCTTATTTGCGGTGACGGTTCTTCCGATCTTTATGCTCAGCAGGTTGGTCTGCTGGTGGGCGAAGCGCTGAACGTTCCGGCGATTAACGGCGTGAGTAAAATCCTCTCTCTTACCGACAGCACGTTGACGGTAGAGCGTGAACTGGAAGATGAAGTTGAAACGCTAAGCATCCCGCTCCCGGCGGTGATCGCAGTTTCTACGGATATCAACACCCCACAAATCCCTTCTATGAAAGCCATCCTTGGCGCAGCGAAAAAACCGGTTCAGGTCTGGTCGCCTGCAGACATTGGGTTGAACAGCGCGCAGGCGTATTCCGAACAACAGGTTGCTGCGCCGAAGCAGCGCGAGCGTCAGCGCGTTGTCATTGAAGGCGACGGTGAAGAACAGATTGCCGCGTTTGTCGAGAATCTTCGCAAAATCATTTAATTATCAGGGGATGTTATGAACAAATTTTCCAGTATCTGGGTATTCAGCGATACCCCTTCTCGTCTGCCGGAACTGATGAATGGTGCGCAGGCTTTAGGTGAAAAAGTTAACACGTTTGTGCTCAGCGATGAGGACGGCGCGACGGCATGCCATTTAGGCGCGGAACATGTCTGGCTGCTCAGCGGCAAACCCGAAGACCGTATGGTTGAAGACTACGCCGATGTGATGGCCGAGACCATTCGTCAGCACAGCGAGGACGGCGCGGTGCTGCTGCCGAATACGCGTCGGGGCAAGCTGCTAGCGGCAAAGCTGGGCTTTCGCTTGTCGGCTGCGGTCTCAAATGACGCCAGCGCAGTTGCAGTGCAGGACGGAAAAGCGGCGGTCAAACATATGGTCTACGGCGGCCTGGCGATGGGAGCAGAAACAATCGCCTCACCGTTTGCCGTGATCACGCTCAGCAGCGGAACATTTGATGCGCAGCAACCGGATACCGCCCGCAGCGGCGAGGTGCACACCGTGCAGTGGCAGGCTCCGGCCATTGCCGTGACGCGTACAGCCACTCAGGCGCGTCAGAGCAACAGCGTCGATCTCGACAAAGCCCGTCTGGTGGTCAGCGTGGGGCGCGGTATCGGCAGTAAAGAAAATATCTCGCTGGCAGAAGCGCTGTGCCAGACGATTGGCGCTGAGCTGGCATGTTCCCGCCCGGTGGCGGAAAACGAGAAGTGGATGGAGCATGAACGCTACGTCGGCATCTCCAACCTGATGCTTAAGCCTGAACTGTATCTGGCCGTGGGGATCTCCGGGCAGATCCAACATATGGTCGGCGCCAACGGCGCACAGACGATTTTCGCCATCAACAAAGACAAAAATGCACCGATTTTCCAGTATGCAGATTATGGCATCGTTGGCGATGCGCTGAAGATCCTGCCTGCGCTGACGGCTGCCTTAGCGCGTTAAACCATTCGGGCAGGATGCGAAGGTATCCTGCCGCTGACAGGAGTACGTATGTCCGAAGATATCTTTGATGCCATCATCGTGGGTGCAGGTCTGGCGGGTTCGGTTGCGGCGCTGGTGCTGGCTCGGGAAGGCGCACAGGTGCTGGTTATCGAGCGCGGCAATTCTGCTGGCGCGAAGAATGTCACCGGTGGGCGCATGTATGCGCATAGCCTGGAGCGCATCATTCCCGGTTTTGCTGAGCAGGCTCCCATTGAACGCATCATCACCCACGAAAAACTCGCCTTTATGACCGACAAAGGGGCGATGATCATCGATTACTGCAATGGTGAAGAGGCCGCATCGTCGCAGGTTTCTTATTCCGTCTTACGCAGTAAATTTGACGCCTGGCTGATGGAGCAGGCCGAAGAGGCGGGCGCTCAGCTCATCACCGGTATTCGCGTGGATAACGTTGTGCAGCGCGAGGGTAAAGTCGTGGGCGTGGAAGCCGACGGCGATATTCTGGAAGCCAAAGTCGTAATCCTCGCCGACGGGGTGAATTCTCTGCTGGCTGAAAAGCTGGGTATGGCAAAGCGCGTGGAGGCATCGCATGTTGCCGTCGGCGTAAAAGAGCTGATCGAACTGCCAAAATCGGTAATTGAAGATCGTTTCCAGTTACAGGGGAACGAAGGCGCAGCCTGCCTTTTTGCCGGTTCGCCAACCGATGGATTGATGGGCGGTGGCTTTCTTTATACGAATGAAACGACCCTTTCTCTGGGACTGGTCTGTGGCCTTCATCATCTGAAAGACGCGAAAAAATCGGTCCCGCAAATGCTGGAAGATTTCAAACAGCATCCGGCAGTAGCCCCGCTGATCGCTGGTGGCAAGCTGGTGGAATATGCCGCGCATGTTGTTCCGGAAGCCGGTATCAATATGCAGCCAGAACTGGTGGGTGACGGTGTCCTGATTGCTGGTGATGCTGCAGGAATGTGTATGAACCTCGGCTTTACCATCCGCGGTATGGATCTCGCCATATCAGCAGGCGAAGCGGCGGCGAAAACGGTGCTCTCCGCAATGAAGCGCGATGATTTTAGCAAGCAGTCGTTGGGCGAATATCGTCAGCATCTCGACGAGGGTCCGATGCGCGATATGCGCATGTATCAGAAGCTTCCCGCTTTCCTTGATAACCCACGCATGTTTACCGCCTATCCTGAAATGGCGGTCAGTATCGCGCGCGACCTGTTCACCGTGGATGGTTCCGCTCCGGTGCCAATGCGCAAAAAAATCCTGCGCCATGCGAAGAAAGTGGGCTTCATCAACCTGATGAAAGATGGCCTGAAAGGAGTGACCGTATTATGACATCTCCCGTCAATGTGGACGTCAAACTGGGCGTCAATAAGTTCAATGTGGATGAAGACAGCCCGCATATCATTCTCAAAACCGAACCTGATAAACAGGCGCTGGAAGTGCTGATTAAGGCCTGTCCGGCTGGACTGTATAAAAAGCAGGACGACGGCAGTGTGCGTTTTGATTACGCCGGGTGCCTGGAGTGCGGAACGTGCCGCATTCTTGGACTTGATACCGCGCTGGAAAAGTGGGAATACCCGCGCGGAACCTTTGGCGTGGAATTTCGCTACGGCTAATAAGTACGAGGTTGTGCCCCCGTAGGCCGGATAAGATGCGGTAGCATCGCCATCCGGCAATCATGTGGCGCCAATGCCGGATGGCGGCGTAAACGCCTTATCCGGCCTACAGATGACGCTTTGCCCGTGTTGAAACAGGAAGTCGCTATGCAGCAGCCCAGGAACTTTGATGACATCAAATTTACCTCTATTCACCGCCGGATAATGCTGTGGGGAAGCGGTGGGCCGTTTCTGGATGGTTATGTGCTGGTGATGATTGGCGTGGCGCTGGAACAGCTCACGCCAGCATTGAAACTGGACGCACAGTGGATTGGTCTGCTGGGCGCTGGCACGCTCGCCGGTCTGTTTGTGGGGACGTCGCTGTTTGGCTACATTTCCGATAAGGTCGGGCGGCGCAAAATGTTCATCATCGATATTATCGCCATTGGCGTGATATCGGCGGCAACCATGTTTGTCTCCTCGCCCGTTGAGCTGTTGGTGATGCGCGTGCTAATCGGCATTGTGATTGGTGCTGATTACCCGATCGCTACCTCGATGATTACCGAGTTCTCCAATACCCGCCAGCGCGCTTTTTCCATCGGTTTTATCGCCGCGATGTGGTATGTCGGCGCCACCTGTGCCGACCTGGTCGGTTACTGTTTGTATGATGTTGAGGGTGGATGGCGCTGGATGTTGGGCAGCGCGGTGATCCCTTGCATTTTGATCCTGATTGGACGTTTCGATCTTCCTGAATCCCCGCGCTGGCTGCTGCGTAAAGGGCGGGTGAAAGAGTGCGAGGAGATGATGATCAAACTGTTCGGCGAACCGGTGGTGTTCGACGAAGAAGCGCCGCAGGAGACGCGCTTCTTACAGCTGTTTAATCGCCGTCATTTCCCGTTTGTTCTGTTTGTCGCCGTTATCTGGACCTGTCAGGTGATCCCGATGTTCGCCATCTATACCTTCGGTCCGCAGATTGTTGGGTTGCTGGGGCTTGGTGCCGGGAAAAGCGCCGCGTTGGGCAATGTGGTGATAAGCCTGTGCTTTATGCTGGGGTGCATTCCTCCCATGTTCTGGCTCAATAGCGCGGGCCGCCGACCGCTGTTGATTGGCAGCTTTATTATGATGACGCTGGCGCTGGCCGTGCTGGGGTTAATCCCTGATATGGGGGCGTGGCTGGTGGTGCTGGCGTTTGCCGTATACGCGTTTTTCTCGGGGGGACCAGGAAACCTGCAGTGGCTATACCCGAACGAACTGTTTCCTACCGATATTCGCGCGTCTGCCGTCGGGGTGATAATGTCGTTAAGCCGCATTGGTACTATTGTTTCAACCTGGGCCCTGCCGGTATTCATTAGCAAATACGGCATCAGTAATGTCATGCTGATGGGGGCGGGAATTTCGCTGATTGGCCTGCTGGTGTCGATTGCTTTCGCGCCGGAAACGCGAGGGTTGACGCTGGCGCAAACCAGTCAAATGACGATTCGCAGTAAGCCCGTGACCAGGGCAGGTTATTAGGAGTGTTCTGTATTTTTCCTGCAACTCAGTCAGTTAGCCTACAGTTAATTGGGTATTTTATTGAAAACAACTGAAAAGCAGGGAGAACACCATGCAAAAACATATCCTGATCACGTCCTTTTTTACCGCAGCAGCACTGTTTACCGTAGCCGGTTGTTCCTCAAACCAGGCGGTTAAAACCACCGATGGCAAAACCATCGTCACTGACGGCAAACCGCAAGTCGATGATGATACCGGCCTGGTATCGTACAAAAATGCGCAAACAGGTAAGACGGAGCAGATTAACCGCGACCAGGTTAAAGATATGAGCGAGCTGGACAACTAACTCAGATTTTTCCATTTATCTACTCAATAATATTGACTGTTAGCCTGTGGATTAACTGACTAAACTCACTGTTATTACAATAATGCAGTGAAACAGGCTAATCATGATCCTCATCATTTATGCGCATCCCTATCCGCAGCACTCGCATGCGAATAAGCGGATGCTTGAACAGGCAAGGACGCTGGAGGGCGTGGAGATCCGCTCGCTCTACCAGCTCTACCCCGACTTCAATATCGATATTGCCGCCGAACAGGATGCGCTGTCGCGCGCTGATTTGATCATCTGGCAGCATCCGATGCAGTGGTATAGCACACCTCCGTTACTCAAGCTTTGGATGGATAAGGTCCTTTCGCACGGTTGGGCGTACGGTCACGGTGGAACTGCGCTCCACGGCAAGCATTTGCTATGGGCAGTGACCACCGGCGGCGGTGAAAACCACTTTGATATTGGCTCCCATCCTGGATTTGATGTGCTCTCCCAGCCCTTACAGGCAACGGCGCTTTATTGTGGCCTCAAATGGCTGCCGCCGTTTGCGATGCACTGTACGTTTATCTGCGATGATGAAACCCTGCAGGCGCAGGCGCGTCATTACAAACAACGTCTGCTGGAGTGGCAGGAGGTTCATCATGGATAGCCATACGCTGATACAGGCGCTGATTTATCTCGGCTCGGCGGCACTGATTGTCCCCATCGCCGTGCGGCTGGGGCTGGGGTCGGTGCTGGGGTATCTTATCGCCGGATGTATTATCGGACCCTGGGGTCTGAGGCTGGTGACGGACGCCGAATCAATCCTGCATTTTGCGGAGATCGGCGTGGTGCTGATGCTGTTTGTTATCGGCCTGGAGCTGGATCCGCAACGTTTGTGGAAACTGAGAGCCTCGGTGTTCGGCGGCGGCGCGCTGCAGATGGTGGTTTGCGGTGGTCTGATTGGTTTGTTCTGTATGTTCCTTGGCCTGCGCTGGCAGGTAGCGGAACTGATCGGCATGACGCTGGCGCTTTCCTCCACGGCCATCGCTATGCAGGCGATGAATGAACGTAACCTGATGGTGTCGCAACTGGGGCGTAGCGCATTTGCCGTGCTGCTGTTCCAGGATATCGCCGCTATTCCACTGGTCGCGATGATCCCATTACTGGCGGCGAGCGGCGCATCAACAACGCTTGGGGCGTTTGCATTGTCTGCCCTTAAGGTGGCGGGCGCGCTGGTATTGGTGGTGGTGTTGGGGCGTTATGTGACACGTCCGGCCTTACGTTTTGTCGCCCGCTCGGGCCTGCGGGAAGTGTTCAGTGCCGTTGCGCTGTTCCTCGTGTTTGGCTTCGGTCTGCTGTTGGAAGAGGTTGGACTGTCGATGGCGATGGGGGCATTCCTGGCCGGTGTGCTGCTGGCGAGCTCTGAGTATCGCCACGCGCTGGAAAGCGATATTGAGCCGTTTAAAGGGTTGTTGCTGGGACTGTTCTTTATCGGCGTGGGGATGTCTATCGACTTTGGTACGCTGATTGATAATCCCTTGCGTATTATCATCCTGCTGGTCGGTTTCCTGGTTATCAAAACCGTCATGCTGTGGCTGATAGCGAAACCCTTACAGGTACCGAACAAGCAGCGCAGATGGTTTGCCGTTTTATTAGGGCAGGGCAGTGAGTTTGCTTTCGTGGTGTTTGGCGCGGCGCAAATGGCAAACGTGCTTGACCCTGACTGGGCGAAATCTCTCACGCTGGCGGTGGCGCTGTCGATGGCGGCCACGCCGATTTTACTGGTGATTTTGACGCGTCTGGAAAAATCGGCGACCGGTGAAGAGCGGGAGGCCGATGAAATTGACGAGGAACAGCCGCGGGTGATCATCGCCGGGTTCGGGCGTTTTGGCCAGATAACCGGTCGTCTGTTGCTGTCGAGTGGGGTCAAAATGGTGGTTCTTGACCATGACCCGGACCATATCGAAACGCTGCGTAAATTCGGCATGAAGGTATTCTATGGCGATGCGACCCGGATGGATCTGCTGGAGTCTGCCGGGGCGGCTAAAGCCGAAGTCATTATTAACGCTATTGACGATCCGCAAACCAGCCTGCAACTGACCGAAATGGTGAAGGAGCATTTCCCGCATCTGCAAATTATTGCCCGTGCGCGCGACGTGGATCATTACATCCGGCTGCGCCAGGCGGGCGTGGATATGCCGGAACGTGAAACCTTTGAAGGCGCACTGAAGACCGGACGCCTGGCACTGGAAGGGCTCGGGCTTGGCCGCTATGAAGCGCGAGAGCGGGCCGACGTATTCCGCCGCTTCAATACGCTGATGGTTGAGGAGATGGTGAAAGGGGAAAATGACGCGACTTCCCGCGCGGCGGTTTATAAACGCACCAGCGCAATGCTGAGTGAAATTATTGCGGAAGATCGTCAGCACTTATCGTTGATTCAACGCCATGGCTGGCAAGGCACGGATGAAGGTAAGCATACGGGCGACGTCGCCGATGAGCCGGAAGTGAAACCGTCAGCATAGGGTAAAAAATGTGATGTTCTGCAAACTTTACTGCTAATTGGCTGTTTTTGAACTACTGTAATGCTGGCGTACCACCTTAAATAGGTCGGTTCGCCAGCAGAACGGAAAATTTTCATGCTCATCCTCTTTCCGCCAGTTGACGAAAGATTATGCTTTCCGTATATACACGTCATCATTCAGGCTGCCTCTTTGTTGGCTGCCTTCGTCACCCCAGTCACTTACTGATGTAAGCTCCTGGGGCTTACTCAGTTGCCGCCGTGATGCAACCCGAATGATTTAGTGTATAGTGGCGACAATTTTTTTGTATCCGGGAAACATTCAATGATCAGTCTGATTGCGGCGTTAGCGGTAGATCGCGTCATC
Source organism: Citrobacter sp. Ce129 (assembly GCF_030334545.1). NCBI lineage: Bacteria > Pseudomonadati > Pseudomonadota > Gammaproteobacteria > Enterobacterales > Enterobacteriaceae > Citrobacter > Citrobacter sp. Ce129. The sequence continues at coordinate 158,425 of NZ_JAOWDS010000059.1, forward strand.
GGTATGGAAAACGCCATGCCGTGGAACCTACCTGCCGATCTCGCCTGGTTTAAACGTAATACCTTAAATAAGCCGGTTGTCATGGGACGCCACACCTGGGAATCCATCGGGCGACCGTTGCCTGGGCGTAAAAATATCGTCATCAGCAGCAAGCCAGGCACCGACGATCGCGTGCAGTGGGTGAAGTCTGTTGATGAAGCGATTGCGGCCTGCGGCGATGAACCTGAAATTATGGTGATTGGTGGTGGACGTGTGTATGAGCAGTTCCTGCCGAAAGCGCAGAAACTGTATCTGACGCACATCGATGCGGAAGTTGAAGGGGATACGCATTTCCCGGACTACGAACCGGATGACTGGGAATCGGTGTTCAGTGAATTCCACGATGCCGACGCGCAAAACTCCCACAGCTATTGCTTCGAGATTCTGGAGCGTCGTTAATTTGGGTGCCTGATGGCAGATTCGTAGGCCGGATAAGGTGCGAGCACCGCATCCGGCAGACGACTATCAGGCGTTGACCGCCTCGCCGGGATCCAGATTCAAATGGCGATTTGATGGCTGCACGAAGTACTGTTTGTCTTCCCAACGCAGACAGGTGAGATCGCCTCCCCAGCAACACCCCGTATCCAGCGCGTAAATACCTTCTGGCGTGCCTTTGCCCTCCAGCGATGCCCAGTGCCCGAAAGCAATGCTATAGGCTTCACTGACAGGGCCTGGAATGGCAAACCACGGCTTCAGCGGGGCTGGCGCATCTTCTGGCGACTCTTTGCTGTACATATCCAACTGACCATTGGGAAAGCAGTAACGCATGCGGGTAAACGCATTGGTAATAAAACGCAGGCGGGCCAGACCGGTCAGTTCCGGGGTCCAGTTGTTTGGCATGTCGCCATACATCGCATCCAGGAAGAAGGGATACGAATCGCTCGACAATACGGCTTCAACATCGCGAGCACAGTCCTTCGCCGTCTGCAGGTCCCACTGTGGAGTAATCCCTGCGTGCGCCATCACCAGTTTCTTCTCTTCATCTACCTGCAACAGCGGTTGGCGGCGGAGCCAGTTAAGCAATGCATCAGCATCCGGTGCTTCAAGCAGTGGCGTAAGCCGATCTTTTGGTTTATTCCGACTGATGCCGGCAAACACGGCCAGCAGGTGTAAATCGTGATTGCCGAGGACTAACCGTACGCTGTCGCCCAGCGATTTAACGTAGCGTAAAACGTCTAACGACCCTGGCCCACGGGCGACCAGATCGCCGGTGAGCCATAAGGTGTCTTGTTCTGGATTAAAGTCTACCTGGTGCAGCAAGGCTACCAGTTCATCGTAACAACCGTGAACGTCGCCAATGAGGTATGTTGCCATAGCTATTGTTTTAATGAATGAGTGTAGGAACGGCGAGTCGGAACACGGGAATGTCGATGGTAAAGGCGATTCCTTGCTCATCAATCATTTCGTAATGACCCTGCATGGTGCCCAGCGGCGTTTCAATCACTGCACCGCTGGTGTACTGGTACTCTTCGCCAGGTTCGATGTGGGGCTGAACGCCAACCACACCTTCGCCCTGAACTTCGGTTTCGCGACCATGACCATTGGTGATCAGCCAATAACGCCCCAACAGCTGCACAGGCGCTCGCCCCAAATTGCGGATAGTCACGGTATAAGCAAAAACGTAACGTTCATCATCAGGTGAGGATTGTGCCTCAATGTAGACGCTTTGTACCTGAATGCACACTCGGGGCGAATTGATCATGTTTAACTCTCCTTCGATGGCGCGTTTTCTGACAGATAGTTAGCCATCCGGCAGTATTGCGCGACAGAGATATTTTCCGCTCGCATCGCCGGATCAATGCCCAGCTCTGTCAGTACTTCAACGCTAAACAGGTTACCGAGGCTGTTACGCACCGTTTTACGGCGCTGATTAAACGCTTCGGTGGTAATACGGCTCAGCACACGGACATCTTTAACCGGGTACGGCATTGTCGCGTGAGGGACCAGACGCACGACGGCGGAATCGACTTTAGGCGCAGGCGTAAATGCAGATGGCGGCACTTCAAGTACCGGGATCACATTGCAGTAATACTGCGCCATGACGCTTAATCGACCATACGCTTTACTGTTTGGCCCTGCAACCAGACGATTGACCACCTCTTTTTGCAACATGAAATGCATGTCGGCAATGGCATCAGTATAGGTAAAAAGATGGAACATCAGCGGCGTGGAGATGTTGTACGGCAGGTTGCCGAATACGCGCAGCGGCTGACCCATCGTTTGTGCCAGTTCACCAAAGTTCATGGTCATGGCATCTTGCTGATAAATCGTCAGCTTTGGCCCTAAAAACGGGTGTGTTTGCAGGCGCGCGGCGAGATCGCGGTCCAGCTCAATGACCGTGAGCTTGTCCAGGCGTTCGCCAACGGGTTCGGTCAATGCTGCCAGGCCCGGGCCGATTTCGACCATAGCCTGACCTTTCTGCGGGTTGATAGCAGAGACAATACTTTCGATCACAAATTGATCGTTGAGGAAGTTTTGCCCGAAACGTTTACGGGCTAAGTGGCCCTGATGGACTCGATTATTCATTAGTATTAACAATCATTTTGATGGCGAGATTAAGCGCCGTAATAAAACTGCCGACATCTGCTTGCCCACGACCCGCAAGTTCAAGTGCGGTGCCGTGATCGACGGATGTGCGAATAAAGGGCAGGCCCAGCGTGATATTCACACCGCGACCAAATCCCTGGTATTTTAGCACGGGGAGGCCCTGATCGTGGTACATTGCCAGCACGGCATCCGCGTGGTCGAGATATTTGGGCTGAAACAGCGTATCTGCGGGCAGCGGACCGTTTAATTTCATCCCTTGCGCACGCAGTTCATCGAGTACCGGAATGAGGGTGTCTATCTCTTCCGTTCCCATATGACCGCCTTCACCAGCATGCGGGTTTAGACCGCACACCAGGATATGCGGATCGGCAATGCCGAATTTGGTGCGCAAATCATGATGCAAAATGCCGATCACTTCCTGAAGCAGGGCGGGCGTAATGGCGTCGGCAACGGCTCTGAGCGGCAAATGCGTGGTTGCCAGGGCAACGCGCAGCTCTTCCGTCGCCAGCATCATGACGACTTTCTTTGCCTGTGAGCGCTCTTCAAAAAACTCGGTATGCCCGGTAAACGGGACGCCTGCGTCATTGATTACACCCTTGTGAACCGGACCGGTGATCAGCGCCGCAAACTCACCTTGCAGACAACCATCGCAGGCGCGAGCCAGCGTATCCACTACATATTGCCCGTTCTCTACCGTCAACTGACCCGCGACAACAGGTGCCCGCAGCGCAATCGGTAACAGCGTCAATGTGCCTGCTGATTGCGGTTTGGCTGGGATATCTGGAGAGTATGGGAGGAGTGAAAGCGGTAAACCGAGCATCGCTGCCCGGTCACTGAGGAGTGCTGCATCCGCACAGACAACGAGTTCTACAGGCCACTCGCGCTGGGCGAGCTGAACTACCAGGTCCGGGCCAATCCCGGCGGGTTCGCCGGGAGTGATAACAACGCGTTGAGTACGAGTCATTAGTTGCTCAGAACTTTAACGTAGGCGCTGGCGCGCTGTTCCTGCATCCAGGTTGCTGCTTCTTCCGAGAATTTACGGTTCATCAGCATACGGTAAGCTCTGTCTTTCTGCGCCGCGTCAGTTTTATCAACGTTACGCGTGTCCAGCAGTTCGATCAAATGCCAACCGAAAGAGGAGTGCACCGGGGCGCTCATCTGGCCTTTATTAAGTTTGGTCAGCGCATCGCGGAAAGCAGGGTCGAAAATGTCCGCTGCAGCCCAGCCCAGATCGCCGCCCTGGTTAGCAGAACCGGGATCCTGAGAAAACTCTTTAGCCGCTGCCGCGAAGGTAGTTTTACCGCTCTTAATATCTGCCGCGATTTGTTCCAGCTTCAGACGCGCCTGTTGATCGGTCATGATCGGCGACGGCTTAAGCAGAATGTGGCGGGCGTGAACTTCAGTCACGGAGATGCTCTGGCTTTGGCCACGCATGTCGTTCACTTTCAGGATGTGGAAGCCGACACCTGAACGAATTGGGCCGATGATATCGCCTTTTTTCGCGGTACTTAACGCCTGGGCGAAGATACCCGGCAGCTCCTGAATACGTCCCCAACCCATCTGGCCGCCTTTCAGCGCCTGTTGGTCGGCTGAGTAAGTGATGGCCAGTTTGCCGAAATCGCTACCGTTACGCGCTTCATCAACAACCGAGCGCGCCTGGCTTTCAGCCGCGTTAACCTGGTCGGAGGTTGGGTTTTCCGGTAATGGGATCAGAATGTGGCTCAGGTTCAGCTCGGTGCTGGCATCGTTCTGGTTGCCGACCTGCTGTGCCAGGGCATCCACTTCCTGAGGCAGGATAGTGACGCGACGGCGAACTTCGTTATTACGCACTTCAGAGATGGTCATCTCTTTGCGGATCTGGCTACGATAGGTCGAATAACTTAAGCCATCCTGTGCCAGACGGCTGCGCATCTGATCCAGCGTCATGTTGTTCTGCTTGGCGATATTGGCGATAGCCTGATCCAACTGCTCGTCAGAGATTTTCACACCCATCTTCTGACCCATCTGCAGGAGGATTTGATCCATGATCAAACGTTCCAGGATCTGATGACGCAGCGTGGCATCGTCCGGTAACTGCTGACCAGCCTGACCTGCATTAAGTTTTACTGACTGCATTAAGCCATCGACGTCGCTTTCCAGAACGACGCCGTTATTGACGACGGCTGCGACTTTATCGACTACCTGTGGGGCAGCGAAACTGGTATTCGCGATCATGGCGATACCGAGAAGCAGCGTTTTCCAGTTCTTCATACTTTTTCCATTTCAATTAACCGCAATGCGGATTACGTTGTAAATCAATCAGATCATAAAGAGCTTTGATACGGCAAAATGTTCGAACGCAACATTTGGTTGGTGCCGAGACCGTAGTTGGAGCTCAGGCCGCGCAGTTCGATATTAAAGCCGATCGTGTTGTCATAAACTGCATGTTTCTGAGTGTCATCCCAACCGTTCAGCTTACGTTCGTAGCCGAAGCGAATGGCGTAACAGCAGGAGTTGTACTGTAGGCCCAGCATGGAGTCCGCTTCTTTGTTCACGTTGGTGTCGAAGTAGTAAGCTCCGACAATCGACCAGCGATCGGCGATCGGGAAGCTTGCCACTGCGCCCACCTGCGAAATCCCGTTTTTATACTGCTCTGCCGTGGAGTAGTAAGACGGCAGAGTGGCCTGGATATACTCCGAACTGGCGTAACGGTAGTTCAGTTGCAGCATACGGTTTTCGTCGCGACGGTATTCGATACTGCTGCTGCTGGTTGCGACGCTGTCCAGACGCGTGTCGTACTGGATCCCACTGCGTAAACCCCAACGATCGGAGATGCGCCAGTAGGTGTCGCCCGCCCATACCAGTGAACCTGTTTTGTCGTCATTCTCCCATTTAATGTTGTCATCGCCGGTGCGAGACTCGGTGAAATAGTAGATTTGACCCACAGAAATATTAAAACGTTCAACGGCTGCGTCATCATAAACGCGAGATGTGACCCCGGTCGTCACCTGATTGGCGGAAGCGATACGGTCCAGGCCGCCATAGGTACGGTCACGGAACAGGCCGCTATAGTCAGCTTGCAGCAGGGACGAGTCATAGTTATAGATATGACTTTGGTCGCGATACGGGACGTACAGGTACTGAGCGCGTGGCTCCAGCGTCTGGGTATAACCCGGCGCCAGCATTTGCATGTCACGCTCGAACACCATCTTGCCATCAACTTTAAACTGCGGCATGACGCGGTTGGCTGAATCATCGAGCTTGTTAACGTTACTCGGGTTATTGTTGTACCAATCCAGGTTGGTCTGCTGATAGTGCGTTGCCAGCAGTTTCGCTTCGGTATTGATACTTCCCCAGTTATTCGATAACGGCAGGTTGATAGTCGGTTCCAGGTGAACACGTGTGGCTTCCGGCATGTCGTCATTGGTGTTAACGAAATGCACCGCCTGGCCATAAATGCGGGTATCAAACGGACCAACGTCATTTTGGTAGAAGTTGACATCTAACTGCGGCTCAGCGGAATAACTACTTGTATTCTGATCGTCAAAGACCTGGAACTGCTTGGTCGAAACCGTGGCGTCAAAGTTCTGTACCGCGTAGCCAACGCTGAATTTTTGCGTGGCGTAGCCGTCGGTACTGGAACCGTATTTGTTATCGAAATCATTAAAGTAGCTGGAGTCGCTGACTTTGGTGTAGTCGACGTTGAAACGCCACACCTGGTCCATTACACCGGCGTGTTGCCAGTAAAACAGCCAGCGACGTGAATTGTCATCTTTCGGATGTTCATCCTCGTACACTTTATCGGAGTTCAGATAATCGAACTCCATCAGGCCCGCACCAGCCTGAGTGAGGTAGCGGAATTCGTTCTCCCACATGATCCCGCCACGACGGTGCATATAATGCGGCGTGATAGTGGCGTCCATATTGGGCGCAATGTTCCAGTAGTACGGCAGGTAGAACTCAAAATAGTTCTTGGTAGAATATTTTGCGTTCGGGATCAGGAAACCGGAACGGCGCTTATCACCAACGGGCAACTGTAAATAAGGACTGTAAAAGATCGGAACCGGACCCAGTTTAAAGCGGGCGTTCCAGATCTCCGCGACCTGTTCTTCACGGTCATGAATGACTTCGCTACCGACAACGCTCCAGGTATCGGAACCTGGCAGACAGGAGGTGAAGCTACCGTTTTCCAGAATGGTATAGCGGTTTTCCCCACGCTGCTTCATCAGGTCGGCTTTTCCGCGCCCCTGACGGCCTACCATCTGGTAATCACCTTCCCAGATGTTGGTATCTTTGGTATTCAGGTTAGACCAACCCTTCGGCCCCTTCAGAATAACCTGATTATCATCATAATGGACATTGCCCAGCGCATCGACGGTACGTACTGGCTCCGGCTGGCCATCGGCTTGCTTCTGGTGAAGCTGCACTTCGTCTGCCTGCAGGCGGCTATTACCCTGTGCGATGTCCACGTTGCCGGTAAACACCGCGTCATCCGGGTAATTCCCTTTGGCGTTGTCGGCATTGATGGTGACGGGTAATTCATTGGTCTCGCCCTGTACCAGAGGACGGTCATAGCTTGGCACGCCCAGCATACACTGTGAGGCGAGATCGGCTGCCAGGCCCTGATGGCTATAGAGGGCGCTGGCAATCATGGTGGCCAGAAGAGTGGGAATACGTTTTTTCATACGTTGTATTTATTGTTCCATCATCAGTAGCGTCGCGCGTGACAAACGGTCACAGCCTAACTTATCTCATCTTCACTTCGCTAGTATTAATCCTGCCCATTTTATACCCGCCACCTTTCAAGCTGCATCGTCGTTGTCTTCCTCGTTCACCCCAGTCACTTACATGAGTAAGCTACAGGGGACTCACTACGTTGCCGCCTTGCTGCAACTCGAAATCCAACGGGTATAGCGTTTGTGGTGTTAGGCACGGCATTGAATGACAGGTATGATAATGCAAATTATAGGCGATGTCCCACAATTGACCGCAGCCGCAAATCGGTAAAAGCACCTTATATTGTGGGACATAGCCTGGCTGAGAGCATAAAGGTTTGGGGAGTCTATGCAGTATTGGGGAAAGATAATTGGTGTAGCCGTGGCCTTAATGATGGGCGGCGGCTTCTGGGGTGTGGTTCTGGGCCTGTTAGTTGGCCACATGTTCGACAAAGCCCGCATGCGCAAAATGGCGTGGTTTGCCAACCAACGTGAACGCCAGGCGCTGTTTTTTGCCACCACCTTTGAGGTGATGGGGCATCTGACCAAATCCAAAGGTCGCGTCACGGAAGCCGATATTCATATCGCCAGCCAATTGATGGATCGGATGAATTTGCACGGAGATTCGCGCACCGCCGCGCAACACGCCTTCCGGGTGGGAAAATCAGACAATTACCCCTTACGTGAAAAGATGCGTCAGTTTCGCAGCGTCTGTTTTGGTCGATTCGATCTGATCCGCATGTTTCTGGAGATTCAGATCCAGGCGGCATTTGCCGATGGGTCGTTGCATCCTAACGAGCGTGAAGTGCTGTATGTGATTGCTGAAGAGTTGGGGATCTCACGTACCCAATTTGATCAGTTCCTGCGCATGATGCAGGGCGGCGCGCAGTTTGGCGGCGGGTATCAACAGCAGTCCGGTGGCGGCGGTTGGCAGCAAGCGCAACGCGGCCCGACGCTGGAAGATGCCTGTAATGTACTGGGAGTGAAAGCGACCGATGATGCGACCACCATTAAGCGCGCATACCGTAAGCTGATGAGCGAGCACCATCCGGACAAACTGGTGGCGAAAGGCCTGCCGCCAGAAATGATGGAAATGGCGAAGCAAAAAGCGCAGGAAATTCAGAAGGCGTACGAGCTGATTAAGGATCAAAAAGGATTCAAGTGATTGAATTGCCGGATGCGGCTAGCGCCTTATCCGACCTACGTTAATGAATGTAGGCCGGGCAAGCGAAGCGCCCCCGGCATAAATTGGCTCAGAATTTAAAAATCCGCCGGGACTTTAAACGTCATACTGTTGCCGTATTCGGGATGCGTGATGGTTAACATCTCTGCGTGCAGCAGCAGGCGCGGTGCTAACGCCAGGGCTTGTGGCGGGGCGTAGAAGCGGTCGCCCAGGATCGGATGCCCTAATGCCAGCATATGCACACGCAGCTGGTGGGAGCGTCCGGTAATGGGTTTGAGCACAACCCGGGCGGTATTATCCGCCGCGAACTCCACCACCTCATACTCGGTCTGCGCCGATTTTCCGGTCTCATAACACACTTTCTGCTTTGGCCGGTTCGGCCAGTCGCAAATCAGCGGTAAATCAACCAGTCCCTCGGCAGGAGCGGGATGCCCCCACACGCGCGCAACATACTGTTTCTTCGGCTCACGTTCGCGAAACTGGCGCTTTAGTTCGCGCTCTGCCGCTTTCGTTAGCGCCACTACAATCACGCCGCTGGTGGCCATATCCAGACGATGTACGGATTCAGCTTGCGGATAATCGCGCTGAATGCGCGTCATCACGCTGTCTTTGTGCTCATCCAGACGGCCCGGCACGGACAACAAGCCGCTCGGTTTGTTGACCACCATAATGTGCTCATCCTGATACAGGATAACCAGCCAGGGTTCCTGCGGCGGATTATAGTTTTCCATCCCCATGTATGGCTCCGTTACTGATGCGTCACGACGATCAGGCGCAGGGCATCCAGACGCCAGCCTGCCTGATCCAGGCTTTCCATCACCTGTTGACGGTTGCTTTCAATTGCGCTGAGTTCGTCATCACGGATATTCGGGTTAACGGCGCGCAGCGCTTCCAGACGGGAGAGTTCTGCCGTCAGCTTCTCGTCCGCTTCTTTACGCGCCGCGTCGATCAACGCGCGGGCCGATTTTTCCACCAGCGCTTCGCCGAGCTGCAGAATGGCATGAACATCCTGCTGGACGGCGTTGACCAGTTTGCTACCGGTATGGCGGTTAACGGCGCTGAGCTGACGGTTAAAGGTTTCGAATTCAACCTGCGCGGCAAGGTTATTGCCGTTTTTGTCCAGCAGCATACGTACCGGCGTTGGCGGCAGGAAACGGTTTAACTGCAGCTGTTTCGGCGCTTGCGCTTCCACAACGTAGACCAGTTCAACCAGCAGAGTACCGACCGGTAACGCTTTGTTTTTCAACAACGAAATGGTGCTGCTACCGGTGTCGCCGGAGAGGATCAGATCCAGACCATTACGGATCAACGGATGTTCCCAGGTAATAAACTGCGCGTCTTCACGCGACAGAGCGACATCGCGCTCAAACGTAATGGTGCAACCATCTTCCGGCAGCCCAGGGAAATCTGGCACCAGCATATGATCGGACGGTGTGAGCACGATCAAATTGTCGCCACGGTCATCCTGATTAATACCAACGATATCAAACAGGTTCATCGCGAAGGCGATCAGACTGGTATCGTCGTCCTGCTCTTCAATACTTTCAGCAAGCCGTTGAGCTTTTTCGCCGCCGTTCGAATGGATCTCCAGCAGGCGATCGCGCCCTTGCTCCAGCTGTGCTTTCAGCGCGTCATGCTGTTCGCGGCAGGTCTTGATCAGATCGTCAAAGCCATCGGTGTTTTCTGGCTCAGCCAGGTAGCCGATTAGATTGTTATAGACTGTGTCATAGATGGTGCGTCCGGTCGGACAGGTGTGTTCGAACGCATCCAGACCTTCGTGGTACCAGCGCACCAGCACGGATTGCGCGGTTTTTTCCAGGTATGGAACGTGGATCTGGATATCATGCGCCTGACCAATACGGTCCAGACGGCCAATACGCTGTTCCAGCAGGTCCGGGTTGAACGGCAGATCAAACATCACCAGATTGCTGGCGAACTGGAAGTTACGTCCCTCGGAGCCGATTTCAGAGCACAGCATCACCTGGGCGCCGCTATCTTCTTCGCTAAACCAGGCCGCCGCGCGGTCACGTTCAATGATCGACATCCCTTCATGGAACACGGCGGCGCGGATACCTTCACGCTCGCGCAGTACCTGCTCCAGTTGAAGCGCGGTGGTGGCTTTCGCGCAGATGACCAGTACTTTTTGCGAGCGGTGGCTGGTCAGGTAGCCCATCAGCCATTCCACGCGTGGGTCAAAGTTCCACCAGGTGCCGGTGTCGCCTTCGAACTCCTGATAAATCTGTTCCGGGTAGAGCATGTCGCGCGCCCGGTCTTCCGCACTCTTACGCGCGCCCATAATGCCGGAGACTTTAATCGCCGTCTGGTATTGGGTTGGCAACGGTAATTTGATGGTATGCAGTTCGCGTTTCGGAAAGCCTTTCACACCGTTACGGGTATTACGGAACAGCACGCGGCTGGTGCCGTGGCGGTCCATCAGCATCGAAACCAGCTCCTGACGTGCGCTCTGGGCGTCTTCGCTGTCGCTGTTTGCCGCCTGCAATAACGGCTCAATATCCTGTTCGCCAATCATGTCGCCTAACATGTTCAGCTCATTGTTGCTCAGCTTGTTGCCAGCCAGCAGCATGGCGACGGCGTCGGCGACCGGACGGTAGTTTTTCTGTTCTTCAACAAACTGGGCGAAATCGTGGAAACGGTTTGGATCCAGCAGGCGCAGGCGCGCAAAGTGGCTTTCCAGGCCCAGCTGTTCAGGCGTTGCGGTCAGCAACAGGATACCCGGCACGCGCTCTGCCAGTTGTTCAACGGCCATATATTCACGGCTGGGCGCGTCTTCGCTCCACACCAGGTGGTGGGCTTCATCGACGATCAGCAGATCCCATTCGGCGTCACACAGGTGCTCCAGACGCTGTTTACTGCGACGGGCAAAGTCCAGCGAACAGATAACCAACTGTTCGGTTTCAAACGGGTTGTAGGCGTCGTGCTGCGCCTCTGCATAACGCTCATCATCGAACAGCGCAAAGCGCAGGTTGAAACGGCGCAGCATTTCGACCAGCCACTGGTGCTGTAGCGTCTCCGGGACGATGATTAGCACGCGTTCTGCAGCGCCGGAAAGTAGCTGTTGATGCAATATCATCCCGGCTTCAATGGTTTTACCTAAACCAACTTCATCAGCCAGCAGAACGCGAGGAGCATGGCGGCGGCCAACATCATGGGCAATGTTGAGCTGGTGGGGGATAAGGCTGGTACGTTGACCACGCAAACCACTCCATGGCATACGGTACTGCTCGCTCTGAAATTTACGCGCGCGATAGCGCAGCGCAAAGCGATCCATACGGTCAATCTGACCGGCAAACAGGCGATCCTGCGGTTTGCTGAATACCAGTTTGCTGTCGAGCAGCACTTCACGCAGCATGACACCGGTTTCTTCGGTATCAAGGCGGGTTCCGATATAGGCAAGCAGGCCGTTTTCTTCTTTTACTTCATCGACATGCAGTTGCCAGCCTTCATGGCTCGTTATCGTATCACCAGGATTGAACATCACGCGGGTCACGGGGGAATCACTGCGCGCATACAGACGGTTTTCGCCCGTCGATGAGAAAAGTAAAGTGACGGTTCGCGCATCCATGGCGACAACAGTACCAAGTCCCAATTCGCTTTCTGTATCGCTGATCCAGCGTTGACCAAGTGTAAAAGGCATATATGTTCGGCTCTATATCTTTAATTGCAGGCAATACTCGTCATTTTCCGGGCTAGTCCCCGTTATTGAGAGCATACGACCCCGCTACCAGGCTAATAAATCAGTGGTAGTGGTGTTAAATGGGTCCAGGAATGGAAAGGGCGCTATGGTACTGGATGGCGGCGGTTTCGTCACGCGTCAAAATAACCCCAGTTGTCCTGTGAGTAGTGTAGCAAAATTATCATCGATAAAGGGAAGAATTCCCTCGGCGACCGGCTGGATCTGACGGGTCAGATAATGCTCATAATCGAGAGCAGACTGCTGATAATCAACAGGTTCTGGGCCATTAATCGTCCAGACATATTTAATCGTACCGCGATTCTGATACTGAGGTGGACGCCCCAGTTTGACATTCTGCTCATCGGCTAGCCGCGCAGCGCGCACGTGTGGCGGAACATTGCGCTGGTATTCGCTCAACGGGCGGCGCAGACGCTTACGGTACACCAGTTGTTCATCCAGTTCACCCGCCATCAGACGGTCGATAGTCTCGCGAACGAACTCCTGATAGGGCTGGTTACGAAAAATTCGCAGGTATAACTCCTGCTGAAACTGCTGGGCCAGCGGTGTCCAGTCGGTTCGTACCGTTTCCAGCCCCTTAAACACCATGCGCTGCTCAGCGCCCGCCTGAATCATCCCGGCGTAGCGTTTTTTGCTGCCGGTATCTGCACCGCGAATGGTTGGCATCAGAAAGCGACAAAAGTGGGTTTCAAATTCCAGTTCCAGCGCGCTGGTCAGGTTTTGTTGCTTTAGCGACTGCGCCCACCAGTCGTTGACATAGCTCACCAGCTCACGGCCAATCCGGGCGGCATCCTCTTCTGAGTGCGCCTTTTTAAGCCAGACAAAGGTCGAGTCGGTATCGCCATAGATAACGTCGTAACCCTGAGCTTCAATCAGCGCTTTGGTCTGACGCATGATCGCGTGACCGCGCATGGTGATAGACGAAGCCAGCCTCGGGTCGAAAAAACGGCAGGCGGTGGTGCCAAGCACGCCGTAAAATGCGTTCATGATGATTTTCAGCGCCTGCGAGAGCGGCTTATTGCCATGGCGTTTGGCTTCATCGCGCCCATGCCAGATCTGGGTAACGATTTCCGGCAGGCAATGTTTTTCGCGTGAGAACCAGGCGTCAAGGAATCCTTCGGTGCTGTGCTCCGGATCCGGATGCGCCATCCCTTCAATAAGTCCCACCGGATCGATCAAAAATGTACGAATAATTGACGGGTACAGACTTTTGTAATCCAGTACCAGCACGGAGTCGTACAAACCCGGGCGTGAGTCCATTACGTAGCCGCCGGGGCTGGCGTGCGCGGGAACCTCCCCCAGATTTGGTGCCACGTAACCCGCCCGATGCATTCGCGGCAGGTAGAGATGGCCGAAGGCGGCAACGGAGCCGCCGTGCCGGTCGACCGGCAGGCCATTGACCGTCGATCGTTCCAGTAGGAATGGCATGATCTCGGTTTTATGAAAAATACGCGTGACCAGTTCACAGTCTTTGAGATTATAGGTGGCGAGCGCGGGCTTATCCTGGGCAAACCGGCGATCGATTTCGTCCATCCTGTCCCAGGGATTATCAATTGACTTCCCTTCGCCCAGCAGCTCCTGCGACACCGTCTCCAGCGAAAATGACGAGAAATTCCAGAATGCGGATTTGAGCGCCTCGATGCCGTCGATAATCAGGCGGCCTTTAGCCTGTGCGAAAAACACGCCGTTTTTGAAGCCATGCTCGCGCCACTCCAGCTCGCTATGATCACGACCAAAACGCAGAGGAATACGGTAACGTTCGGCATGCTTTTGCAGGACGCGTAAATCGAATTGCACGACGTTCCAGCCGATTATCACATCGGGATCGTGACGGGCAATCCAGTCGTTAAGTTTTTCCAGCAACAGCGGGCGGCTTGCGACGTACTCGAGTTCAAAATCCAGCGCTGAGGCGTCGCCGTTTTCCGGGCCGAGCATGTAGACAATACGCTGCCCACAACCTTCAAGACCGATACAGTAGAGTTCGCCGTGGCGCGTGGTTTCGATATCCAGCGATACCCATTTCAGCGGCGGTCGATAATCCGGGTTCGGCTTCAGCCGGGCATTAACCAGCGTGCCATTATGTCTGTCGCCTTCAACCCAAACAGGGGACGTGATAAAGCGCTCCATCAGATACCGCTCCGGCGGGCGCACGTCAGCCTCATAGACAGTAACCGCGTTTTCGCGCAGCAGTTTTTCCAGGCGCATAAGCTGGCGATGTGAGCGGCAATACAGGCCGGAAACGGACTGGCGGTGGAAGTCTTGCAACTGAAGCGGCGTCAGGCGATAGCCGTTTTCAGTGCGTAATAATGATGTTACGCGAGGAACCTGACTGCCAGGAATAAACGCCACCGACTCCTGAGGCGCGAGCGTGACTTGCAGTGGCCCGTCGTCTGTAGCCAGCCAGAATGAGACCTCAGTTCCCTGCGGGGTGTCCCGCCAGTGCCGGGTTAAAATAAAGCCTGCCTGCGCCACGCTACGTATCCATTAAAAAACCAGGCATTATTATAGCCTGGTTTACATGATTGTACTGTTATTTTGTACAGTTAAAAATGAACGTTGCAGGAAGTTGCCGCAACAGTAAAGGCAAAACTCCCTCTGCAGTAAAGTGTTACAGGGTCGGGTTTGGTATTGAATAAATGAATGCCGCTCTTGAATATTTTCCTTTGAATTATTTTATTGGCCTGTCATGGCTATTTGTATTTACTATTTCTTTGTGGTTATGTATTTTTCATAAGTTGGAAGTCCGCATCAGGATTTTTGTGTCATTTTCGGAATTGTGCTCATCCAGTTTTGTTACTTATCCCTCGGTTCAGAGAAAATTGTCCCTATTTTTATTTGTTTTTATTCATGGTTAGTGTAACTATTTTAATCGAAACATTCGGGTTATCAGGTTGAATATAATATATTTATATGGCTTGCTATTGTCTGGATAAAAACGGATTTTCAGTTCGATTTCGTCGGGAATATCTCTCTGTATAATTTGATTTTTATCGCTTAATATAATTTTATTCATCTGATAGCTCGAGTGTTTTATATCAATAGCTTGGGTGTGTTGTATGATGGAGAGGTATTATGAATGTTTATACTCAGGCGTTACAGGTAGGATATGATCACTATCTCTTCGTGAATACTCAGTTATCTAATCCTACAATTAAGTCGGTAAGTCGATACATTGAGTATAGAACGTGGTCAGGGCAAATCTGGCGTACTGAGGTTATTGAACGAGGGAATGCTTTTTTTCACTGGCAAGGACATGACAGAATAAATGGGCATCGTGATACGGTTATTAATTACTTATTGAACGGACAACGCTGGCAATCAACAATTGCAGATTATATTTTCTTTCATTCACTGGATGGGGAGGATACTCTGGGACATTATGATAACGTGATTAAATACGTTTGTGCTAATAACTGTATGTATCGCAGTTCGTTTGCAGAATATATAACGGAATAAAAAGAAAGCGCGCCACTCTTTCCGGGCGCGCTTGTATTAATTTCACTGCCCATAGTAGGCTTTTGCGCCGTGTTTGCGCAGGTAGTGTTTATCCAGCAGGGTTTGTTGCATATCCGGCAACTGTGGCGCGAGTTGACGGCAGAAGATCCCCATATAGGCGACTTCTTCCAGCACAATGGCGTTATGCACCGCATCCTCGGCATTTTTTCCCCAGGCAAACGGACCGTGAGAATGCACCAGCACGCCAGGCATCTGCGAAGCGTCAATGCCTTGTTTCTCAAAGGTTTCAACGATCACGTTACCGGTTTCCCACTCATATTCGCCGTTGATTTCGTCCTCGGTCATTTTCCGCGTGCAGGGAATAGAACCGTAGAAATAATCCGCATGGGTGGTACCCGTGGCCGGAATCGACTGACCGGCCTGCGCCCAGATGGTTGCATGGCGTGAATGAGTATGAACAATACCGCCAATGGTTGGGAATGCCTGATACAGCAGACGGTGCGTCGGGGTATCGGATGAGGGTTTCTTCGTACCTTCTACAACTTCACCGGTAGCGATACTGACGACGACCATATCTTCTGCGGTCATTACGCTGTAATCGACCCCGGAAGGTTTGATCACAAACACGCCGCGATCGCGATCGACAGCGCTGACGTTCCCCCAGGTCAGGGTGACCAGATTGTGCTTAGGTAACGCCAGATTGGCTTCCAGTACCTGACGTTTGAGATCTTCTAACATGATGCTCTCCGATGAATCTTGCCGGATGGCGCTACGCTTATCCGGCCTACAAATCGCACATCCTGTAGGCCGGATAAGGTGTCTACGCCGCCAACCGGCAGTTGTTAACGTTTGAAGCCGTAATACACTTCGTTCCAGCGCAGTGCGTCCTTAAAGGCCGGCAGACGGGTATCGTTATCGATCACTGCGATCTCGATATCGTGCATTTCAGCGAACTGGCGCATATCGTTCAGATCCAGCGCGTGGCTGAAGACGGTGTGGTGCGCGCCACCGGCGAGGATCCAGGCTTCAGATGCGGTTGGCAGATCCGGCTGGGCCTTCCACAATGCGTTAGCCACCGGCAGTTTCGGCAGGGAGTGCGGCGTTTGCACCGTGTCGATGCAGTTAACCAGCAGGCGATAACGATCGCCGAGATCGATCAGGCTGGCAACCACTGCCGGGCCAGTTTTAGTGTTGAAGATCAGACGGGCAGGATCGTCTTTACCACCAATGCCGAGATGCTGTACGTCGAGGATCGGTTTCTCTTCCACCGCGATGGTCGGGCACACTTCCAGCATGTGCGAACCGAGCACCAGATCGTTGCCTTTCTCGAAGTGGTAGGTGTAATCCTCCATAAATGAGGTGCCGCCCTGCAGACCGGTTGACATCACCTTCATGATGCGAAGCAGAGCGGCGGTTTTCCAGTCGCCTTCGCCCGCAAAGCCGTAGCCTTGTTGCATCAGACGCTGTACGGCCAGACCCGGGAGTTGTTTCAGGCCGTGCAAATCTTCAAATGTCGTCGTAAAGGCGTGGAATCCGCCCTGTTCCAGGAAGCGTTTCATCCCCAGTTCAATACGGGCGGCTTCCAGTACGTTCTGACGTTTTTCACCATTGACTTGCGTCGCCGCCGTCATGGTGTAGGTGCTTTCGTACTCGTCGATCAGCGCGTTGATTTCGCCGTCGCTAATTGCGTTCACTACCTGCACCAGATCGCCCACGGCCCAGGTATTTACCGAGAAACCGAATTTGATCTGTGCCGCAACTTTATCGCCGTCAGTGACCGCAACTTCGCGCATATTGTCGCCAAAACGGCAGACTTTCAGATGGCGGGTATCCTGTTTGGACACGGCCTGGCGCATCCAGGAGCCAATACGCTCGTGCGCTTGTTTATCCTGCCAGTGACCAGTGACCACGGCATGCTGCTGACGCATACGCGCCCCGATGAAGCCGAACTCACGGCCGCCGTGTGCGGTCTGGTTCAGGTTCATAAAGTCCATATCAATGCTGTCCCACGGCAGGGCGGCGTTGAACTGGGTGTGGAACTGCATCAGCGGTTTGTTGAGGATAGTCAGACCATTAATCCACATTTTTGCAGGGGAGAAGGTATGCAGCCAGACCACCAGGCCTGCGCAGCGATCGTCATAGTTGGCATCACGACAGATAGCGGTAATTTCGTCAGGTGAAGTACCCAGCGGTTTTAATACCAGTTTGCAGGGCAGTTTAGCTTCAGTATTCAGTGCGTTAACAACGTGCTCGGCATGTTGGGTTACCTGACGCAGTGTTTCCGGGCCATACAGATGCTGGCTACCAATCACAAACCACACTTCATAGTTATCAAAAATCGTCATTGTCGTGTCCTTAATGTGTCAGGGTTGCCAGGTCTACCGGGGCTTGTTGCGCCGGAGCGGCAGTCGGAAGGTACTGTTGTTCAGCGCTTACTGCCCATTGCTGATAGCGGCGGTAAAGCTGTTCAAAACGTTGAGCCTGCTCTGGGCGAGGTTGCAGCGTGTTTTCCACGGCGCTCGCCATTTGTTGCTGCGCGGCTGGAATGTCTGCATGGACCTGCGCGGCAACGGCGGCGAAGATTGCCGCACCGAGCGCACAGCACTGGTCTGAAGCGACAATCTGCAGCGGACGGTTTAGCACGTCACAGCAGGCCTGCATGATGACCGGGTTTTTACGCGCGATACCGCCAAGCGCCATGACGTTGTTAACCGCAATGCCTTGTTCGGTGAAGCATTCCATGATGGCGCGTGCGCCAAAGGCCGTGGCGGCAATCAGACCACCGAACAGCGCCGGCGCGTCGGTTGCCAGATTCAGATCGGTAATTACGCCTTTCAGACGCTGATTGGCATTGGGCGTACGGCGACCGTTGAACCAGTCGAGCACTACCGGCAGATGATCAAGCGATGGATTTTTCGCCCAGGCTTCGGTTAGCGCTGGCAGCAGCTGTTTTTGGCTGGCTTTAATCTGGGACTGCAGCTCCGGGTGTTGCGCGGCAAGCTGTTCCAGCGGCCAGCTCAGCACGCGGCTAAACCAGGCATAAATATCGCCGAATGCAGACTGACCCGCCTCGAGGCCAATAAAATGCGGCACCACGCTGCCATCAACCTGGCCGCAAATGCCTTTCACCGCGCGCTCGCCGACGCTGTGCTTGTCGGCAATCAGAATGTCGCAGGTCGACGTGCCGATGACTTTCACCAGCGTATTGGGCTGTGCGCCCGCGCCGACCGCCCCCATATGGCAGTCAAAAGCGCCGCCGGCAATCACCACGCTTTCCGCTAACCCCAGACGCTGTGCCCACTCGGTGCACAGGGTGCCAACCGGCAGGTCGGCCGTGAAGGTATCGGTAAACATTGGGTATTGCAGATGGCGGTTGAGGATGGGGTCAAGTTCGTCAAAGAAGCTGGCTGGCGGCAGACCGCCCCAGCTTTCATGCCACAGGGATTTATGCCCGGCGCTGCAGCGACCGCGGCGAATATCCTGCGGGCGTACGGTGTTGGAGAGCAGGGCCGGAACCCAGTCGCACAGCTCAATCCACGAGACCGCAGCTTCGGCAACCGCGTGGTCCTGGCGAGTCACATGCAGGATTTTGGCCCAGAACCATTCGCTGGAATAAATACCGCCGATATAGCGGGAGTAATCGCTCTTGCCCGGCGTGTGGCACAGGCGGGTGATTTCTTCAGCTTCTTCTACTGAGGTGTGATCTTTCCACAGAACAAACATTGCATTTGGGTTTTCCGCGAACTCCGGACGCAGCGCCAGTACGTTGCCGTCGGCATCGATGGGGGCCGGGGTTGAACCGGTACTGTCAACGCCAATGCCGACCACTTCCGCGCGTTGTTCCGCGCTCAGTTCGGCCAGTACGGTTTTCAGCGCCGCTTCCATGGATTCAATGTAGTCGCGCGGATGATGGCGAAACTGGTTGTTCGGGCCGTCGCAATACTGCCCTTGCTGCCAACGTGGGTACCACTCTACGCTGGTGGCGATTTCTTCACCGGTGGCACATTCCACTGCCAATGCGCGTACTGAATCACTGCCAAAATCGAGGCCAATTGCAATCGCCATCGTCTTACTCCATCCAAAAATACGGGTATGGATAAACAGTAGTGAGTGGGGATAAAAACCGTCAGGCAGGATCCGCTAATCTTATGGACTAAAATGCTGTGGGATCACAAAGTGTGACGCTGTGCAAATAATCAATGTGGACATTTCTGCCGTAGTTATAGACACTTTTGTTAGCTGATTTTGACGTTGGCCCAGTACATGTTTTTTACAAATTGCTTTTCACAAGCGGGGTTGATGGTCCATTACCGCAAACACTGCGGCACGCAGGGGCGATGCCGATGATGTCTGGCGTTATATGGACAAATTGTTTCTTAGCAGAATATAGGGAGTATTGAAATTATGGCTGAAACGCAAAACGATCCCTTGCTGCCAGGCTATTCGTTTAACGCGCATTTGGTGGCCGGATTAACCCCCATTGAGGCAAACGGGTACCTGGATTTTTTTATCGACAGACCGCTGGGGATGAAGGGTTATATCCTCAATCTCACCATCCGTGGCGAAGGGGTTATTAATAATCAGGGCAAGCAGTTTGTCTGCCGGCCTGGTGATATTTTGCTGTTTCCACCTGGAGAAATTCACCATTATGGACGTCATCCTGACGCCAGCGAATGGTATCACCAGTGGGTTTACTTTCGCCCGCGCGCTTACTGGCAGGAGTGGCTGGCCTGGCCGGCCATTTTTGCCCAGACCGGTTTCTTTCGTCCGGATGAAGCGCATCAGCCGCATTTTAATGAACTGTTTGGGCAGATAATCAACGCCGGACAGGGAGAAGGCCGCTATTCCGAACTGTTAGCGATTAATTTACTGGAGCAGTTATTGCTGCGACGGATGGAAGCTATTAACGAATCGCTGCACCCGCCCATGGACAACCGCGTACGCGATGCCTGCCAGTACATCAGCGATCACCTGGCGGACAGTAATTTTGACATCGCCAGCGTCGCGCAGCATGTCTGCCTGTCGCCTTCCCGCTTGTCGCATCTCTTCCGCCAACAGCTTGGAATTAGCGTATTAAGCTGGCGTGAGGATCAGCGCATCAGCCAGGCAAAGCTATTGCTGAGTACCACACGTATGCCGATCGCCACCGTCGGGCGCAATGTTGGCTTTGACGATCAGCTCTATTTTTCTCGTGTTTTCAAAAAATGTACCGGCGCCAGCCCGAGCGAGTTCCGTGCTGGATGTGAATAAAAAGTGAATGATGTGTCCTGAAAGTTGTCATAACTGGCAATCTATTCAGACAATTGATGGCTTGACGAAGTTGAGAAGGGTTATCAAAATCCCTGCTTCGTAAATCTGACGGACACATTATGCAAGCATTGCTGGAACACTTTATTCTCCAGTCCGCCCTGTACTCTCTGATCGCCGTACTTCTGGTGGCCTTTTTGGAGTCGCTGGCGCTGGTTGGCCTGATTCTGCCCGGGACCGTGATGATGGCGGGGCTGGGGGCGCTGATTGGCAGCGGCGAACTGAACTTCTGGCATGCCTGGCTTGCGGGCATCATTGGTTGCCTGTTGGGGGACTGGATCTCCTTCTGGTTGGGTTGGCGCTTTAAAAAGCCGCTGCACCGTTGGTCGTTCATGAAAAAGAACAAGGCGCTGCTGGATAAAACCGAGCACGCGCTGCATCAGCACAGCATGTTTACTATTCTGGTGGGCCGTTTTGTCGGGCCGACGCGTCCACTGGTGCCGATGGTGGCGGGCATGCTGGATCTGCCTGTCGCTAAATTTATCGTCCCGAACATTATTGGCTGCATCCTGTGGCCGCCGTTCTATTTCCTGCCGGGTATTTTGGCGGGAGCGGCAATCGATATTCCTTCTGATATGCAGAGCGGAGATTTCAAATGGTTGCTGCTGGGGACGGCGCTGCTGCTATGGGTGGGCGGTTGGCTGTGCTGGCGGCTGTGGCGCAGTGGCAAAGCGGCTGTCGATCGCCTAACCGCCTGGTTCCCCCGCAGCCGTTTGCTGTATCTGGCGCCGTTGACGCTCGGGATCGGCGTGGTCGCGCTGGTGGCGTTACTGCGTCATCCGCTGATGCCGGTGTATATCGATATTCTGCGCAAAGTTGTGGGTTACTAGCGATTCCTTTGCCGGATGGCGGCTTCGCCTTATCCGGCCTACGAAATATGAGGGTTGATGCCTAACAGCGCTGAGGCACTGGCTTGACCGCTTAGTAGCTCGTCTGTTTTGCCTTGCCACGCAATGCGTCCATCGGCGACCACAACCGATCGGGGCGCAATTCGCGCCGCATCTTCTACGCTGTGAGAAACCATCAGCAATGTAAGCTGTTTCTCGCGACAGACCTCGGCGACCAGCGTTAACATCTCCTGGCGCAGCGCAGGATCGAGCGCAGAGAACGGTTCATCAAGCAGCAAAATGGGTTGTTCTCGCACCAGGCAACGCGCCAACGCCACGCGTTGTCGCTGTCCGCCGGAAAGCTCGCCGGGGAGGCGCTCCAGCAGAGAGTCGATCCCCATTTGCTGGGCGATGTGGCGCATTTTCTCCCGCTGAAGCGCGTTCAGCTTTAATCCCGGGTTAAGGCCCAGGCCAATGTTTTGCTGCACGCTCAGGTGGCTGAACAGGTTATTTTCCTGAAACAGCATGGAAACGGGGCGGCGTGAGGGCGGCGTGGCGGTGTGATCTTCACCTTCAATCATCATCGTGCCGCTGGCTGGCGTGAGAAAGCCGGCAATCAGATTCAGCAACGTACTTTTCCCGGCGCCGCTGGGCCCGAGCACCGCTACCTGCTCGCCGCGCGTGACCGACAGCGTAAAGCGCATGGGCAAATGGTGATAAAGCCATGTGATATCAATCAGTTTTAACATTTCGACCCGGCAATTTTTCAATAACGGTAAACAGCGTAAAGCACAGGATCAGCAGTAATAACGCCGTAACCGCGCCATCCTGACTGCGATAAGAGCCAATCTGCTGATATAAATAAAACGGCAGGGTGCGGAAATCCTCATTACCAAATAACGCCACCACGCCAAAATCGCCAATCGACAGCACGCAGGCAAAAGCCATCGCCTGCGCTAGCGGACGCTTCAGGGCGCGCAGTTCAACCACTTTCAGCCGCGACCATCCCTCTATTCCCAACGACTGGCACAACATACTGTAGCGCGCAGTGACGTCACGCATTGGGTTTTCCAGCACTTTCAGCGCGTAAGGGATCGCCATCAGCGCATTGGTAAAAATGACAATGCCGTCGGCAGATTCGGGGAGCCCAATAGTATTATTGAGCAGCAGAAAGAAGCCGGTAGCTAGCACGATACCCGGCATGGCGAGGATCATCATGCCGCTCAGCTCCAGCATTTGACCTGCCAGCACCTGCTGTCGGGCACGTAGTTCACGGCTGCTCCATAACAGCATCATGGTGAGTACAATGCACAACGCTCCTGCCGCCAGCGCAATGCGCAGCGAGGTTCCCAGCGCCTGCCACAGTACAGGTTGCCTAAGAACATCCAGCATATGGCGGTTAAAGCCATCGACAATCACCGCCAGCAGCGGCGGCAACAACAGCAGCAGGGCCAGAATAATCAGCAGAGCGTCTGTCAGGCGGCTGTGCAAACGATCGTCGGGATCGCGCCAGCCCTGAACCAGCGTGGTGCCGGGAGCAATAGCGCGGCTCAGACGTTGGCTGAGCAGTACCAGCGCTAAACAACAAACCATCTGGATCAACGCCAGCATGGCTGCACGACCGGGATCGTAATCAAAGTTAAGCGCCTGATAAATCGCCAGCTCGATGGTGGTGGCCTGCGGTCCGCCGCCCAGCGACAAAACGGTGGCGAAGCTGGCGAAACAGAGCATAAAGATGAGCGCCGCCACGGGAAGGATCTGACGGCGTAGCCATGGCCATTCAACAAAGCGGAAGAAATGCCAGCCGCGCATACCCAACTGAGCGGCTAACTGTCGTTGTTCGCCGGGAATATTTTCCAGTGATTGCAACAGCAGACGACTGGCCATCGGCAGATTGAAAAAGACGTGCGCCAGCAGAATGCCCTGTAAACCGTATGGCGAAAAGGTCCATTCCAGCCCCAATGTATGCCAGAGCGAGGCCAGCCAGCCCTGACGACCATAGACGCTAAGAATACCGAAGACCGCCACCAGCACTGGCAGGATTAACGTCATCGCGCACAGGCGCAGCAGCGCCAGACGTCCAGGAAAACGACGACGATAGAGCGCTCTTGCCAGGAAAATCGCCGGGATGACCGACAGCACTGCGGATAAAAAAGCCTGCCAGAAAGAAAAGCGCACCACGTGCCACAGGTAGTCGTCCTGCCACAGCGAGAGCCATTCTCCCTGCGGGGCGTTAAACCACAGTGCCAGAAACGCGGCCAGGGCAACGGCCACCATCAGCGTGGCGGCGGTAAGCCCTGGAACCAGCCAGCCGGGAATTAACGGCTGACGGCGCGTTGCCATTCGCTAATCCATACCTGGCGTTGAGCTGCAACCTGCTGCGGCGTAAATTCCAGCGCGGTGGCTGGTTTATTCAGTTGCTCGAATCCTGGCGGCAGGGCGACCTGCGTTACCGGATACATCCAGTTGCCGGTCGGAATCGCATTCTGAAATGCCGGAGACACCATAAACTTCAGGAATTTCTCGGCCAGTTCCGGCTGCTTGCTGGCCGCGGTACGAGCGGCGACTTCCACCTGCAAATAATGGCCCTCGCTAAAGTCGGCTGCGGCGTAGTTGTCTTTTTTCTCGGCGATGATGTGATAGGCCGGAGAGGTGGTATAACTGAGCACCAGATCGCTTTCACCTTTCAGGAACAGGCCGTAGGCTTCGCTCCAGCCCTTGGTGACGGTGACGGTTTTGGCTGCCAGTTTCTGCCACGCCTCTGGCGCTTTATCGCCATAGACTTTCTGCATCCATAGCAGCAGACCCAGACCAGGCGTGCTGGTGCGCGGATCCTGATAAATGACGCGCCATTTCTGGTCGCTTTCTACCAGTTCTTTCAGACTTTTGGGCGGATTCTTCAGCTTGTTCTTATCGTAAACGAAGGCGAAATAGCCGTAGTCAAACGGAACGAAGGTATCGTTTTTCCAGCCGCCGGGCACGTTAACGGCGTCACCTGGCACACCGCTTTTGGCGAACAATTTGGTTTGCGTTGCGGCTTCCAGAAGGTTGTTATCCAGACCCAGCACGATGTCGGCTTTGCTGTTTTTTCCTTCCATGCGCAGGCGGTTAAGCAGTGAGACGCCATCTTCCAGCGCGACCAGTTTCAGCTCGCAGTTGCAGTCAGCTTCAAAGGCTTTTTTGATTGTCGGGCCTGGGCCCCAGTCAGCTGCGAACGAGTCGTAGGTGTAGACGGTCAGTACAGGTTTAGCGAAGGCAGGCGCTGCGCACAGCAGTAAAAGCGGAAGACATTTTTTAAACACTTTGCACCTCAAGAGTTGGGTGGCAAAGGACTTGAGGAACTGACTCAAATCCCTTCGCCGGCATTATCCGGATCAGGTTCGACGGGTATCTCTCAGCCCATACGCAGATCGAATGATTTTGTGTATGTTTTTTATTTAGCACCCCGTTGAGAACGGCGTTAGTGTAATGATTTTGTTGCTCAGCAGCAATTAAGGATCCGGCGGTGCAAACCACGCCGATTTAAAATCAAACCAGCCTAGAGTATTCATGCGTAGCCCGCGCATACTGCGCTGGCCCTGAATGATCAGCCAGTGGTGGATCAACGGCACAATGGCCTTTGTGGCGAGCATCTGTTGGCACCATGCCGCCAGGCTCATTTCACCGGTTCGCCAGCGGGCGGCATCGTTTTCCCAGTCCCGCGAGATACAGTTTTGCAGTAATGGGACTTCGCAGAGATGCGCGAACAACGAGAAGTCCAGCGGTAGGGTAAAGTTGGCGCTGTTGAGCCAGATATCACTGACTATTTCACCCGCATGCCATTGATCGTAGTCGATCTCCTGAATATTCAACTGTACCTGATGTTCCGCCAGCAGCGTTTTCATGATCTGCGCGATAATCCGGTGTTCGATGTGATCGCGATAGTAAGTGAGAGTCAGCGTTTCCAGTCCGGCTGGTTTTTCACCATGGCCGGGTCTGGCATGGTGCCAGCGGGGAAGCAAACCGTAGGCGGGGAACCACAGTCGTTGGTACTGTTCGTCGGCGTGGCAGATTAAATGGGTTGGCGAGAGAACGCGGCTAGCCCACTCGCGGACCTCTTGATTAGCGCCACGGTGGGTGCGCGTATCAAACAGCAGGTAGTAGCAGCCTTCTTCGAGCCGGCTCTCGATCGCCTTTTCATCCTCCGTGGGGCCTTTTAGCGTCAACCCGCCGCCAGGCTCTTCGCCGATGTCGGGCAGCACCCAAACGTTAACTTCGTCGATCAGCGCCCGGTAGCCAAAGTAATCATCAAATGCGTGAATCTTCAGTTGGTTATTGGTATTGCGAATCACCGCATATGGACCAGTGCCAATCGGGTGACTGGAGAAGTTATTTAACGTTTCCCATTCTCGCGGCAGGATCATGGCGGGGACTTGCCCCAATAACCAGGGAAGCCAGCGGTCAGGCTGGGACAGATGGATATCCAACGTCCAGGCCGTGGGCGAGACGATTTGCGTGATGTGTGAGTACAACGGCAGAGCGTTAATGCGCGTCAGCGAGGCGATGACATCTTCCATTTCCAGTTCGCGGCCATGATGGAAATGGATCCCCGGGCGCAGGAAAAATCGCCAGTGTAAAGGTGAAATCTGCTGCCAGTGATGGGCGATGTCCGCTTCCAGTTCCCCATTTTCCTCATTTACCCGTATTAGGGCGCTGAAGATTTGCCGGGCGATATGGGTTTCGGAGCGGCGCAATGCCGTACCCGGAAGCAGGTTGTGCATGGGACGATAATAGAGAACGCGCATGATGTGTCGACCCTGGCGAAAACTGCGGCCGAGGTGGGAAACCAGCATCTGCCGTACGGCCGTTTTGTCACCGACCAGTTGCACCAGTTGATCGATGCGATCCTGTTCCAGCAGGTCTTCTGCCCGCTGCTGCTGGAGCGCCAACCCGGTATAGAGGAATGTCAGGCGCGAGCGTTTACCTCGTCCAACTTCGGCTTCCCACGTTAACCAGCCGCGTTCCTGCATGGTATTAAGCAGCGTACGCATATGGCGGCGCGAGCAGCTCAGAAGCTCCGCCAGCTCGTTAAGCGTCGTGTCTTGCGTTTTGCCGTCGCAGCATTGCCACAGACGGATGAACTGTTGTTGCAAACGACCAGAAGACATAAAAGGGGAACTCCTGCGGAAAACTCAGCAATTTTATAATCCCTATATTAAGCCAATAATAAATTCCGATGAAGCGATGAGACAACGAAGGGGTCATCTATGCGTCAGTTCTGGTTGGAGTACTTTACCGCGACGGAAAAATCGTCCTGGTTGGCTTGCCTGAGCGCACCGCAGCGCTTAAAGATGCTCGAAGAGCTGATGCAGTGGGAGGTGACAGCCTGACTCCTGAATTGGGAATTGCAGACATCATGTGTGACTGAGTATTGGTGTAAAATCACCCGCCAGCAGATTTTTTCTGCTGGCTTTTTTCGTTTCAGCTGCGCTTAAAAGGAAAGATATGCTCTGGATTATGACCATGGGACGGCGCCTCAACGGCGTTTACGCGGCATTTATGCTGGTCGCTTTTATGATGGGCGTGGCGGGGGCATTACAGGCCCCCACGCTGAGCCTGTTCCTGAGCCGTGAAGTCGGGGCGCAGCCATTTTGGGTCGGGCTGTTTTACACCGTCAATGCGATTGTCGGGATCGTTGTCAGCCTGGGGCTCGCGAAACGATCCGACAGCCAGGGCGATCGGCGCAAGCTGATCATGTTCTGTTGCCTGATGGCAATTGGCAACGCGCTGCTGTTTGCGTTTAATCGCCACTATCTTACGCTGATCACCTGCGGTGTGCTGCTGGCCTCGCTGGCGAATACCGCGATGCCGCAGCTGTTTGCGCTGGCGCGAGAATATGCTGATAACTCCGCGCGTGAAGTGGTGATGTTTAGCTCGGTGATGCGTGCGCAGCTTTCACTGGCATGGGTGATTGGACCGCCGCTGGCCTTCATGCTGGCCCTGAATTACGGCTTTACGGCGATGTTTTCCATTGCCGCAGGGATTTTTGCCATTAGCCTGGTGCTGATTGCGCTGATACTGCCGTCCGTCGCGCGGGTGGAGCAGCCTGTAGATGTGCCGCTCGAACACACTGGCGGTTGGCAGGACAAAAATGTGCGCATGCTGTTTATTGCCTCCACGCTGATGTGGACCTGCAATACCATGTACATCATCGATATGCCGCTGTGGATAAGCCTTGAGCTGGGCTTGCCGGACAAGCTGGCCGGGATCCTGATGGGAACGGCGGCTGGGCTAGAAATTCCGGCGATGATTCTGGCGGGCTATTACGTGAAGCGCTTTGGTAAACGGCGAATGATGATCGCGGCAGTTGCGGCGGGCGTGCTGTTTTATCTGGGTTTAATCTTCTTTCACAGCCGTACGGCGCTGCTGGTGCTGCAACTGTTTAACGCGGTATTTATCGGTATTATCGCCGGGATAGGCATGCTGTGGTTTCAGGATTTGATGCCCGGACGAGCGGGGTCAGCGACCACACTATTTACCAACAGTATTTCAACGGGAGTCATCCTGGCGGGAGTGATTCAGGGAGCTGTTGCGCAAAGCTACGGCCACTTTGCCGTCTATTGGGTGATTGCGGCAATTTCTGTCGTTACGCTGGTGATGACCGGGCGGGTGAAGGACGTCTAAACTGGCGTAAACGTCTTACCCGGCCTACAGAAATCCGTAGGCCGGGTAAGCGCAGCGCATCCGGTATCGCAATGACTAGCGCATAAACGCTGGCTGCTTGTCTTCATACTCGGTGATGGCCGCTTCATGCTGCAGCGTCAGCCCGATGCTGTCCAGACCATTCAGCATGCAGTGGCGGCGGAAGTCGTCGATTTTAAAGCTGTAGGACTTATCGCCTGCTTTCACCACCTGCGCCTGGAGATCCACTTCAAATTTAATCCCCGGGTTGGCTAAAACCAGCGCGAACAATTCATCTACCTGCGCGTCGCTCAGGGTCACCGGCAACAGTTGGTTATTGAAACTGTTGCCGTAGAAGATGTCGGCGAAGCTTGGCGCGATCACCACTTTAAAGCCGTAATCGGTCAGCGCCCATGGCGCATGTTCACGTGAAGAGCCGCAGCCAAAGTTTTCCCGTGCCAGCAGAATTGAGGCGCCTTTATATTCCGGGAAGTTCAGCACAAACTCTGGATTAGGCTGTTGCCCCTTTTCGTCCAGGAAACGCCAGTCGTTAAACAGATGAGCGCCAAAACCGGTGCGCGTAACCTTCTGCAAAAACTGTTTAGGAATAATTGCGTCGGTATCAACGTTGGCGGCATCCAGTGGGACAACCAGGCCGGTATGCTGGGTAAATTTCTCTGCCATGGTAGTTTCCTTATTTGATGCTGCGAATGTCGGCAAAATGACCGGTGACGGCGGCAGCGGCAGCCATGGCCGGACTGACTAAGTGCGTACGACCACCGCGGCCCTGACGACCTTCAAAGTTACGGTTGCTGGTGGATGCGCAACGCTCGCCAGGGTTCAGGCGGTCATTGTTCATGGCCAGGCACATGGAACAGCCAGGCAAACGCCATTCAAATCCTGCTTCGATGAAGATCTTGTCCAGACCTTCCGCTTCCGCCTGCGCTTTCACCGGACCAGAACCCGGCACTACCAGCGCCTGAACGCCAGGCGCGACTTTACGTCCTTTGGCGATTTCCGCCGCGGCACGTAAATCTTCAATACGCGAGTTGGTGCAGGAACCGATGAACACTTTATCGATAGCCACTTCAGTTAACGGAATGCCCGGTTTCAGCCCCATATACGCCAGCGCTTTTTCAGCCGATGCGCGCTCAACGGGATCGGCAAATGAAGCCGGATCGGGAATATTATCGTTCACCGAGATGACCTGGCCCGGGTTCGTACCCCAGGTGACCTGCGGCGCGATCTCTTCTGCCTGCAGAGTAACGACGGTATCAAACGTTGCGTTGTCGTCGGTTTTCAGCGTTTTCCAGTACTCTACCGCGTGGGCGAAATCCTCGCCTTTCGGTGCGTGTAAACGACCCTGCACATAGTTAAAGGTCGTTTCATCCGGTGCGACCAGACCCGCTTTGGCGCCCATTTCAATGGCCATGTTGCACAGGGTCATGCGGCCTTCCATGCTCAGCGCGCGGATGGCTTCGCCACAAAACTCAACTACGTGTCCGGTACCGCCTGCGCTACCGGTTTTACCGATAATCGCCAGTACGATATCTTTAGCGGTAATGCCAGGCGCTGCTTGACCGTTGACTTCAATCTTCATGGTTTTGGCGCGCCCCTGTTTCAGGGTCTGCGTTGCCAGAACGTGTTCAACCTCAGAGGTGCCAATACCAAAGGCCAGTGCGCCAAATGCGCCGTGTGTGGCGGTGTGGGAATCGCCGCAGACGATGGTCATACCCGGCAACGTTACGCCTTGCTCAGGTCCCATCACGTGGACGATACCCTGATACGGATGGTTCAGGTCGTACAGTTCGACGCCAAATTCATTGCAGTTTTTGATCAATTCCTGCATCTGAATACGCGCCATTTCGCCGGAGGCGTTAATGTCTTTGGTCTGCGTGGAGACGTTGTGGTCCATGGTGGCGAAGGTTTTACCGGGCTGGCGCACCTGACGTCCAT
Organism: Citrobacter sp. Ce129; assembly: GCF_030334545.1. Classification (NCBI taxonomy): domain Bacteria; kingdom Pseudomonadati; phylum Pseudomonadota; class Gammaproteobacteria; order Enterobacterales; family Enterobacteriaceae; genus Citrobacter; species Citrobacter sp. Ce129. Next base: position 188,806 of record NZ_JAOWDS010000059.1, read on the forward strand.
GCGCGCGCAGGCCATCAAACGCCTGCGGAGAGGTCACTTCATGCACCAGATGCCTGTCGATATACAACAGCGGGGTTTCGTTTTGCGCTTCAAAGACAACGTGCGCATCAAACAATTTTTCGTATAACGTTTTAGCCATGATTACACCCCTTCTGCGACGTAACGGGCAATGATGTCACCCATTTCATCAGTACCGACTGCGGCAGCGCCACGGGCTAAGTCACCGGTGCGAATGCCTTCTTCTAATGCGCGATTGATGGCGCTCTCAATAGCGGTGGCCGCATCATTGGCATCCAGGCTGTAGCGCAACAGCAGCGCCAGCGACAGGATTTGGGCGATAGGGTTGGCAATGTTTTTCCCGGCGATATCCGGGGCGGAACCGCCTGCGGGTTCGTACAGACCAAAGCCCTGCTCATTCAGGCTGGCGGACGGTAACATACCCATTGATCCGGTGATCATGGCGCATTCGTCAGACAGGATGTCGCCAAAGAGGTTGGAGCACAACAGCACGTCGAACTGGGACGGATCTTTAATCAACTGCATTGTCGCGTTGTCGATGTACATATGTGCCAGTTCAACGTCTGGATATTCATTCGCAATTTCATTGACGATTTGGCGCCAAAGAATCGATGTTTGCAGTACGTTGGCTTTATCAATCGACGTGACTTTGCGGCGGCGCTGGCGAGCGGATTCAAACGCGATACGCGCAATACGCTCGATCTCAAAACGGTGATAAACCTCGGTATCAAATGCTTTTTCATGTTGACCGCTGCCTTCGCGGCCTTTTGGCTGACCGAAGTAGATCCCGCCGGTCAGTTCGCGCACGCACAGGATGTCGAAACCGTTCGCGGCGATATCTGCCCGCAGAGGGCAAAATGCTTCCAGACCCTGGTACAGCTTAGCCGGGCGCAGGTTGCTGAATAATTTGAAATGCTTACGTAATGGCAGCAGCGCGCCGCGTTCAGGCTGCTGGTTTGGCGGCAGATTTTCCCATTTCGGGCCGCCAACGGAGCCAAACAGAATGGCGTCAGCTTGCTCACAGCCTTCAACCGTTGCAGGCGGGAGCGGCTGACCGTGGTTATCAATAGCGGCACCACCCACGTCGTAGTGGCTGGTGGTAATACGCATGTTAAAACGGTTGCGGATTGCGTCCAGTACCTTCAGGGCTTGCGCCATCACTTCCGGGCCAATACCGTCACCCGGCAAAACAGCAATATGATAATTCTTCGACATCACACGGTTTCCTTGTTGTTCTCGTTGTTCTGAGCTTTGCGTTGCAATTCTTTTTCGACTTCTTCGGCGCGCCAGATGTTATTCAGCACATGAACCATCGCTTTAGCAGAAGATTCGACGATATCCGTAGCCAGACCGACGCCGTGGAAACGACGACCGTTATAGTTGGCCACGATATCTACCTGACCCAGCGCATCTTTACCGTGCCCTTTGGCGGTCAGGCTGTATTTCACCAGTTCGATGTTGTATTCAGTCACACGGTTGATGGCCTGATAAATGGCATCGACCGGACCGTTACCGTTCGCCGCTTCGGCTTTGACTTCTTCACCGCAGGCCAGCTTGACGGAGGCGGTGGCAATGTCATTTGAGCCGGACTGTACGCTGAAGTAATCCAGACGGAAATGCTCCGGCTCTTCCTGCTGTTTATTAATAAAGGCCAGTGCTTCCAGGTCGTAATCAAATACCTGACCTTTTTTATCCGCCAGCTTCAGGAACGCGTCGTACAGGTTGTCCAGGCTGTATTCATTCTCTTTATATCCCATCTCGTCCATACGGTGTTTCACCGCGGCGCGTCCGGAACGGGAAGTCAGGTTCAGCTGCACCTGGTTCAGGCCGATGGATTCAGGCGTCATGATTTCGTAGTTTTCACGATTTTTCAGCACGCCGTCCTGATGGATGCCGGAGGAGTGGGCAAACGCCCCACTACCGACAATGGCTTTGTTGGCCGGAATAGGCATGTTGCAGATTTGGCTGACTAACTGGCTGGTGCGCCAGATTTCCTGGTGATTAATACGAGTCTGTACGTTCAGGATATCTTTGCGCACTTTGATCGCCATGATCACTTCTTCCAGTGAGCAGTTACCGGCGCGTTCGCCGATGCCGTTCATCGCACCTTCCACCTGGCGAGCACCGGCGTGGACGGCTGCCAGCGCGTTGCCGACGCCCAGGCCTAAGTCATCATGGGTATGTACGGAGATGATGGCTTTATCGATATTCGGTACGCGTTCATACAGACCAGAAATGATTGCCCCAAATTCGAAAGGCATAGTGTAGCCAACGGTATCGGGGATATTAATGGTTTTGGCACCCGCATTAATCGCCGCTTCAACCACGCGGGCCAGGTCGGCGATAGGGGTTCGACCAGCATCTTCGCATGAGAACTCCACGTCATCCGTATAATTACGCGCACGCTTAACCATGTAGACAGCGCGCTCGATTACTTCATCCAACGTGCTGCGTAATTTCGTCGCGATATGCATCGGCGAAGTGGCGATAAACGTATGAATGCGAAAAGCCTCGGCGACTTTCAGAGATTCTGCGGCAACGTCGATATCTTTTTCTACGCAGCGTGCTAAGGCACAAACGCGGCTGTTCTTAACCTGACGAGCGATGGTTTGTACGGACTCAAAGTCACCCGGTGAAGAGACCGGGAAACCGACTTCCATCACGTCAACGCCCATTCGTTCGAGGGCCAGCGCAATCTGCAGTTTTTCTTTCACACTCAGGCTCGCCTGTAACGCCTGTTCACCGTCGCGTAAGGTGGTATCGAAAATAATGACTTGCTGGCTCATGGTTTAGGTCCTTGGTCTTTAGGGCGCCTTGCTTCGAGCATAAAAAAACCCGCGCAACGGCGCGGGTTTTTTGTCTTAACTGGAGCTGACTTAATGCTGAATGTCGTCCACCAGTCTACCGCGCAACGAAGGTGCGTTTAGTAGTAGTAGACCGTTGAAACGAGCAATGTAAGTCATCAATCAAGCTCCAGGCGAATGCGATATGCTTTTAGTGGTACTGGATATGAAGACTGATGTCAACCCCATCCCTCGGGAAGGCTCTGATTAAGGGATGAAATTTCTGCAAAACTTAAGCGAATTGTGCTGAATTTTTCGGGGTATATAAAATTAATCCGCTGATGGCTGAACATACTTTTCATGGTTTGACATATTTGAGCATATTTATTTGCATTTATTGTAACGATGAATCGAAGAAAACTACTCTATTGAGATTTTATATCTTTATGATTTGCCTGTTCTTATAGCAACTCTGAATGTGTTAAGCCAGCCTGACGCCACATAATTGATAAATTAATGTTAACTTTTAATGTATTAATAATATAAACATTTAATTAAAACTTAAATACATATTCACGGTACGTATGATTGTGTATTCGTCGTGCTTATGGTTATATTGTTTTTGAAATTTAAACATATGAATCATCGTGCAGTGACCTCTGCCACACTGCGCTCGCATTGGTCTTTTGTTCATTTAGGTTTGTGCCTTTATGTTTTCCTAATTTTAATGTTTTTTCTTTTTCTCATTTTATATGCATGGTAAATCATATTAACGGAGATTATTTCTTCACTCCGTCTGGGAAAAGGGAGTTTAGAGTGACAGTGGAGTTAAATATGCCAGAAGTAAAAATAATAGATAAAACGAATCTTATAGAGATGGGTAAGCCACAGCTTCGTATGGTTGATCTCAATCTATTAACCGTTTTCGATGCGGTGATGCAGGAACAAAATATTACCCGTGCCGCGCATACGTTGGGGATGTCGCAACCCGCTGTCAGTAATGCGGTCGCGCGCCTGAAGGTCATGTTTAACGATGAGCTTTTTGTTCGATATGGACGCGGGATACAGCCTACAGCAAGAGCTTTTCAGTTGTTTGGCTCTGTTCGCCAGGCATTGCAATTAGTGCAGAATGAACTGCCTGGTTCCGGCTTTGAACCTGCCAGCAGTGAGCGTGTTTTCAATCTCTGTGTATGTAGCCCGTTGGATAATATTCTTACTTCATTGATTTATAATCGAGTTGAGCAAGTCGCACCGAATATTAATGTCGTTTTTAAATCTTCACTCAATCAAAATACTGAGCATCAATTACGTTATCAGGAAACTGAGTTTGTTATTAGCTATGAAGAGTTCCGTCGTCCAGAATTCTCCAGTATTCCATTATTCAATGACGAAATGGTGTTAGTGGCGAGTAAAAAGCATCCGCGTATTAGTGGCCCATTGCTGGAAAGCGATCTCTATAATGAACAGCATGCCGTGGTTTCCCTCGATCGCTTCGCATCATTCAGCCAGCCGTGGTATGACACACCGGATAAACAATCCTGCGTGGCTTATCAGGGAATGGCATTAATTAGCGTGCTTAATATTGTGTCGCAAACGCATCTGGTTTCTATTGCGCCGCGTTGGTTGGCAGAAGAGTTCGCCGATTCTTTAGAACTGCAAATATTGCCTTTACCTTTAAAATTGAATAGCCGCACATGTTATCTTTCATGGCATGAGGCTGCGGGTCGCGATAAAGGACATCAATGGATGGAAGAGCTGTTGGTCTCCGTCTGCAAGCAGTAGCAGTTGGCAGAATAAATCGGGGGATACATCTGGTTTATTCTGCTTTTTTCTTTATGTCTGAAATTTTATGCTGAACTCTACTTTTTATATATACCCTGACCTGTAAAAAAATAGAGTAATTGCTGTAAGTCTCCCTTTTTAAGCGATTATTTATCATATCAATTGCTTATGATGGTTTAATTCTCCATTTATTCGATTCTTTCCTCCGTTTTATTCTAATTTACTCCAGTGCCACCCCTTCGGAGTCAATTGCCATGCGTCATCGTCAGCGGTTAATGTGTTGTTAAACCGTAATTCATTATAAGAGTGAGGCAAGCCATGGAGATGTTGTCTGGAGCCGAGATGGTCGTCCGATCGCTCATCGATCAGGGTGTGAAGCAGGTATTCGGTTATCCCGGGGGGGCCGTCCTCGATATTTATGATGCGCTACATACGGTCGGCGGTGTTGATCATGTGCTGGTCCGTCATGAACAGGCCGCGGTACATATGGCTGATGGCCTGGCGCGCGCCACGGGGGAAGTCGGCGTTGTTTTGGTCACTTCCGGACCGGGGGCAACCAATGCAATCACCGGGATTGCAACGGCATATATGGATTCCATTCCACTGGTGATCCTCTCCGGACAGGTTGCCACCTCCCTGATTGGCTACGATGCCTTTCAGGAGTGCGACATGGTGGGCATATCCCGCCCGGTGGTAAAACACAGCTTCCTGGTTAAACAAACGGAAGACATCCCGCAGGTGCTGAAAAAAGCCTTCTGGCTGGCGGCAAGCGGTCGTCCGGGACCGGTGGTAGTGGATTTGCCGAAAGATATTCTGAATCCGGCGAAAAAACTGCCTTACAGCTGGCCGGAGTCTGTAAGTATGCGTTCATATAATCCGACAACGACCGGACATAAAGGTCAGATAAAACGTGCTCTGCAAACGCTGGTAGCGGCGAAGAAACCGGTGGTCTATGTGGGCGGTGGCGCGGTGAATGCCGCCTGCCACCAACAGCTGGGGCAGATTGCCGAAGCACTGAATCTGCCGGTTGTTTCCTCGCTGATGGGGTTAGGCGCGTTTCCGGCCACGCATCGCCAGGCGCTGGGTATGTTGGGCATGCACGGTACTTACGAAGCCAATATGACCATGCATCATTCCGATGTGATCTTTGCCGTCGGCGTTCGCTTCGACGATCGAACGACCAATAACCTGGCCAAATATTGCCCGAATGCGACCGTACTGCATATCGACATCGATCCGACCTCCATTTCAAAAACCGTCACGGCGGATATTCCGATTGTGGGCGATGCTCGCCTGGTGCTGGATCAGATGCTTGAGTTGCTGGAGCAGGAAAAATCACAGCAGCCGCTGGATGATAACCGTGACTGGTGGCAACAGATTGAACAATGGCGCGCCCGTCAGTGCCTGAAATACGACACGCAAAGCGAAAGTATTAAACCACAGGCGGTAATAGAAACCATCTGGCGTCTGACGAAAGGGGAGGCATATGTGACCTCTGATGTTGGTCAGCATCAGATGTTTGCCGCACTTTACTATCCGTTCGATAAACCACGCCGCTGGATTAACTCAGGCGGCCTCGGCACCATGGGATTCGGTTTACCCGCGGCGTTGGGGGTGAAAATGGCGCTGCCCGATGAAACGGTGGTGTGCGTGACCGGAGATGGCAGCATTCAGATGAATATCCAGGAGCTGTCGACGGCGCTGCAATATGAACTGCCGGTGCTGGTGCTCAACCTTAACAACCGCTATCTCGGCATGGTCAAACAATGGCAGGACATGATCTACTCCGGGCGCCACTCCCAGTCTTACATGCAGTCGCTGCCCGATTTTGTACGCCTTGCCGAGGCTTATGGGCATATTGGTATCCAGATTAATCATCCAGATGAACTGGAGAACAAGCTAGGCGAAGCGCTGGAACATGTGCGTAACCATCGTCTGGTGTTTGTCGATGTCACCGTCGATGGCAGTGAGCATGTCTACCCGATGCAGATTCGTGGGGGCGGGATGGATGAAATGTGGTTAAGCAAAACGGAGAGGACCTGATTATGCGCCGGATATTATCAGTATTGCTGGAAAACGAGTCGGGTGCATTGTCGCGTGTGATTGGCCTCTTCGCCCAGCGTGGATACAACATTGAAAGCCTGACCGTCGCGCCGACTGACGATCCGACCTTATCGCGGATGACGATTCAGACGGTTGGGGATGAGAAAGTCCTGGAGCAGATCGAAAAGCAGCTTCACAAGCTGGTGGATGTTCTGCGCGTCAGCGAACTGGGGCAGGGCGCGCACGTTGAACGAGAAATCATGCTGGTGAAAATCCAGGCCAGCGGTTATGGCCGGGAAGAGGTGAAACGTAACACGGAGATTTTCCGCGGGCAAATCATCGACGTTACGCCGTCGATCTACACCGTACAACTGGCGGGCACCAGCGATAAGCTGGATGCGTTTCTGGCAACCCTGCGTGAAGTCGCCAAAATTGTGGAGGTTGCCCGTTCCGGCGTGGTGGGACTTTCTCGCGGCGATAAAATTATGCGCTAACGTGCAGGGATAACGTAGGCCTGATGAGGCGCGCTAGCGTCGGCATCAGGCAATAATACCTTGCCGGATGGTGCTAATGCTTATCCGGCCTGGGCGAGAAGCATTGGCTATCGGTTGCTTTTTTTTGCGAAATCAGCAGTAACCAGAGACAAAAGCGGTTGCCGCAGTCATTATTCTGCGCTTAGATGTTAAGAAGTTTAACCCATGCCATCTAAAAGGTTATGGTTTGTACATTTTACGCAAGGGGCAATTGTGAAACTGGATGAAATCGCTCGGTTGGCCGGCGTTTCGCGAACGACTGCAAGCTACGTTATTAACGGCAAAGCAAAGCAATATCGCGTAAGCGACAAAACGGTCGAAAAAGTCATGGCGGTGGTGCGTGAGCATAATTACCACCCGAACGCCGTGGCGGCCGGGCTACGTGCTGGACGCACACGTTCTATTGGGCTTGTGATCCCGGATCTCGAGAACACGAGCTATACTCGGATCGCAAACTATCTGGAGCGCCAGGCGCGTCAGCGCGGGTATCAACTGTTGATTGCCTGCTCTGAAGATCAGCCGGATAACGAAATGCGTTGTATTGAGCATCTTTTACAACGCCAGGTTGATGCCATTATTGTGTCGACCTCCTTGCCGCCTGAACACCCGTTCTATCAGCGCTGGGCGAACAGTTCATTCCCGATTGTGGCGCTGGACCGCGCGCTGGATCGCGAACATTTCACCAGCGTGGTGGGCGCAGACCAGGATGATGCCCAAATGCTGGCGGAGGAGTTACGTAAATTCCCTGCTGAAACCGTGCTCTATCTGGGGGCGCTCCCTGAATTATCCGTCAGTTTCTTGCGCGAACAGGGTTTCCGTACCGCATGGAAAGACGATCCGCGTGAAGTGCATTTCCTCTATGCCAACAGCTATGAACGTGAAGCGGCCGCGCAGTTGTTTGATAAATGGCTGGAAACGCATCCAATGCCTCAGGCGCTGTTTACCACGTCGTTTGCTCTGCTGCAGGGAGTGATGGATGTGACCCTGCGTCGCGACGGGCAGTTACCGTCTGATTTGGCGATTGCGACGTTTGGCGACCACGAACTGCTCGACTTCCTGCAGTGCCCGGTACTGGCGGTAGCGCAGCGTCATCGCGATGTTGCTGAGCGCGTGCTGGAGATTGTGCTGGCAAGCCTGGATGAGCCGCGAAAACCAAAACCAGGATTAACGCGTATACGGCGTAATCTGTACCGTCGCGGTATACTTAGCCGTAACTAAGAGCCTCAATTGATGATGTCGGCGGGATAAGCCTCTGACGTCATCAATTATTCCATTCTCAGAAATAACCGCATTATAATTAAGAATATTCTTTAGAATTATCTGAAATTGATTCTTAAATTATGCCGAATTAAAAATGCAACTCTCCATTTTGGGGTTATTGAGAAGTAACGACGCGTTACGGTTGTATTATTTTGTTACATGCTTGTAGGGATTTGCCGAATTAACAAACACTTTGCTGCTGCGTTGTGGCAATCTCACCTTCACCTCGCTCCTGTGCGGCGTACAGACTGATTAACTGGTACTGTTATCTCGCTGCATATTGTCCTAAAATGCCGCTCGCGTCGCAAACTGACACTTTATATTTTCTTTTGATGATATTCAGTTGTTTTAAACAATCATGAGTTGTTGGATTTTTTTCTTACAAATATTCATGACGTTAATTTGCTTCGTTTGCTGTACGGAATTTGTTCAACGCTGATATTAGCCGTAAACAATGTGTTTTTTGCTCCGCTAAGCGCCGTGACTTGCTTGACAAGGTTTTCCTCCGCTCCGTAAACTCCTTTAAGTGGGAATTTGTGGGATAAAGTGGTAATCGGGGGTGAGGCTGGCATGTTCCGGGGAGCAACGTTAGTTAATCTCGACAGTAAAGGGCGCTTATCCGTGCCTACCCGTTATCGGGATCAACTGCTCGAGAGCGCTACCGGTCAAATGGTTTGCACCATTGACATCCATCACCCGTGCCTGCTGCTGTATCCCCTGCCTGAATGGGAAATCATCGAACAGAAGTTATCGCGTCTGTCTAGCATGAATCCAGTTGAGCGTCGCGTACAGCGCCTGTTGTTGGGTCATGCCAGCGAATGTCAGATGGATAGCGCTGGTCGCTTATTGATAGCGCCCATTCTGCGGCAACACGCAGGGTTAACGAAAGAAGTGATGCTGGTTGGGCAGTTCAATAAGTTTGAGCTGTGGGATGAAACGACCTGGTATCAACAGGTCAAGGAAGATATCGACGCTGAGCAGTCTGTTACCGGCGCGCTGTCGGAACGATTGCAGGATTTGTCTCTATAAAATGATGGAAAATTATAAACATACAACGGTGTTGCTGGATGAAGCCGTAAACGGCCTGAATATTCGTCCAGACGGCATCTACATTGACGGGACATTTGGTCGCGGTGGTCACTCACGTCTGATCCTCTCCCAGCTTGGCGAAGAGGGACGTTTACTGGCCATCGATCGCGATCCGCAGGCTATTGCCGTTGCACAGACGATTACCGATCCCCGTTTTTCCATCGTCCATGGACCTTTTTCTGCGCTGGCTGACTACGTCGCCGAGCGCGGACTGACCGGTAAGATCGACGGGATTCTTCTCGATCTTGGGGTTTCTTCTCCGCAGCTTGACGATGCTGAGCGCGGATTCTCATTTATGCGTGACGGTCCGTTAGATATGCGAATGGACCCGACACGCGGTCAGTCAGCGGCCGAATGGCTGCAAACCGCCGATGAAGCAGACATTGCCTGGGTGATCAAAACCTTTGGCGAAGAGCGCTTCGGCAAACGCATTGCTCGCGCCATCGTGGAGCGCAACCGCATCGAACCAATGACCCGCACTAAAGAGCTGGCAGAGGTGATTGCGGCGGCAATGCCGGTGAAAGACAAATTCAAACATCCCGCGACCCGTACCTTCCAGGCGGTGCGCATTTGGGTGAACAGTGAACTGGAGGAGATAGAGCAGGCGCTAAAAAGCTCGCTCAGCGTGCTGGCACCAGGTGGTCGCCTTTCGATAATCAGTTTCCATTCGCTTGAAGATCGCATTGTGAAACGCTTTATGCGCGAACAAAGTCGTGGTCCTCAGGTTCCGGCTGGAATACCGATGACCGAAGCGCAGATCAAAAAACTGGGCGGCCGTGAGTTAAGAGCACTAGGCAAGATGATGCCGGGTGAAGAAGAGGTAGCTGAAAATCCTCGTGCCCGTAGTTCAGTTCTGCGTATTGCAGAGAGGACGAACGCATGATCAGCAGAGTGACAGAAGCCCTCAGCAAAGTTAAAGGATCGATAGGAAGCAACGAGCGCCATGCCTTGCCTGGCGTGATCGGTGACGATCTTTTGCGGTATGGGAAGCTGCCACTCTGCCTGTTCATTTGCATTATTTTGACGGCGGTTACCGTCGTGACAACAGCACACCATACGCGGTTACTGACCGCGCAGCGTGAGCAGCTGGTTCTGGAGCGAGATGCGCTGGATATCGAATGGCGTAACTTGATCCTTGAGGAGAACGCGCTCGGCGACCATAGCCGTGTTGAACGGATCGCAACGGAAAAGCTGCAAATGCAGCATGTTGATCCCTCACAAGAAAATATCGTAGTACAAAAATAAGGATAAACGCGACGCATGAAAGCAGCGGCAAAAACGCACAAACCAAAACGCCAGGAAGAACAAGCCAACTTTATCAGTTGGCGTTTTGCGTTACTGTGCGGCTGTATTTTGCTGGCACTGGGTTTTCTGCTCGGGCGCGTTGCCTGGCTGCAAATCATCGCGCCGGACATGTTGGTGCGTCAGGGCGACATGCGTTCTCTGCGCGTCCAGGAAGTGTCTACGTCACGCGGGATGATTACCGACCGCTCGGGTCGTCCGCTGGCGGTGAGCGTTCCGGTTAAGGCGATTTGGGCCGACCCGAAAGAGGTGCATGATGCAGGCGGCGTGAGCGTTGGTGAACGCTGGCGGGCGTTGTCGACTGCCCTGAACCTCCCGCTCGATCAACTGGCTTCCCGCATTAACGCCAACCCGAAAGGGCGCTTTATCTATCTGGCGCGTCAGGTAAACCCTGATATGGCTGACTACATCAAGAAACTGAAGCTGCCAGGTATTCATCTGCGCGAAGAATCCCGCCGTTACTATCCTTCCGGAGAAGTGACCGCTCACCTCATCGGCTTTACTAACGTCGACAGTCAGGGGATTGAAGGCGTTGAGAAGAGCTTCGACAAGTGGCTCACCGGGCAACCGGGCGAACGTATTGTACGTAAAGACCGTTATGGCCGCGTCATTGAGGATATTTCCTCTACCGACAGTCAGGCGGCGCATAACCTTGCGCTAAGCATTGATGAGCGTTTACAGGCGCTGGTTTACCGTGAACTGAATAACGCGGTGGCGTTTAACAAGGCGGAGTCAGGCAGTGCGGTACTGGTGGATGTGAACACCGGTGAAGTGCTGGCAATGGCCAACAGTCCGTCTTACAACCCGAATAATCTCACCGGTACGCCGAAAGATGCGATGCGTAACCGTACCATTACCGACGTGTTTGAGCCGGGTTCTACCGTCAAACCGATGGTGGTGATGACGGCGCTGCAGCGTGGCGTGGTACGTGAAAATACCGTACTTAACACCATCCCTTACCGAATTAATGGTCACGAAATCAAAGACGTGGCGCGTTATAGCGAATTGACCCTCACCGGGGTTTTGCAGAAGTCGAGTAACGTCGGTGTTTCCAAGCTGGCGTTAGCGATGCCGTCCTCAGCGTTAGTAGACACTTACTCACGTTTTGGGCTGGGAAAAGCGACCAATTTGGGGTTGGTCGGAGAACGCAGTGGCTTATATCCTCAAAAACAACGGTGGTCTGACATAGAGAGGGCCACCTTCTCTTTCGGCTATGGGCTAATGGTAACGCCGTTACAGTTAGCGCGAGTCTATGCAACGATCGGCAGCTATGGCGTATATCGTCCGCTGTCGATCACCAAAGTTGACCCTCCGGTTCCTGGCGAGCGTATCTTCCCGGAATCAACCGTGCGTACCGTGGTGCACATGATGGAAAGCGTGGCGCTGCCCGGCGGCGGCGGCGTGAAGGCGGCGATTAAAGGCTATCGTATCGCCATTAAAACCGGTACGGCGAAAAAAGTAGGCCCGGATGGCCGCTACATCAACAAATACATTGCTTATACCGCAGGCGTTGCGCCTGCGAGTCAGCCGCGCTTCGCGCTGGTTGTTGTTATCAACGATCCGCAGGCGGGTAAATACTACGGTGGCGCCGTTTCCGCGCCGGTCTTTGGTGCCATCATGGGCGGCGTACTGCGCACCATGAACATCGAGCCGGATGCGCTGACAACGGGCGATAAAAATGAATTTGTGAATAATCAAGGCGAGGCAACAGGTGGCAGATCGTAATTTGCGCGACCTTCTTGCTCCATGGGTGCCGGGTGCACCGGAGCGAGCACTGCGGGAGATGACGCTTGACAGCCGTGTGGCTGCATCGGGCGATCTCTTTGTCGCAGTATTGGGTCATCAGGCGGACGGGCGTCGGTATATCCCGCAGGCGATAGCGCAAGGTGTGGCTGCCATTATTGCAGAAGCAAAAGATGAAGCTACTGACGGTGAAATCCGTGAAATGCACGGCGTGCCGGTTATCTATCTCAGCCAGCTTAACGAACGTTTATCTGCACTGGCAGGCCGTTTTTACCACGAGCCTTCTGAAAAAATGCGTCTGGTCGGCGTGACCGGGACCAACGGTAAAACCACCACTACCCAATTGCTGGCGCAGTGGAGCCAACTGCTTGGCGAAACCAGCGCGGTAATGGGAACAGTAGGCAATGGCCTGCTGGGCAAAGTGATCCCGACGGAAAATACTACCGGCTCAGCCGTTGATGTCCAGCATGTGCTGGCGGGGCTGGTTGCGCAGGGCGCAACGGTTGGCGCGATGGAAGTGTCTTCACACGGTCTGGTTCAGCATCGCGTGGCGGCGCTGAAGTTTGCCGCATCAGTATTTACTAACTTAAGCCGTGATCATCTTGACTACCACGGCGATATGGAACATTACGAAGCCGCGAAATGGCTGCTGTATTCCACGCACCAATGCGGTCAGGCCATCGTCAACGCGGATGATGAAGTCGGTCGTCGCTGGCTGGCCAAACTCCCGGATGCGGTTGCCGTTTCGATGGAAGACCACATCAATCCGAACTGTCACGGTCGTTGGTTAAAAGCGGTTGACGTGAATTATCACGACAGCGGGGCAACGATTCGTTTTACCTCCTCATGGGGTGACGGCGAAATTGAAAGCCACCTGATGGGCGCGTTTAACGTCAGCAATCTGCTGTTGGCGCTGGCGACGCTGCTGGCGCTGGGATATCCGTTAGCTGATTTACTGAAAACGGCGACACAATTGCAGCCGGTTTGCGGGCGTATGGAAGTGTTCAGCGCGCCGGGTAAAACCACCGTTGTGGTTGATTATGCCCATACGCCAGATGCGCTGGAAAAAGCGCTGCAGGCGGCACGTCTGCACTGTGCTGGCAAACTGTGGTGCGTCTTTGGTTGCGGCGGCGATCGCGACAAAGGTAAACGCCCGTTGATGGGCGCGATTGCTGAAGAGTTTGCTGATGTTGTCGTGGTGACCGATGACAACCCGCGTACTGAAGAGCCGCGCGCCATTATTAACGACATTCTGGCGGGGATGCTGGATGCCGGACAGGCGAAGGTAATGGAAGGTCGCGCAGAAGCGGTGACAAACGCCATTATGCAGGCGAAAGAAAATGACGTGGTGCTGGTGGCCGGTAAAGGTCATGAAGACTACCAGATCGTTGGTTCACAGCGCCTCGACTATTCTGACCGCGTCACGGCAGCGCGTCTGCTGGGGGTAATCGCATGATTAGCGTAACGCTCAGCCAACTGGCGGAGATCCTCCGTGGCGAATTAAAAGGGGCCGATCTGACCCTTGATGCGGTGACAACCGATACGCGTAAAGTGACGCCGGGCTGCCTGTTTGTGGCGCTGAAAGGCGAACGCTTTGACGCCCACGATTTTGCCGACAAAGCGCAAGAGAGCGGGGCGGGTGCGCTGCTGGTCAGCCGTCCGTTGGACACCGATCTGCCGCAGCTGATTGTTAAAGATACGCGTCTGGCGTTTGGTGAACTGGCCGCGTGGGTTCGCGCCCAGGTTCCGGCGCGCGTTGTTGCGCTGACCGGCTCTTCCGGGAAAACATCCGTCAAAGAGATGACGGCGTCCATTCTGAGTCAATGCGGCAACACCCTATATACCGCGGGCAACCTGAACAACGACATCGGCGTACCGATGACGCTGCTGCGCTTAAACAACGATTACGACTATGCCGTAATTGAACTCGGCGCCAATCATCAGGGTGAAATCGCCTGGACCGTTGGTCTGACACGTCCGGAAGCGGCGCTGGTGAACAACCTGGCCGCCGCGCATCTGGAAGGCTTCGGCTCTCTGGCCGGTGTTGCAAAGGCAAAAGGTGAGATTTTTACCGGCCTGTCAGCGAACGGTATCGCCATTATGAATGCCGACAACAACGACTGGCTGAACTGGCAAAGCATCATCGGCGATCGCAAAGTCTGGCGCTTCTCGCCGAATGCGGCTAACAGCGACTTTTCGGCGGATAACGTTCATGTGACCTCACACGGCACAGAGTTTTCGCTGCAAACGCCAACCGGAAGCATTGATGTTCTGCTGCCGCTGCCGGGTCGTCACAACATTGCTAACGCCCTTGCGGCGGCTGCGCTCTCTATGGCGGTAGGCGCGACGCCAGAGGCGATCAAAGCGGGCCTGAAGGATCTGCAAGCGGTGCCGGGGCGTCTGTTCCCGGTTCAACTGGCAGAAAATCAGCTGCTGCTGGACGACTCCTACAACGCTAACGTCGGCTCAATGACCGCAGCGGTACAGGTGCTGTCCGAAATGCCCGGCTACCGCGTGCTGGTGGTTGGCGATATGGCAGAGCTTGGCGCGGAAAGCGAAGCCTGCCACGTACAGGTAGGTGAGGCTGCAAAGGCTGCAGGTATCGACCGTGTGCTGAGTACAGGGAAACTGAGTCAGGCAATTAGCCATGCCAGCGGCGTTGGTGAGCATTTTGCGGATAAAACCGCGCTGACCGCGCATCTTAAGGCGCTGATTGCAGAACATCAGATCATGACGATTTTAGTGAAGGGTTCACGTAGTGCCGCCATGGAAGAGGTAGTACGCGCATTACAGGAGAATGGAACATGTTAGTTTGGCTGGCCGAACATTTGGTCAAATATTATTCCGGCTTTAACGTCTTTTCCTATCTGACGTTTCGCGCCATCGTCAGCCTGCTGACCGCGCTGTTCATCTCTTTGTGGATGGGCCCGCGCATGATCGCCCGCTTGCAAAAAATGTCCTTTGGACAGGTCGTACGTAACGACGGTCCGGAATCACACTTCAGTAAACGCGGTACGCCGACCATGGGCGGGATTATGATCCTCACCGCGATTGTTATCTCCGTACTGCTGTGGGCATACCCGTCGAATCCATATGTATGGTGTGTGCTGGTGGTATTGGTCGGTTACGGCATTATCGGTTTTGTCGATGACTACCGTAAAGTGGTACGCAAAGACACCAAAGGCCTGATCGCGCGCTGGAAATACTTCTGGATGTCGGTGATTGCGCTGGGCGTGGCTTTTGCGCTGTATCTGGCCGGTAAAGATACCCCCGCCACCGAGCTGGTGGTGCCATTCTTTAAAGACGTGATGCCGCAACTGGGACTGTTCTACGTCCTGCTGGCGTACTTTGTGATTGTGGGGACTGGTAACGCGGTTAACCTCACCGACGGCCTTGATGGTCTGGCGATTATGCCGACCGTGTTTGTGGCCGCGGGTTTTGCGCTGGTGGCCTGGGCGACCGGTAACATGAACTTCGCCAACTATCTGCACATTCCATATTTACGTCATGCCGGCGAACTGGTGATCGTCTGTACGGCGATTGTCGGCGCGGGCTTAGGCTTCCTGTGGTTTAACACCTATCCGGCGCAGGTCTTTATGGGCGACGTCGGATCGCTGGCGCTGGGCGGCGCGCTGGGCATTATTGCCGTGCTGCTGCGTCAGGAATTCCTGCTGGTGATCATGGGCGGCGTATTTGTCGTAGAAACCCTGTCAGTCATTCTGCAGGTTGGTTCCTTTAAGCTGCGCGGACAGCGCATCTTCCGTATGGCGCCGATTCACCATCACTATGAACTGAAAGGCTGGCCGGAACCGCGCGTAATTGTGCGCTTCTGGATTATTTCGCTGATGCTGGTGCTGATTGGCCTGGCAACGCTGAAGGTACGTTAATCATGGCTGATTACCAGGGTAAAAAAGTCGTCATTATCGGTCTGGGTTTGACCGGGCTGTCCTGCGTGGATTTCTTCCTGGCGCGTGGCGTGACGCCGCGCGTAATGGATACCCGCGCGACGCCACCTGGTCTGGACAAATTACCGGAAGCGGTTGAGCGTCATGTTGGCAGCCTGAATGATGACTGGCTGCTGGCCGCCGATCTCATCGTCGCCAGCCCTGGTATCGCCCTGGCGCATCCTTCACTGAGCGCCGCCGCCGATGCGGGAATTGAAATTGTTGGCGACATTGAGCTGTTCTGTCGCGAAGCGCAGGCGCCGATCGTTGCGATCACCGGTTCCAACGGGAAAAGTACTGTTACTACGTTGGTAGGCGAGATGGCGAAAGCGGCCGGTGTGAACGTGGGTGTTGGCGGTAATATCGGCCTGCCCGCGCTGATGCTGCTGGACGACGAACGTGAGCTGTATGTTCTGGAACTGTCGAGCTTCCAGCTGGAAACAACCTCCAGCTTACACGCCGTAGCCGCCACCATTTTGAACGTCACCGAAGATCATATGGACAGATATCCGTTTGGCTTGCAGCAGTACCGTGCGGCCAAACTGCGCGTCTATGAAAACGCGAAAGTCTGCGTGGTCAACGCTGATGATGCGCTGACCATGCCGATTCGCGGGGCGGATCAGCGTTGCGTGAGCTTTGGCGTCAACATGGGTGACTACCACCTGAACCGTCAGCAGGGCGAAACCTGGCTGCGGGTGAAGGGGGAAAAAGTCCTCAACGTGAAAGAGATGACGCTTTCCGGCCAGCATAACTATACCAATGCCCTGGCCGCGTTGGCGCTGGCGGATGCTGCGGGTCTGCCGCGGGCGTCAAGTCTGAAAGCGCTGACCACGTTTACCGGTCTGGCGCACCGTTTTCAGACCGTGCTTGAGCACAACGGCGTGCGCTGGATTAACGATTCTAAAGCCACCAACGTGGGCAGCACTGAGGCCGCGCTGAATGGCCTGCATGTTGATGGTACTTTGCACCTGCTGCTGGGCGGCGACGGGAAATCCGCTGACTTTATGCCGCTGCAACGTTACCTGACCGGCGACAACATTCGTCTGTACTGCTTTGGTCGTGATGGCGCGCAGCTTGCCGCTCTGCGACCTGACGTTACGGAACAAACTGAAACCATG
The DNA here is from genome assembly GCF_030334545.1 of Citrobacter sp. Ce129. NCBI lineage: Bacteria > Pseudomonadati > Pseudomonadota > Gammaproteobacteria > Enterobacterales > Enterobacteriaceae > Citrobacter > Citrobacter sp. Ce129. The sequence continues at coordinate 206,421 of NZ_JAOWDS010000059.1, forward strand.
GAGCAGGCAATGCGCCTGCTCGCACCGCGCGTGAAACCGGGTGATATGGTGTTGCTGTCGCCCGCCTGCGCCAGCCTCGACCAGTTCAAGAACTTTGAGCAACGCGGTGACGTCTTTACCCGCCTGGCGAAGGAGTTGGGTTGATGCGCTTATCTCTCCCTCGTCTGAGAATGCCGCGCTTACCGGGACTGGGTGTCCTGGCGTGGATCTTCGCGGCACTTAAAGGCTGGGTGATGGCTTCGCGTGATAAAGACGCGGACAGCCTGATCATGTATGACCGCATGCTGCTGTGGCTGACCTTTGGTCTGGCAGCGATCGGCTTTGTGATGGTGACATCGGCATCGATGCCCGTAGGGCAACGTCTGGCGGGCGATCCTTTCCTGTTTGCCAAGCGTGACGCGCTGTACATCTTCCTCGCGTTCTGTCTGGCGATGGTGACGCTGCGTCTGCCAATGGAGTTCTGGCAAAAATACAGTACGACGATGCTGATAGCCTCGATCATCATGCTGTTGATCGTGCTGGTGGTGGGGAGTTCCGTTAACGGTGCGTCGCGCTGGATTGCGCTGGGGCCGCTGCGTATTCAGCCTGCGGAATTTACCAAGTTGTCGCTGTTCTGTTATCTCGCCAACTACCTGGTGCGTAAAGTTGATGAAGTGCGTAACAACCTGCGCGGCTTCTTAAAACCAATGGGCGTGATCCTGGTGCTGGCTATTTTGCTGCTGGCACAGCCTGACCTGGGTACGGTGGTGGTGCTGTTTGTCACTACCCTGGCGATGCTGTTTCTCGCCGGTGCGAAACTGTGGCAGTTCATTGCCATCATCGGCATGGGGATTTCCGCGGTTGTGCTGCTGATCCTTGCTGAGCCGTATCGTATTCGCCGCGTAACCTCCTTCTGGAACCCATGGGAAGATCCGTTCGGCAGTGGCTACCAGCTGACGCAATCGCTGATGGCTTTTGGTCGCGGTGAGGTTTGGGGGCAAGGCTTAGGTAATTCCGTCCAAAAGCTCGAGTATTTACCGGAAGCGCACACCGACTTCATCTTCGCCATTATTGGGGAAGAGCTGGGTTATATCGGTGTGGTATTGGCACTTTTAATGGTATTCTTCGTCGCTTTTCGCGCGATGTCGATTGGCCGTAAGGCGCTGGAAATTGATCACCGTTTTTCAGGCTTTTTAGCCTGCTCCATTGGGATCTGGTTTAGCTTCCAGGCACTGGTAAACGTCGGCGCTGCAGCGGGTATGCTGCCAACCAAAGGTCTGACGTTGCCGCTGATCAGTTATGGTGGTTCCAGTTTGTTGATTATGTCGACGGCCATCATGTTTTTGTTACGTATTGATTATGAAACGCGTCTGGAAAAAGCCCAGGCGTTTACACGAGGTGCACGATGAGTGGTCAACCGAAGCGGTTAATGGTGATGGCAGGCGGTACCGGCGGGCATGTGTTCCCGGGGCTGGCGGTCGCGCACCATTTAATGGCCCAGGGCTGGCAGGTTCGTTGGCTGGGCACCGCCGATCGTATGGAAGCGGACTTGGTGCCGAAACACGGCATTGAAATTGACTTTATTCGCATCTCCGGATTGCGTGGCAAAGGCGTCAACGCGCTGCTAGCCGCGCCCGTGCGTATTTTTAACGCCTGGCGTCAGGCGCGCGCCATCATGAAGCAGTTTAAGCCTGATGTGGTGCTGGGAATGGGTGGATATGTGTCCGGCCCTGGCGGACTGGCTGCCTGGTCATTAGGCATTCCGGTTGTACTGCATGAACAGAACGGCATTGCGGGGTTAACCAATAAATGGCTGGCGAAGATTGCAACGAAGGTGATGCAGGCCTTTCCCGGTGCTTTCCCAAATGCGGAAGTGGTGGGCAACCCTGTACGCACCGACGTGCTGGCGCTGCCGTTGCCCGAAGCGCGTCTGGCCGGTCGTGAAGGTCCGGTTCGCGTGCTGGTGGTCGGTGGATCGCAGGGCGCACGTGTTTTGAACCAGACGATGCCGCAGGTTGCCGCAAAGCTTGGCGATGCGGTAACTATCTGGCATCAGAGCGGCAAAGGCGCGCAGCAGACCGTCGAGCAGGCGTATGCCGACGCGGGACAACCGCAGCACAAGGTTACTGAGTTTATTGATGATATGGCAGCGGCCTACGCGTGGGCGGATGTCGTGGTTTGTCGCTCAGGGGCGCTGACGGTGAGCGAGATTGCCGCCGCAGGTTTACCCGCGCTGTTTGTGCCGTTCCAGCATAAAGACAGACAGCAGTACTGGAATGCGCTGCCGCTGGAAAAAGCGGGCGCCGCCAAAATTCTCGAGCAGCCGCAGTTTACTGTGGATGCCGTCGCCAGCACCCTTGCCGGGTGGTCGCGAGAAACCTTATTAACCATGGCAGAACGTGCGCGCGCCGCATCCATACCGGATGCCACTGAGCGCGTGGCAAATGAAGTGAGCCGGGCTGCCCGGGCGTAATTGTGGTGATGCCTTTTGCATCGCATGAACTAAGAAGTTAATGGCTAAAGAATGAATACACAACAACTGGCAAAACTGCGTTCCATCGTGCCCGAAATGCGTCGCGTTCGGCACATCCACTTTGTCGGCATCGGTGGTGCTGGTATGGGCGGTATTGCCGAAGTTTTGGCCAATGAAGGTTATCAGATCAGCGGTTCTGACTTAGCGCCGAATCCGGTGACGCAGCAGTTGACGAATCTGGGCGCCACGATTTTCTTCAACCATCGCCCTGAAAATGTGCGCGATGCGAGCGTAGTGGTGGTCTCCAGCGCCATTTCTGCGGATAACCCGGAAATTGTTGCGGCGCATGAAGCGCGCATTCCGGTGATCCGTCGTGCGGAAATGCTGGCGGAGTTAATGCGTTTTCGTCACGGCATCGCTATTGCCGGTACGCATGGTAAAACCACGACCACGGCAATGGTCTCCAGCATTTATGCGGAAGCGGGCCTGGATCCCACTTTTGTCAACGGCGGTCTGGTGAAGGCCGCGGGCGTTCACGCGCGCCTGGGACATAGCCGTTATTTGATTGCGGAAGCGGATGAAAGCGATGCATCGTTCCTGCATTTGCAGCCGATGGTGGCGATTGTCACCAATATCGAAGCCGACCATATGGATACCTACCATGGCGACTTCGAAAATTTAAAGCAGACGTTTATTAATTTCCTGCATAACTTGCCGTTTTATGGTCGTGCGGTGATGTGCGTTGACGATCCGGTGATCCGCGAGCTGTTACCGCGAGTTGGTCGTCAAACCACAACCTATGGTTTTAGTGATGATGCCGATGTGCGCGTTGAAGATTACCAGCAGATTGGCCCACAAGGGCACTTCACGCTGGTGCGTCAGGGGATGGCCGATTTACGTGTGACGTTAAACGCGCCGGGCCGCCACAATGCGCTGAACGCCGCGGCTGCGGTGGCGGTTGCGACGGAAGAAGGTATTGAAGACGACGCTATTCTGCGTGCGCTGGAGAGCTTCCAGGGTACCGGACGTCGTTTCGACTTCCTCGGCGAATTCCCGCTTGAGCCAGTGAACGGTAAAACCGGGACCGCGATGCTGGTCGATGATTATGGTCACCACCCAACGGAAGTGGACGCCACGATTAAAGCCGCGCGTGCGGGCTGGCCCGACAAAAATCTGGTCATGCTGTTCCAACCGCACCGGTTTACGCGTACACGCGATCTGTATGACGACTTTGCCAACGTGCTGACCCAGGTCGATGCGCTGTTGATGCTGGACGTGTACGCCGCGGGCGAAGCCGCGATTCCGGGGGCCGACAGCCGCTCGCTGTGCCGTACGATTCGTGGTCGCGGTAAGATCGATCCGATTCTGGTATCCGATCCGGCCCTGGTGGCAGAAATGCTGGCACCAGTATTAACCGGCAACGATCTGATTTTGGTGCAGGGCGCTGGAAATATCGGCAAAATCGCGCGTTCCTTAGCTGAAATCAAACTGAAGCCGCAAAACCCGGAGGAAGAACAACATGGCTGATAAAATCGCGGTCCTGTTAGGGGGAACCTCCGCAGAACGTGAAGTTTCGCTGAATTCCGGCGCGGCCGTACTGGCAGGGTTACGCGAAGGTGGTGTTGATGCCCATCCGGTTGATCCTAAAGAGGTCGATGTCACTCTTCTGAAATCTATGGGTTTTCAGAAGGTGTTTATTGCGTTGCATGGTCGTGGCGGGGAAGATGGCACGTTGCAGGGCATGCTGGAGCAAATTGGCCTGCCATATACCGGCAGCGGCGTCATGGCTTCCGCAATTTCGATGGACAAACTGCGCAGCAAGCTGCTGTGGCAGGGCGCAGGTTTACCCGTCGCGCCATGGGTTGCATTGACCCGCGCTGAGTTCGAAAAAGGTCTTAGCGATGAAGCAGTTACAAAAATTTCTGCGTTAGGTTTGCCGCTGATTGTGAAGCCAAGCCGTGAAGGCTCCAGCGTAGGGATGTCAAAAGTTGAAGAAGAAAATGCTTTGCAGGGTGCATTAGCATTGGCTTTTCAGCATGATGAAGAAGTACTGATTGAAAAATGGCTCAGTGGCCCGGAATTTACAGTTGCGATACTCGGCGAAGAAATTTTACCGTCAATACGTATCCAACCCGCGGGAACCTTCTATGATTATGAGGCGAAGTATCTCTCTGATGAGACACAATATTTCTGCCCTGCAGGTCTGGAAGCCGAACAAGAGGCCCGTTTGCAGGAATTAGTCCTGAAAGCATGGACCGCATTGGGCTGTAAAGGTTGGGGTCGCATTGACGTCATGCTGGACAGCGATGGCCAGTTTTATCTGCTGGAAGCCAATACCTCTCCGGGTATGACCAGCCACAGCCTGGTGCCGATGGCGGCACGTCAGGCAGGCCTGAGCTTCTCGCAGTTGGTGGTAAGAATTCTGGAGTTGGCGGACTGATATGTCGCAGGCTGCGCTGAACACGCGAAACGGTGATGAAGAAGAAGTAAACTCCTCACGCCGCAATAATGGAACGCGTCTTGCAGGAATACTGTTCCTGCTGACAGTGCTGTGCACCGTGTTTGTCAGCGGCTGGGTAGTGTTGGGGTGGATGGAAGATGCGCAGCGTTTGCCATTGTCAAAACTGGTGTTAACCGGCGAACGGCATTACACGCGCAATGACGATATCCGTCAGTCCATCCTGGCGCTGGGTGCTCCGGGTACCTTTATGACTCAGGATGTGAACATCATCCAGAGCCAGATTGAACGTCTCCCCTGGATTAAACAGGCGAGCGTCAGAAAGCAATGGCCTGATGAATTGAAGATTCATCTGGTTGAATATGTGCCAATAGCGCGTTGGAATGACCAACACATGGTGGATGCAGAAGGAAATACGTTCAGCGTCCCAACCGGTCGGGCCAATAAGCAGGTATTACCTATGTTGTACGGACCGGAAGGCAGCGCAAGTGAAGTGTTGCAAGGGTTCCGTGATATGGGGCAGGTGCTGGCTAAGGATAGATTCACCCTGAAGGAAGCGGCGATGACCGCGCGTCGTTCCTGGCAGTTGACGCTGAATAACGATATTAAGCTCAATCTGGGCAGGGGCGATACGATAAAACGTTTGGCTCGCTTTGTGGAACTCTACCCGGTTTTACAGCAGCAGGCGCAAACCGATGGCAAACGGATTAGCTACGTTGATTTGCGTTATGACTCAGGAGCGGCAGTAGGCTGGGTTCCCTTGCCTCCTGAGGAATCTAATCAGCAACAGAATCAGGCACAGGCAGAACAACAATGATCAAGGCGACGGACAGAAAACTGGTAGTTGGACTGGAGATTGGCACCGCGAAGGTAGCCGCTTTAGTAGGGGAAGTTCTGCCCGACGGTATGGTCAATATCATTGGCGTGGGCAGTTGCCCATCGCGAGGTATGGATAAAGGCGGGGTGAATGACCTTGAGTCAGTGGTGAAGTGCGTACAACGCGCCATTGACCAGGCTGAACTGATGGCAGATTGCCAGATCTCCTCTGTGTATCTGGCGCTTTCCGGTAAGCATATTAGCTGTCAGAATGAAATTGGTATGGTGCCCATTTCCGAAGAGGAAGTGACGCAGGAAGATGTGGAGAACGTGGTACATACGGCAAAATCCGTACGCGTTCGCGATGAACATCGTGTTCTGCACGTTATTCCGCAGGAATACGCCATCGATTACCAGGAAGGTATCAAAAATCCGGTCGGTCTTTCCGGCGTGCGTATGCAGGCAAAAGTCCATCTTATTACCTGCCACAACGACATGGCGAAGAATATTGTCAAAGCCGTTGAACGTTGTGGCCTGAAAGTTGACCAACTGATTTTTGCCGGGTTGGCAGCCAGTTATTCCGTGTTGACGGAAGATGAACGTGAACTGGGTGTCTGCGTGGTGGATATTGGTGGTGGTACAATGGACATCGCCGTTTATACTGGCGGGGCGTTGCGCCACACTAAAGTGATCCCTTATGCAGGGAATGTCGTGACCAGCGATATCGCGTATGCCTTCGGTACGCCGCCGAGCGATGCAGAAGCTATCAAAGTGCGCCATGGTTGCGCGCTGGGTTCCATCGTCGGTAAAGACGAGAGCGTTGAAGTGCCAAGCGTGGGGGGGCGTCCACCGCGTAGCCTGCAACGTCAGACCCTGGCAGAGGTCATTGAGCCGCGTTATACCGAGCTGCTCAACCTGGTCAACGAAGAAATTTTGCAATTACAGGAACAGCTTCGCCAGCAGGGTGTGAAACATCATCTGGCGGCGGGGATTGTGTTAACCGGCGGTGCTGCGCAAATTGAAGGTCTTGCGGCCTGCGCACAGCGCGTGTTCCATACGCAAGTACGTATTGGCGCACCGCTGAATATTACCGGTCTGACGGATTATGCTCAGGAGCCGTATTATTCCACGGCGGTGGGGCTGCTTCACTACGGGAAAGAATCCCATTTGAGTGGTGAAGCTGAAGTTGAAAAACGCGTAACGGCATCAGTTGGCTCGTGGATCAAACGACTCAATAGCTGGCTGCGAAAAGAGTTTTAATTTTTAAAGAGACCAACGCACATTCACGGTCTCAGGCGACAGGCACAACGGAGAGAGAAACTATGTTTGAACCTATGGAACTTACCAATGACGCGGTGATTAAAGTCATCGGCGTCGGCGGCGGCGGCGGTAATGCCGTTGAACACATGGTGCGTGAGCGCATCGAAGGTGTTGAATTCTTCGCTGTGAATACCGACGCTCAGGCGTTGCGTAAAACGGCGGTTGGACAGACCATTCAGATTGGTAGCGGCATCACCAAAGGTCTGGGCGCGGGTGCAAACCCGGAAGTCGGTCGTAATGCGGCAGACGAAGATCGTGAAGCTCTGCGTGCAGCGCTTGACGGCGCAGACATGGTGTTCATCGCAGCTGGCATGGGTGGCGGTACCGGTACCGGTGCAGCGCCAGTGGTGGCTGAAGTAGCAAAAGATTTAGGTATCCTGACCGTTGCCGTCGTGACTAAGCCTTTCAACTTTGAAGGCAAGAAGCGTATGGCATTCGCAGAGCAGGGTATCACCGAGCTGTCCAAACATGTGGACTCTCTGATCACTATCCCGAACGACAAGCTGCTGAAAGTGCTGGGTCGCGGTATCTCCCTGCTGGATGCGTTTGGCGCAGCGAACGACGTGCTGAAAGGCGCGGTTCAGGGTATCGCTGAACTGATTACTCGTCCGGGTCTGATGAACGTCGACTTTGCAGACGTGCGCACCGTGATGTCCGAAATGGGCTACGCGATGATGGGCTCCGGCGTGGCAAGCGGTGAAGACCGTGCAGAAGAAGCGGCTGAAATGGCTATCTCTTCTCCGCTGCTGGAAGACATCGATCTGTCCGGCGCGCGTGGTGTGCTGGTCAACATTACTGCGGGCTTCGACCTGCGTCTGGATGAGTTTGAAACCGTGGGTAACACGATCCGTGCATTTGCATCGGATAACGCGACTGTGGTTATCGGTACCTCTCTGGATCCGGATATGAACGACGAACTGCGCGTGACCGTTGTGGCGACTGGAATTGGTATGGACAAGCGTCCTGAAATCACTCTGGTGACCAACAAGCAGGTACAGCAGCCGGTAATGGATCGTTACCAGCAGCACGGTATGGCGCCGTTGACGCAAGAGCAGAAACCGGTAGCGAAAGTGGTTAACGACAATACGCCGCAAACCACGAAAGAGCCGGATTATCTGGATATCCCAGCATTCCTGCGTAAGCAAGCTGATTAAGAATTAGCTGGAATTTGGGAATTGTGGCTCTTTGTGCTAAACTGGCCCACCGAATGTATAGTACACTTCGGTTGGATAGGTAATTTGGCGAGATTATACGATGATCAAACAAAGGACTCTTAAACGTATCGTTCAGGCGACTGGCGTCGGTTTACATACCGGCAAAAAAGTCACCCTGACATTACGCCCTGCGCCGGCCAACACCGGGGTCATCTATCGTCGCACCGACTTGAATCCTCCGGTAGATTTCCCGGCCGATGCCAAATCTGTGCGTGATACCATGCTCTGTACGTGTCTGGTCAATGAGCATGATGTGCGGATTTCAACCGTAGAGCACCTTAATGCTGCTCTGGCGGGCTTAGGTATCGATAACATCGTTATTGAAGTTAACGCCCCGGAAATCCCGATTATGGATGGCAGTGCCGCTCCGTTCGTTTATCTGCTGCTTGATGCAGGTATTGAAGAACTGAGCAGCGCCAAAAAATTTGTTCGCATCAAAGAGACCGTTCGTGTCGAAGATGGCGATAAGTGGGCTGAGTTTAAGCCATACAATGGTTTCACGTTGGATTTCACCATCGACTTTAACCATCCGGCAATCGACTCCAGCACGCAGCGCTACGCGATGAACTTCTCTGCGGATGCGTTCATGCGCCAGATCAGCCGCGCGCGTACTTTCGGCTTCATGCGTGATATCGAATATCTGCAGTCCCGCGGCCTGTGCTTGGGCGGCAGCTTCGATTGTGCCATCGTTGTTGACGATTATCGCGTATTGAACGAAGACGGCCTGCGTTTTGAAGACGAATTCGTTCGTCACAAAATGCTCGACGCGATTGGTGACTTGTTCATGTGTGGTCATAACATTATTGGTGCATTTACCGCGTATAAATCCGGTCATGCATTGAATAACAAACTGTTGCAGGCGGTCCTGGCAAAACAGGAAGCCTGGGAATATGTGACCTTTCAGGACGATGCAGAACTGCCGCTGGCGTTCAAAGCACCTTCGACCGTACTGGCATAATAACTATACACAAAATCATTCAAGTTGCATCAAGGCGGCAACTGAACGAATCCGCAGGAGCGTACACTAGTACGTGACTGGGGTGAGAGAAAGCAGCCAACAAAGAGGCAGCTTGAAAGATGAAGTGTATACCTGTCGCATAAATTCGACTGGTTAATCTGGCACTCTCTCCGGCCAGGTGAGCCAGTCGTTTTTTTTATCTTCCGATTGCAAACCACCTTCTCTGAAGCGACTTTTCCCACAGGTAGATTAAAATACCGTTCGATCGCTGCTTTCTTAAGCATATTTACCCGCGACTTGCGTCATTACTGCTGTGGTGCGAACGCATTAATGGTAATATTTGTGCGCAAAAATGGTTTTGCATTTGTAACCCCAAACGCAGGGTATATCAGGTGGCAATAACGTGAGTGGAATACTGACGCGCTGGCGACAGTTAGGCAGACGGTACTTCTGGCCGCATCTCCTGTTGGGGATGGTCGCGGCTAGTTTTGGCCTGCCCGCGCTCGGTAATGCTGCTGAACCAAATACCCCTGCGAAGGCGACCGCCAGCAATCACGATCAAGGCGCGAAAGTTAACTTTAACCAGCTTGCTTTGCTGGAAGCGACCAATCGCCGCCCGAATTTTACCGTCGACTACTGGCATCAGCATGCTATTCGTACGGTTATTCGCCATCTTTCTTTTGCTATGGCCCCTCAGGCGCTACCCGTTGCCGAAGAGCCGTTGCCAATCCAGGCGCACCATCTTGCGTTACTGAATACGCTCAGCGCGATGCTGACGCAAGAAGGCAGACCGCCCGCGACCGTGAGTCGCGTGACATACGCCCATTTTACCTCTCAGGCCGCGTTTAGCGTTCCGGTCTGGATCAGTCAGCTGCAGGGAATCCGCGCTGGCCCTCAACGCCTCAGCTAAAAAAGAACCTTCCAACTTTTAATTTTTGACTCCGCAATGCGGGGCGTTTGAGATTTTATTATGCTAATCAAATTATTAACAAAAGTATTCGGTAGCCGTAACGAGCGTACGCTGCGTCGTATGCGCAAAGTGGTCAATGTCATCAACGCAATGGAACCGGAGATGGAAAAACTCTCCGATGATGAGCTGAAAGCGAAGACCGCTGAATTCCGCGCCCGTCTGGAAAAAGGCGCCAGCGTTGAGAGCCTGATCCCGGAAGCATTTGCGGTGGTCCGCGAAGCGAGTAAGCGTGTGTTCGGCATGCGCCACTTCGACGTTCAGCTGCTGGGCGGTATGGTCCTGAACGATCGCTGCATCGCGGAAATGCGTACAGGTGAAGGTAAAACCCTGACCGCCACGCTGCCTGCCTACCTGAACGCATTAAGCGGGAAGGGCGTACACGTGGTTACCGTGAACGACTACCTCGCTCAGCGTGACGCCGAAAATAACCGCCCGCTGTTTGAATTCCTCGGCATGACCGTGGGTATCAACATGTCTGGCCTGCCTGCGCCAGCCAAGCGTGAAGCCTACAATGCCGATATTACTTACGGTACCAACAACGAATACGGCTTTGACTACCTGCGCGACAACATGGCGTTTAGCCCGGAAGAGCGCGTTCAGCGAAAACTGCACTATGCGCTGGTCGATGAAGTCGACTCCATCCTGATCGATGAAGCGCGTACACCGCTGATCATTTCCGGTCCGGCTGAAGACAGCTCGGAAATGTATAAAAAAGTGAACAAAATCATCCCGCACCTGATTCGTCAGGAGAAGGAAGATTCCGACACGTTCCAGGGTGAGGGCCACTTCTCCGTTGATGAGAAAGCGCGCCAGGTTAACCTGACTGAACGTGGTTTGGTGCTGATTGAAGAACTGTTGGTTAACGAAGGCATTATGGATGAAGGCGAGTCGCTGTACTCTCCGGGCAACATTATGCTGATGCACCACGTGACTGCCGCGCTGCGCGCACACGTACTGTTTACCCGCGACGTTGACTACATCGTGAAAGACGGTGAAGTGATCATCGTCGACGAACACACCGGTCGTACCATGCAGGGCCGTCGCTGGTCCGATGGTCTGCACCAGGCCGTTGAAGCCAAAGAAGGCGTAGATATCCAGAATGAGAACCAGACGCTGGCATCTATTACCTTCCAGAACTACTTCCGTTTGTACGAAAAACTGGCCGGTATGACTGGTACAGCAGACACTGAAGCCTTTGAATTCAGTTCCATCTACAAACTGGATACCGTGGTTGTGCCGACCAACCGTCCGATGATCCGTAAGGATTTACCGGATCTGGTGTACATGACCGAAGCGGAAAAAATTCAGGCGATCATTGAAGATATTAAAGAACGTACCGCAAATGGCCAGCCGGTGCTGGTGGGTACTATCTCCATTGAAAAATCGGAAGTGGTCTCTAACGAATTAACTAAAGCCGGTATCAAGCACAACGTCCTGAACGCTAAGTTCCACGCCAGCGAAGCGGATATCGTTGCTCAGGCGGGTTATCCGTCAGCCGTGACTATCGCGACGAACATGGCGGGTCGTGGTACCGATATCGTGCTGGGCGGTAGCTGGCAGGCGGAAGTTGCCGAGCTGGAAAACCCGACTCCGGAACAAATTGCGCAGATCAAAGCAGAGTGGCAGGTTCGCCATGATGCGGTGTTAGCCGCCGGTGGTTTACATATTATCGGTACTGAGCGCCACGAATCTCGTCGTATCGATAACCAGCTGCGTGGTCGTTCGGGTCGTCAGGGTGATGCGGGTTCTTCCCGTTTCTATCTGTCGATGGAAGATGCGCTGATGCGTATTTTTGCCTCTGACCGCGTGTCCGGCATGATGCGTAAACTGGGCATGAAGCCAGGTGAAGCGATTGAACACCCGTGGGTAACTAAAGCGATTGCAAACGCGCAGCGTAAAGTGGAAAGCCGCAACTTCGATATTCGTAAGCAACTGCTGGAATATGATGACGTTGCCAACGACCAGCGCCGTGCAATCTACACCCAGCGTAACGAACTGCTGGACGTAACTGACGTTAGCGAGACCATCAACAGCATCCGTGAAGATGTCTTCAAAGCGACGATTGATGCCTATATTCCGCCGCAGTCTCTGGAAGAAATGTGGGATATCCCGGGTCTGCAGGAACGTCTGAAAAACGACTTCGATCTGGACATGCCGATTTCAGAATGGCTGGATAAAGAGCCTGAGCTGCATGAAGAAACGCTGCGTGAACGTATTCTGGCAAACGCTATCGAAGTTTATCAGCGTAAGGAAGAAGTTGTGGGCGCGGAGATGATGCGTCACTTCGAAAAAGGCGTGATGCTGCAAACTCTCGACTCTCTGTGGAAAGAGCACCTTGCGGCGATGGACTACCTGCGTCAGGGTATTCACCTGCGTGGTTATGCGCAAAAAGATCCGAAGCAGGAATACAAGCGTGAATCCTTCTCTATGTTTGCATCAATGCTGGAATCACTGAAGTACGAAGTGATCAGCACCCTGAGCAAAGTTCAGGTACGTATGCCTGAAGAAGTAGAAGCGATGGAGCAGCAGCGTCGTGAAGAAGCTGAACGTTTAGCGCAGATGCAGCAGTTGAGCCATAAAGGTGACGATTCTGCCGCGGCAGAAGAGCTGGCAGCACAAACCGGCGATCGTAAAGTGGGTCGTAACGATCCGTGTCCTTGCGGTTCTGGCAAAAAGTATAAACAGTGCCATGGCCGTCTGAGCTAATAAAATAACTTACTGAAAAGGCGCAGAATTCTGCGCCTTTTTTATGGACGATGAAGATGAAAATATTGCAGATCGCCGTCGGGATTATTCGTAATCAGCACCATGAAATTTTCATAACTCAGCGTGCGGCTGATGCCCACATGGCAAATAAGCTGGAGTTTCCCGGCGGAAAAATTGAAGCGGGTGAAACGCCAGAGCAGGCGCTGATTCGCGAGTTACAGGAAGAAGTGGGCATTACGCCGACCCATAGCTCGCTGTTCGAAAAGCTGGATTATCAGTTTCCGGACCGGCATATCACTCTGTGGTTCTGGCTGGTTGAAAGCTGGGAAGGCGAACCATGGGGAAAAGAGGGGCAACCAGCGCAGTGGATTGCGCAAGCTGCTCTAAATGCGGAAGATTTTCCGCCGGCGAATGCGCCGGTCATTGAAAAGCTGATTGCTGGCTAATGGTGTTCGTAGGCCGGATAAGGCAACGCCGCATCCGGTAAATTATTAACGGGGCGCAATGCTTGCCCGGCCAACCGTTTTAGCGCAATTACTTCTGCTCTTCACTCCAGTCATCGCTTTCCGACAGATCGCCAGAGCTTGGGATGCGTTTCTCTTCCGCGGCCCACTCACCCAGATCGATTAACTGGCAGCGTTTGCTGCAGAATGGGCGAAACGGACTGACTTCAGCCCATATCACGGGTTTGCCACAGGTTGGGCAGTTGACGATAGTTTGTTCAGACATGTTGACTCCTTAACAGCACGCCAGCTCAAAATCGAGACGCTCAGGCACCTGGCCATTTTCGCTATCCAGCGGCATAAAGCGAATGGCAAAACGGCTCTTATGACCAGAAATTTGCGGATAAAGCTGCGAATCAAGCGGCAGCTGCAAGCGCAGCAGATCGGCATCTTCGCCGTTGTCCTGGTAAAAACCATTCAGGCTGGTTTGCTTACGGAACGGCGCAGAGTTGCGAATCAAATCCAGCACCAGTGCTAGCGCCTGATTGAGCGGATTCAGGCTGGCAAGCCAGGCTTCAACCTGCGCGTCGCGTTGCGGCTGTGGTAAATGCAACCAAATATGCAGGGTTGGCAAATCGAAACTACAGCACCCGCCAGGAATGCTTAAACGCTGACGCACGAGGCCAATCAGACGATCTTCGCGTAGTGTCTGTCCAATACGCGGGGCCGAAATCAGAACGCTGCCCGCGCTTTTTAACTGCTGGCGCAATGCGTCGATCCTGCTTTGATCTACGCCGGGAACTTCAACCCAGGCCTGGAGTTTTCGCTGTTGTCGCTCTAACTCTTTGAGGAGTTCGGTGCGGACTTCACCGCGTTCAAAGACATCCAGTAAATCGCCGATGTTGCGGAAAAAATGCAGTGCGCCTGCATGGTCTGTAATAGGTAAATTAACGGAGAGCTGTTGGATTAAAAACTCAATGCGCAGCCATGTACGCATCTTCTCATTGAGAGGGTGTTCAAAAAGGACCTGGGTGTGCATTACGGTTTTTCCTGTGAGACAAACTGCAACGCGCATTGCAAATAGAGCGCGTGCAGGCGGGCGACATCCGAGGCGATGGCTTCCGGTGCGCCATTATTATCAATAACATCGTCTGCCACGGCCAGACGCGCTTCACGCGTTGCCTGGGCAGCAAGAATTTGTTCAACATGCTCACGCGTGACGTCATCGCGCTGCATCGTGCGTCTGAGCTGTGTCTCGGGGGTAACATCCACCACGAGTACACGGTTGGCTTTTTTATACAGCGAATTTTCTACCAGCAACGGTACAACCCACAACAGATAAGGGGAGGTCGCTTGCTGAAACTGGCGCTGCGTTTCCTGCTGAATAAGCGGATGAAGCAGGGCATTTAGCCAGCTTTTCTCCTCAGGATTGGAAAAAATGCGTTCGCGTAAAATGCGCCGCTGCAACGATCCGTCCGCGGCTATAACCTCGGAACCAAAATGTTCTTCGATCGCCTTAAGGGCAGGTGTACCGGGTTCAACCACCTGGCGCGCAATAATATCTGCATCAATGACGTTTATTCCGAGGTCAGCGAACGCATTTGCAACGGTACTTTTACCACTGCCAATGCCGCCGGTTAAGGCTACCGTATACCTCATAGATGCAGATCCTGGAGTTTAAGTTTGATTATCAAACAGTTAAAAGTTAAGCGTGCGAAGGCGAGGCTGTTGCAGGATTAACCTACTATTCGCCAGGTAAATTTATGGGATTGTAGCGTAAAAAAAGAGAATTTCGCAGTCTTGCGCGGCATTGATTAGTGCGTATGATAGCGTCACTGGAGTTGTGAGTTTCGATTTTTCGCCATTAACCCCAGGAATCCGCACATGCGTATCGAAGAAGATCTGAAGTTAGGTTTCAAAGACGTTCTTATCCGCCCTAAGCGTTCTACTCTCAAAAGCCGTTCCGATGTTGAGCTGGAGCGTCAATTTACCTTTAAGCATTCAGGTCAGACCTGGTCCGGCGTCCCCATTATTGCGGCGAACATGGACACTGTCGGGACGTTTGCTATGGCAACGGCACTGGCATCCTTCGACATCCTGACCGCTGTGCACAAACACTATTCTGTTGAAGACTGGGCTGCCTTTATCGCGCAGAGTTCTGCCGATGTGCTCAAACACGTGATGGTTTCAACCGGTACCTCTGACGCAGATTTCGAAAAAACCAAACAGATTCTGGCGCTTAACCCAGCGCTGAACTTTATCTGCATTGACGTGGCAAATGGCTACTCAGAGCATTTTGTTCAGTTTGTGTCGAAAGCGCGTGAAGCATGGCCGACAAAAACAATTTGTGCGGGCAATGTGGTCACCGGCGAAATGTGTGAAGAGCTGGTACTTTCCGGCGCGGACATTGTTAAAGTCGGCATCGGCCCGGGTTCTGTATGTACCACGCGTGTAAAAACCGGCGTTGGCTATCCACAGCTTTCTGCGGTTATTGAATGTGCCGATGCAGCCCACGGTCTGGGCGGCATGATTGTCAGCGACGGCGGCTGCACAATGCCGGGTGACGTGGCAAAAGCGTTTGGCGGCGGCGCGGACTTCGTGATGCTCGGCGGCATGCTGGCCGGTCATGAAGAAAGCGGCGGCAAAATTGTCGAAGAGAACGGTGAGAAATTCATGCTGTTCTACGGAATGAGCTCTGAATCAGCCATGACGCGTCACGTTGGTGGTGTTGCGCAATACCGTGCAGCGGAAGGTAAAACCGTTAAGCTGCCTCTGCGTGGCCCGGTTGATAATACCGCGCGTGATATCCTCGGCGGCCTGCGTTCTGCCTGTACCTATGTTGGTGCTTCTCGTCTGAAAGAACTGACCAAACGTACAACGTTTATTCGCGTACAGGAACAAGAAAACCGCGTTTTCAATAGCCTGTAAAAACAGGTCGTTCTGTGAAATGCCTGATGGCGTTACGCCGCCATCAGGCATTTGAATCTATCCCACCCCGCTCATCGCATCTCCCAAATGGAAAATCGGTAAATACATCGCGACGACCAGCGTACCGATGATAAGCCCCGTAATGACCAGCAACGCAGGCTCAAGCAGCGCGGCCAGATTCTCCGCCTGAGACAACGTTTTCTCGCCGTGGTGATGTGCGAGATTGCGCAACATTGCATCCAGTGAGCCGGAAGCTTCACCTGTTCTGACCAGTTGTATACACAATGGGCTGAATTCACCGCAATTTTTAAGCGCTAACCAGACCGGTTTTCCGGCGCTGATGTCGTGGTGTGCCCGCGCTAAGCGCTGTGACCAGAAAGGGTTGTCCAGCGTTTCAGTCACGCTCTCAAGACCCTGCAAAAAGGGAATTCCTGCATTTTGCGTTAACGCCAGCACGGTGAAGATCTGCGTGAGTTTTTGGCCTCTCACCATCGGCCCTATAACCGGCAGACCGAGCAGTAATGTCTGGCGCAGAATAAGCCAGTACGGTTTCTGCTTTATCAAATAATATACAGCAACCGCGACCAGGCTGAATGCTCCGATCAGCCCTCCCCATTGGCCGCTAAAGTGCGCGATGGCAATAATCCACTGAGTGAGCGCTGGTAGCGGAGTGTTAAACGTCCGGTAAATGGCGGCAAACTCAGGGAGTACAAATTGCAGCATCGCAAACACGACCATTACCGCCATCGTGATAATGATAATCGGATAGCGCAGGGCTTTTTTTACTTTATCGGCAAGTTGCTGTTGATTCTTCTGCTGACGGGCGAGTTCAAAGCAACAGTCGTCCAGCTTCCCCGTAAGCTCTCCGGTGCGGATCATTGCCTGATAAAGAGGCGGAAAAACGTGGTGCCATTGCGACAGAGAGGTGGAGAGAGAAATGCCCTGCTCCATATCGTGAGCCAGCGTGCGCAGTAGCGCCTGCCACTGACGGCTGGGATGCTGTTCAGCCAGCAGGGTTAGGCCTGCCGAGAGCGTTAACCCGGCTTTTAGTAATGTTGCCAGTTGGTGTATGGTTTCGGCGCTTCGTTCACGGCTCCAGTGTGAGGTTTTGACGCGCATACGGTTTATACGTAGCGGTGTAATACGCTGTTGCTCGAGAGCAAGCATTAATGAGGGGCGGGTATCGGCCCACAATACACCTTCCAGCGGTTGACCTTCGTTGTTAATGCCTTGCCAGCGCCAAAGCTGTTTAGCTGACATGAGGCATGCCCAGTACGCGTATCAGCTCTTCAAATGTCGTTAACCCTTGTTCGACTGCCTGGCAACCAGTTTCGAAAAGCGTACTCATCCCCAATTGCTTTGCATCTGACTCCACTTCTTCTGCGGACGTACCGTTGGCGATGCTCTGGCGCAATGCCGGCGTAACGGGGAGTACTTCAAACAATGCCGTACGACCATAAAATCCTTGATAGCAATGTTCACAGCCAGTGGCCTGCCAATGTGGCAGTGGCGCAGGCCATATCGCTTCCGGGAGCGCGATCGGCGTTTCCAGCCGTTGTCGGCAATGGGGACACAATTTTCTCACCAACCGCTGCGCAATGACGAGCGTCAGCGCGGAGGCGATCATCCAGCGTGCGACCCCCATTTGCTGCAGGCGTATCAGCGTTTCAGTGGTGGAGTTAGTGTGCAGTGTTGATAGAACCAAATGACCGGTTTGTGCGGCTTTTAGGGCTATTTCAGCCGTTTCGCCATCGCGGATTTCACCCACCATGATAATGTCGGGATCCTGGCGCAGCAGCGCGCGTAATACGCCCTGAAAAGTGAGACCGGCGCGAGGATGAATTTGCGTCTGGTTAAGACCTGCGATCGGGATTTCTACCGGATCTTCTACGCTACAAAGATTCATATCCGGGGTGTTTCGGGTTTGCAGCGCACTGTACAGCGTGACTGTTTTACCGCTCCCGGTCGGTCCGGTGACCAGAATCAACCCCTGAGGCTGCTGTAACGCGTGCGAAAATGCGCCCAGTTGCGCGTCCTGCATTCCTAGCGCGGCGATCTCCAGCGTTTGATCGACCTGATGCAGTAGCCGCAGCACTACTTTTTCGCCATAGCGACAGGGCAGGGTGGCGATGCGAAACGAGACAGGCTCTCCAGAAATCTCAACGGTAAATTGTCCGTCTTGCGCAAGTCTGTGCTCGGCAATATCCAGACTGCCTAAAACTTTTAGTCTTGCAGTGATAGCGATGCCCATCTCAGTTGTGACTTCCGGTAAAGCATGCAGTACGCCATCTACACGTAATCTGATTCGGTAGTGATTTTCCGCTGGCTCAATATGAATATCAGAAGCCCGTTGCACCAGAGCAGAATGAAACGTCTGATTCAGCAGGTCTGCTGCGCTGGCGCTGCTTTTGGTGACTACAGCCGGGAGCATGTTCCGCGGCGTATGCGTGTGGCCTTCCATTTGCTGACGCGTCCAGCAGACAATGTCTATACGTCGGGTGGTGGCAAAATGCAGCGCGTCCAGAAGTTCGTGGGACGGGGCATCCACGACGGCGATGTGCACCACTTCATTGTCTGCATCCAGTAATATTCCCTGATAACGTTGGCACAGTGCCGTAAGTTGGGTGGTATTCATCTCTTTTCCTTAATTGGTGTCGAAACGGAAAACGTCTTCACAGGCTTGTTGCAGTGCGCTGTCATTCAGGATGACGCAGTTACGACTCCAGCCAGTAATGCCGTTGGCATTGTCCCAACCTGGCGTCATGGTGATGGTTAGTCCGTTCAGACTTTCTTGTCCGCTGAGGCTGACCACCCCTTTTTCAACGCTCATGGCGGAGACATAACGGGTAGTGGCTGGAGAAGGGATGCCATTCGTTCCGGCATCGCAGGTTGCTGTTCCGCCATGCTCCAGCGCACAAAGCTCAACCGCCGTGCGATAGGGAACAAAGGTTTGCAGCATGTCTGTCAGCGCAGCTTTGCGCAGATAGTTTTGATAGGCCGGAATGCCGATGGCGCTAAGGATGGCAATAATGCCAATGACCACCATGAGTTCGATAAGCGTGAAGCCGCGTTGCTTGTCCATCGTTCGCTCCTTGAGTTAGCTGGCGCTACTTTGGCAAACGGTCGGGGTCACGGCGAGAGGCAAAAAACAGAATGGGAAGGCGGGTTCCGAGGATCTTTACGAGATTACAGAATCAAACAACGTATTTGCGAAGAGGCTCGAAGAAACTGCCGGATAGCGGCGAAAACGCCTTCTCCGGCATGCAGAATGGCCCGATAAGCGAAATCACTACCGGGCTAAACCATCAGTATTTAGCGAAAACGCATCGAGAGATCGAGTGCGCGAACATGCTTGGTCAGTGCGCCAACAGAGATGAAATCCACGCCGGTTTCGGCAAATTCGCGCAGCGTTTCATAGGTGACGTTACCCGACACTTCCAGACGCGCCTGGCCGTTGGTGCGTTTGACCGCTTCACGCATTTGGTCAGTTTCGAAATTATCGAGCATGATGATGTCGGCCCCGGCTTTCAGCGCGTCATCAAGTTCATCCAGGCTTTCCACTTCGACTTCAACCGGCACATCCGGGTGCAGCCAGAAGGCTTTTTCAACGGCCTGACGTACTGAGCCAGAAGCAATAATGTGGTTTTCTTTAATCAGGAAAGCGTCAGAAAGCCCCAGGCGATGATTCGCGCCGCCGCCGCACAATACGGCGTATTTCAGGGCGGTGCGCAGCCCAGGCAGGGTTTTACGCGTGTCCAGCAACTGGGTTTTTGTTCCCGCCAGCAGGTCGACGTATTTACGCACTTCGCTCGCCACACCTGAAAGGGTCTGCACAAAATTAAGCGCGGTACGTTCGCCGGTCAGCAGCACGCGGGAAGGGCCGTCCAGTTCAAACAGCGGCTGATTGGCCTTGATGCTGTCGCCATCTTCAACATGCCAGGTGATGTTGACATCATCGCCAGCCAGTTGAATAAAGACTTCCTCCACCCAGCGTTTTCCACAAAAAACGCCATCTTCGCGGGTGATCACGGTGGCGTGGGAGCGCATATCTTCGGGCAAAAGCTGTGCGGTGATATCGTTATTGGCATCAACTTCTCCGCCTAAATCTTCACGCAGCGCCTGAGCTACAGCGGCAGGGATATCCAGATTTATGCGTTCCAACAGCGCGTCACGTCGATAGTCAGGGTTATAGCGGCGAGGCGGCATGATAAAACTCCAAATTGCTAACGAATCATAAGGTGGAAACATGCTACCCTGAACCTGATATGAGCACCACCAATAAGGAGATTCTGCATGTTGTTAGACGAGGGCTGGCTGGCAGAGGCGCGACGCGTACCCTCTCCTCATTACGATTGCCGCCCGGATGACGAAAACCCTTCTCTGCTGGTGGTGCATAATATCAGCCTGCCGCCCGGCGAGTTTGGCGGACCGTGGATTGATGCGCTGTTTACCGGCACGATTGATCCTAATGCCCATCCTTATTTTGCCGGGATCGCCCATCTGCGCGTGTCGGCCCATTGTTTAATTCGCCGTGATGGTGAAATCGTGCAGTATGTCCCCTTTGATAAACGCGCCTGGCATGCTGGCGTGTCGAACTATCAAGGGCGCGAACGCTGTAATGATTTTTCAATTGGTATTGAGCTGGAAGGGACGGATACGCTGGCCTATACCGATGCGCAGTACCAGCAACTTGCAGCCGTGACCAATGCCCTGATTACGCGTTATCCGGCTATTGCTAACAATATGACAGGACATTGCAATATTGCGCCCGAGCGTAAGACCGATCCCGGGCCCTCTTTTGACTGGGCAAGGTTTCGCGCCCTGGTCACCCCCTCGTCGCAAAAGGAGATGACATGACGCTGTTTACAACATTACTGGTGTTGATTGTTGAACGCCTGTTTAAGCTGGGTGAGCACTGGCAGCTTGATCACCGGGTTGAAGCATTTTTCCGCCGGGTGAAGCATTTCTCAATGATGCGTACCGTAGGCATGGCCCTGATTGCGATGGGGGTGACGTTTCTGTTGCTGCGCGCACTTCATGGACTGCTGTTTAACGTGCCCTTGCTGGTGGTGTGGATCTTAATTGGCTTGCTGTGTATTGGGGCTGGCAAAACGCGTCTTCATTATCATGCCTATCTGAACGCGGCGGCTCGCGATGACGCTCACGCCCGTGAGGCGATGGCCAGCGAGCTGACGCTTATCCATGGTGTTCCGCCGGACTGTGATGAGCGTGAGTTCCTGCGCGAACTGCAGAACGCGCTGTTATGGAACAACTTTCGCTTTTATCTGGCGCCGTTATTCTGGCTGATTGTCGGTGGCCCGTGGGGACCGGTAACGCTGGTGGGTTACGCCTTTTTACGTGCCTGGCAGTCCTGGCTGGCGCGCTATCAGACCCCGCACCAGCGTTTGCAATCGGGTATTGATGCGATCCTGCATGTGCTGGACTGGATCCCGGTGCGTCTGGCGGGCGTAGTCTATGCGCTGCTGGGACACGGCGAGAAAGCGCTGCCGGCCTGGTTTGCATCGCTTGCCGATCTACATACTTCGCAATACCAGGTACTTACGCGCCTGGCGCAGTTTTCTTTGGCGCGCGAACCCCATACCGATAAAGTCGAAACGCCAAAAGCGGCTGTTTCAATGGCGAAGAAGACTTCGTTTGTGGTGGTGGTGGTCATTGCGCTGCTGACAATTTATGGAACACTGATCTAGCGATTGTTGCCGGATAGCGGCATAACCGCCTTATCCGGCCTGGCGCATATGTAGGCCGGATAACGGCGCAATGACTCAATACGTATCCGCTGGCGGCACGCCAAAATCAGGCATCCCGTTTTCGTCCCAGCGCACGAGCTTCAGGCGAGTGTGGCGGTTTGGATCGTACAACGGATCGCCTTCAATTTCGGTGTAATTTCTCGCGTGGTACACCAGCACATCCTCACCTTCCGGCGTTTGCGTAAAGCTGTTGTGTCCCGGTCCGTACTGGCGGTTTTCGTAGCTGGTGGAAAAGACCGGGCGTGGTGATTTGTGCCAGTTCTGCGGGTTGAACGGATCGGCGTTGAGGTCAATCCACAATAATCCCATACAGTAGTTCTCATCGGTGGCGCTGGCCGAATAGCTGATAAACAGCTTGTCGCCGTGAACCATGACAGCCGGACCTTCGTTGACCCAAAAACCCCGGCATTCCCAGTCATACTCTGGATGGCTGAGCATGACCGGATCGCCTTTAATCGTCCATGGATTTTCCAGCTCAGCGAGATAGATATTGGAGTTGCCGGCGATATCGGGAGATTTTTGCGCCCACAGATACCACTGTTTTCCCTGGTGATGAAAGGTGGTGGCATCAAGCGCAAAGGTATCAAACTGTGTCTTAATCTGGCCTTTCTCTGTCCACTTGCCTGCCAGCGGATCGGTGTCCGCACATTCGAGCGCAAACATACGGTGCTGGAACATCCCCAGCTTGTCGAGCACCTGTGTGTGGGTGGCGGCAAAATAGATGTACCATTTACCAGCCAGATGATGGATCTCAGGCGCCCAGATGAGTTGGCTCATGGGGCCGCTTTCTGGTTTGCGCCAGACGACAACCGGGACGGCGGTGCGCAGCCCTTCCAGCGTGTCAGCGCGACGGAGCTCCAGTCGATCGTATTCGGGCACTGAAGCAATGAAATAGTAGTGGCTACCGTCACGTAAAATAAACGGGTCGGCACGTTGTTCAATAAAGGGATTAGGCCACTGATTCATTAGGCTTTCCTTACGGTTTCAGTCGTTTTTATATCGTGGTATTCATTCAGTTCACGGTAGTTGGCGCGACGCTTTTCTAAATCTGCCTGGATTTGCTGCATAAACTCGCGATCAACTTTCAGCAGACGAACCACGCCTGCGGTAATCAGGTAGCCTACGCCAGGTATGATGGTAAACAGCAGCATAATACCGTTAATGGCGGAGTCGCTTTGCACTTTCGCCCCTGCGTCGTAGCCGTACCAGGAGAGCAGGAAGCCAACCATCGCTCCGGCAATCGCCAGGCCCAGTTTCAGGAAGAACAGGTTGCCGGAAAAGCTGATTCCGGTGATGCGTTTACCGGTTTTCCACTCGCCGTAGTCATCGACATCCGCCATCAGCGACCAGTGCAGTGGGGAAGGGATCTGATGCAGAATGTTGAGCAGGAAGTAGAGCACCATAATCATCATGGTGGCTTTTGGATCGAAGAAGTAAAATGCGCCGGAGAAAATCGCCAGGATGATATTGGTCCAGAAGAAGACTTTCAGTTTGCACCAGCGATCGGTTAACACCTTTGCCAGCATGCTGCCGATCATCATGCCGACAACGCCAAGGCTGATAAACAACGTGGCAAACTGCGTGCTTTGCTGCATAACCCAGGTCACGTAGTACATAGTGGCGGCCATGCGAATAAAGCCCGGACAGACGTTGCACAAGGTTAACAGCAGAATTTTTACCCACTGATCGTTCTTCCACACGTCCTTCAGGTCTGCTTTTAAGTCGTCGTTAGTCGGGACCGCAGGACGGACGCGCTCACGCACAGTTGCAAAGCAAAACAGGAACATACACATACCGATGAAGGCAAGGACCGCCATCGCCATCTGATAGCCTTTGGCTTTGTCTTCTCCACCAAACCAGTCCGCCATGGGCAATAGGGTGAGGGACAGCAGCAGGGTTGCAATACCGACCAATACAAAGCGATATGACTGGCAGGCGACGCGTTCCTTTGGATCGTTGGTGATGACGCTGCCGAGCGAGCAGTAAGGAATGTTGATTGCCGTATAGGTGATAGAGAGCAGGAAGTAAGTGACGAACGCATAGATAACTTTGCTGTTATATGTCCACTCAGGGGTGGTAAACATAAGTACGCTGAATAATGCGTAAGGGAAAGCCATCCACAAAAGCCATGGACGAAATCGACCATATTTGCTGCGGGTACGGTCGGCCATCGCGCCCATTATAGGGTCAGTAACGGCATCGATAACGCGTACTGAGAGCAGTAATACGCCGACCAGGGCAGGCGCCAGACCAAAAATATCTGTATAAAAATAGTTAACAAACAACATGATGGCGCCAAATATGATGTTGCATCCGGCGTCGCCCATTCCATAGCCGATCTTTTCTTTCACCGTGAGCTTACTGGTTTCCATCAACTGCACTCCATTAATGAGATATGGAGAGAATTATTGTCTGGTACCGTTGTTTTTGCGTTGCAGGATAACGCCACTGATATGGACTAAACAGTCGTGAGTGGGAAAGTGTGAGGCAGGTAACAACCCCCACCCGATGCAGGTGGGGGAGGGAGAATTAATGCGCTTTAACCGCGCCAGCGGTTTTCTGCTTGCACAGGTAGCCGATGCCAAGAATGGCAATCCATACCGGAATTAAGTATACCGAAATCGCCATACCCGGCGTCATCAGCATAATCACCAACACCGCAGCCATGAAAATCAGGCACACCCAGTTACCCAGCGGATAAAGCAGCGCCGGGAAGCGTGTGGTAACGCCCTGCTGCTGTTTGGCTTTGCGGAACTTCATGTGCGCCAGGCTGATCATTGCCCAGTTGATCACCAGTGCGGAAACCACCAGCGCCATCAGCAGGCCAAAGGCGGATTCCGGCGCCAGATAGTTGATCAGTACGCACAGCGCCGTAACCAGTGCGGAGACCAGAATGGTGTTTACTGGTACGCCGCGTTTGTCGACGTTCATCAGCGCTTTTGGCGCATTGCCTTGTTGTGCCAGACCGAACAGCATACGGCTGTTGCAGTATACGCAGCTGTTATAGACAGAAAGGGCGGCGGTCAACACTACGATGTTCAGGGCATTAGCAACAAAGGTGTCGCCCAGCTCGTGGAAAATAAGGACAAACGGGCTGGTATCAGCCGTGACGCGCGTCCACGGCATCAGGGAAAGCAGAACCGCCAGCGAACCTACATAGAAAATCAGGATACGGTAGATAACCTGGTTGGTTGCTTTGGGAATGCTTTGCTCCGGGTTATCGGCTTCTGCCGCGGTGATCCCGACCAGCTCCAGCCCACCGAAAGAGAACATAATAATAGCCATCATCATCACCAGACCGGTGAATCCATGCGGTAGGAAGCCCCCCTGGTCCCACAGGTTACTGACGCTGGCCTGCGGACCGCCGTTGCCGCTAAACAGCAACCAGCCGCCGAACAGGATCATCGCAACCACGGCAATGACTTTAATAATGGCAAACCAGAACTCCATTTCGCCAAACACTTTCACGTTGGTCAGGTTGATGGCGTTGATCAGCACGAAGAAGGCCGCCGCAGAAACCCAGGTTGGGATCTCTGGATACCAGAATTGGATATATTTACCCACGGCTGTCAGTTCAGCCATGGCAACCAGCACGTACAGAACCCAATAGTTCCAGCCAGAAGAGAAGCCTGCGAAACCGCCCCAGTATTTATAAGCAAAGTGGCTAAAGGAGCCTGCAACCGGCTCTTCAACCACCATTTCACCTAACTGACGCATAATCAAAAAGGCGATAAAGCCGGCAATAGCGTAACCCAGAATAATACCCGGTCCTGCAGACTGGATAACGGATGCGCTACCGAGGAATAACCCGGTACCAATCGCGCCACCCAGTGCGATTAGCTGTATATGGCGGTTCTTAAGACCGCGCTTGAGCTGATCGCCATGCTGTTGACTTTCCATCATTAAACCTCGTGTGTGGTTTTACTCTTCATATTTCGAGTACTTATTTTGTGAACTACGCAGTAATGCGTGTGTAAGTTTGCAATTCCGTTTGTTGTATTAATTAGTTTACAGATGCTTTAGATAAAATGTTGCCTTAAGACTTTTGTCTTGATCAGAATAATGATATGCGAGCGCGAATGCACCTGCTTTGTGCGGGGAAGATGACGAGTTGAATAAAAAGAAACCATTTGTAAATACGAGTTTATCTACCACAAAATTTCCGTTTTGAATTTCTATTCATTAATTGTGGTTGATACGTCGATAAATAAGCAGGTGAATCGGTTCAGATGAGATAATATTTCGTTTCAATTCCGTTAAAACTACCCCGTGGTGGGTAAATTTAACATTTGTGCATAGTTACATGTTTGAAACGTTATTTCTGTAATGTTGTTAAAATATGCCCCCTTTACTGATTTCAATCAAAACCTGTATGGACAGAAGGTGAATACTTTGTTACTTTAGCGTCAAGAACATGAAATTGGTAAGACCAATTGACTCCGGGCAAATGGCTTAAGACAGGAAATCATGGCCTACAGCAAAATCCGCCAACCAAAACTCTCCGATGTGATTGAGCAGCAGCTGGAGTTTTTAATTCTTGAGGGGACACTTCGCCCCGGAGAAAAACTCCCACCGGAACGCGAGCTGGCAAAACAGTTCGACGTCTCCCGCCCCTCCTTACGCGAGGCGATCCAACGCCTTGAAGCGAAGGGGTTACTGCTTCGTCGTCAGGGCGGTGGCACTTTTGTTCAGAGCAGCCTGTGGCAGAGCTTTAGCGACCCACTGGTAGAGCTGCTCTCCGACCATCCTGAATCCCAGTTTGACCTGCTTGAAACGCGCCATGCGTTGGAAGGTATTGCAGCTTATTACGCTGCACTGCGCAGCACGGATGAAGACAAAACGCGTATCCGTGAACTCCACCATGCGATCGAGCTTGCGCAACAGTCCGGCGATCTTGACGGCGAATCTGATGCGGTACTTCAGTATCAAATTGCTGTCACCGAAGCGGCACACAATGTAGTGCTGCTCCATTTGCTAAGGTGTATGGAGCCGATGTTGGCCCAGAACGTTCGGCAAAACTTCGAATTGCTGTATGCGCGTCGCGAGATGCTGCCGCTGGTAAGCAGTCATCGTACCCGTATCTTTGAAGCAATCATCGCCGGGAAGCCTGAAGAAGCGCGTGAAGCGTCTCATCGTCACCTGGCCTTTATCGAAGAGATTCTGCTGGACAGAAGCCGTGAGGAAAGTCGTCGTGAACGCGCCTTACGCCGCCTGGAGCAACGAAAGAATTAGTGATTTTTCTGGCAGAACGTTAACCAGAAGATGTTGTAAATCAAGCGCCATATAAAGTGCGCGGCAACTAAACGCAGAACCTGTCTTATTACGCTCTCTGACGAGAACGTAATGGGACAGGTTCCAGATAACTCAACGTATTAGATAGATAAGGAATACCCCCATGTCAGAACGTTTCCCAAATGACGTGGATCCGATCGAAACTCGCGACTGGCTACAGGCGATCGAATCGGTCATCCGTGAAGAAGGTGTTGAGCGTGCTCAGTATCTGATCGACCAACTGCTTTCAGAAGCCCGCAAAGGCGGCGTGAAAGTAGCGGCAGGTGCAGGGGCCAGCAATTATGTAAACACTATTGCCGTTGAAGATGAACCGGAATACCCGGGCAATCTGGAGCTGGAACGTCGTATTCGTTCTGCTATCCGTTGGAACGCCATCATGACCGTACTGCGCGCGTCTAAAAAGGACCTCGAGCTGGGTGGCCACATGGCATCCTTCCAGTCCTCCGCAACGGTATATGATGTTTGCTTCAACCACTTCTTCCGTGCACGCAACGAGCAAGATGGCGGCGATCTGGTGTACTTCCAGGGCCACATCTCTCCGGGCATCTACGCACGCGCATTCCTGGAAGGTCGTCTGACTGAAGAGCAGATGAACAACTTCCGTCAGGAAGTACATGGCAAAGGCCTGTCTTCCTACCCGCACCCGAAACTGATGCCGGAATTCTGGCAGTTCCCGACCGTATCTATGGGTCTGGGCCCAATCGGTGCCATCTACCAGGCTAAGTTCCTGAAATATCTGGAACACCGTGGCCTGAAAGATACCTCTAAACAAACCGTTTACGCCTTCCTGGGCGACGGCGAGATGGATGAGCCAGAATCTAAGGGCGCTATCACCATCGCGACCCGTGAAAAACTGGACAACCTGGTCTTTGTTATCAACTGTAACCTGCAGCGTCTTGACGGCCCGGTAACCGGTAACGGCAAGATTGTTAACGAACTGGAAGGCATCTTCGCGGGTGCTGGCTGGAACGTTATCAAAGTCATGTGGGGCGGTCGTTGGGATGAGCTGCTGCGTAAAGACACCAGCGGTAAACTGATCCAGCTGATGAACGAAACTGTTGACGGCGACTACCAGACCTTCAAATCCAAAGATGGCGCATACGTACGTGAGCACTTCTTCGGTAAATACCCGGAAACTGCAGCCCTGGTTGCTGACTGGACTGATGAGCAGATTTGGTCTCTGAACCGCGGTGGTCACGATCCGAAGAAAGTTTACGCTGCACTGAAAAAAGCGCAGGAAACCAAAGGCAAAGCAACTGTAATCCTCGCCCATACCATTAAAGGTTACGGCATGGGTGACACCGCTGAAGGTAAAAACATCGCTCACCAGGTTAAGAAAATGAACATGGACGGCGTGCGTTATATCCGCGACCGTTTCAACGTTCCTGTGACCGACGAGCAGGTTGAAAACCTGTCTTACATCACCTTCCCGGAAGGTTCTGAAGAGCACACTTATCTGCACGCTCAGCGTCAGAAACTGCACGGCTACCTGCCTGCTCGTCAGCCGAACTTCACCGAGAAGCTGGAACTGCCAGCTCTGGAAGACTTCGGTGCGCTGCTGGAAGAGCAGAACAAAGAAATCTCCACCACTATCGCTTTCGTTCGTGCCCTGAACGTGATGCTGAAGAACAAGTCGATCAAAGATCGTCTGGTTCCGATCATCGCTGACGAAGCGCGTACTTTCGGTATGGAAGGTCTGTTCCGTCAGATCGGTATCTACAGCCCGAACGGTCAGCAGTACACCCCGCAGGACCGTGAGCAGGTTGCTTACTATAAAGAAGACGAGAAAGGTCAGATCCTGCAGGAAGGTATCAACGAACTGGGTGCTGGCGCATCCTGGCTGGCTGCTGCGACCTCTTACAGCACCAACGATCTGCCGATGATTCCGTTCTACATCTACTACTCCATGTTCGGGTTCCAGCGTATCGGCGACCTGTGCTGGCAGGCTGGCGACCAACAGGCTCGCGGCTTCCTGGTAGGGGGTACTTCAGGTCGTACTACGCTGAACGGCGAAGGTCTGCAGCACGAAGATGGTCACAGCCATATTCAGTCTCTGACTATCCCGAACTGTATCTCTTACGATCCGTCTTACGCGTACGAAGTTGCGGTCATCATGCACGATGGTCTGGAGCGTATGTACGGTGAGAAACAAGAGAACGTTTACTACTACATCACCACGCTGAACGAAAACTACCACATGCCGGCAATGCCAGCAGGTGCCGAGGAAGGTATCCGTAAAGGTATCTACAAACTCGAAACCCTCGAAGGTAAGAAAGGTAAAGTTCAGCTGCTGGGCTCCGGTTCTATCCTGCGTCACGTGCGTGAAGCAGCACAGATTCTGGCGAACGACTACGGTGTAGGCTCTGACGTTTACAGCGTAACTTCCTTCACTGAACTGGCGCGTGATGGCCAGGATTGTGAGCGCTGGAACATGCTGCACCCGATGGAAACTCCGCGCGTTCCGTACATCGCTCAGGTGATGAACGACGCTCCGGCAGTAGCATCTACTGACTATATGAAACTGTTTGCCGAACAGGTTCGTACTTATGTACCGGCTGATGATTATCGCGTACTGGGTACTGACGGTTTCGGTCGCTCTGACAGCCGTGAAAACCTGCGTCACCACTTCGAAGTTGATGCTTCCTACGTGGTTGTAGCGGCCCTGGGCGAACTGGCTAAACGTGGCGAAATCGATAAGAAAGTGGTTGCAGACGCAATCATCAAATTCAACATCGATGCAGATAAAGTTAACCCGCGTCTGGCGTAAGAGGTAAAAGAATAATGGCTATCGAAATCAATGTACCGGACATCGGGGCTGATGAAGTTGAAATCACCGAGATCCTGGTCAAAGTGGGCGACAAAGTTGAAGCTGAACAGTCGCTGATCACCGTAGAAGGCGACAAAGCCTCTATGGAAGTTCCGTCTCCTCAGGCTGGTATCGTTAAAGAGATCAAAGTCTCTGTTGGCGACAAAACTGAGACCGGCAAACTGATCATGATTTTCGATTCCGCCGATGGTGCAGCAGCCGCTGCACCTGCTCCGGCAGAAGAGAAGAAAGAAGCAGCTCCGGCAGCAGCACCTGCCGCCTCAGCAGCGAAAGAAGTACACGTACCGGACATCGGTGGTGACGAAGTTGAAGTTACCGAGGTCATGGTTAAAGTCGGCGACACCGTTGCAGCTGAACAGTCTCTGATCACCGTAGAAGGCGACAAAGCCTCTATGGAAGTTCCGGCGCCGTTCGCAGGTACTGTTAAAGAGATCAAAATCAACACCGGCGACAAAGTGTCTACCGGCTCGCTGATTATGGTCTTCGAAGTTGCGGGCGCAGCGCCTGCTGCAGCACCGGCTCAAGCGGCAGCTCCAGCAGCAGCGGCGGCTCCGGCAGCTTCTGGCTCGAAAGAAGTTAACGTACCGGATATCGGCGGTGACGAAGTTGAAGTCACTGAAGTGATGGTTAAAGTGGGCGATAAAATTGCCGCTGAGCAGTCACTGATCACCGTAGAAGGTGACAAAGCCTCTATGGAAGTTCCGGCACCGTTCGCGGGCACCGTGAAAGAAATCAAAATCAGCACCGGCGACAAAGTCAAAACCGGTTCTCTGATTATGGTCTTCGAAGTTGAAGGCGCAGCGCCTGCTGCCGCTCCTGCGCAAGCCGCAGCTCCGGCTC
Organism: Citrobacter sp. Ce129; assembly: GCF_030334545.1. Lineage (NCBI taxonomy): Bacteria > Pseudomonadati > Pseudomonadota > Gammaproteobacteria > Enterobacterales > Enterobacteriaceae > Citrobacter > Citrobacter sp. Ce129. Next base: position 237,413 of record NZ_JAOWDS010000059.1, read on the forward strand.
CGGCCGCTGCACCGGCTCAGGCTGCTAAACCAGCCGCGGCGCCAGCAGCGAAAGCGGAAGGCAAATCTGAGTTTGCTGAGAACGACGCTTACGTTCATGCAACGCCGCTGATTCGTCGCCTGGCGCGCGAATTCGGTGTGAACCTGGCGAAAGTGAAAGGTTCTGGCCGTAAAGGTCGTATCCTGCGTGAAGACGTTCAGGCTTACGTGAAAGACGCTATCAAACGCGCCGAGTCTGCTCCGGCTGCTGCTGGTGGCGGTATCCCGGGCATGCTGCCCTGGCCGAAAGTGGACTTCAGCAAGTTTGGTGAAATCGAAGAAGTGGAACTGGGCCGTATCCAGAAAATCTCTGGTGCTAACCTGAGCCGTAACTGGGTGATGATCCCGCACGTTACGCACTTCGACAAAACTGATATCACCGATCTGGAAGCGTTCCGTAAACAGCAGAACGCGGAAGCTGAAAAACGTAAACTGGACGTGAAATTCACCCCAGTGGTCTTCATCATGAAAGCCGTTGCCGCCGCTCTGGAACAGATGCCACGCTTCAACAGCTCCCTGTCTGAAGACGGTCAGCGCCTGACCCTGAAAAAATACATCAACATCGGTGTTGCGGTGGATACGCCGAATGGTCTGGTTGTTCCGGTCTTCAAAGACGTGAACAAGAAGAGCATTACCGAGCTGTCTCGTGAACTGACCACCATCTCCAAGAAAGCGCGTGATGGCAAGCTGACCGCTGGCGAAATGCAGGGCGGTTGCTTCACCATCTCCAGCATCGGTGGCCTGGGTACTACCCACTTCGCGCCGATTGTGAACGCGCCGGAAGTGGCTATCCTCGGTGTCTCCAAGTCCTCTATGGAGCCAGTGTGGAACGGTAAAGAGTTTATGCCGCGTCTGATGATGCCGATTTCGCTCTCCTTCGACCACCGCGTAATCGACGGTGCGGATGGTGCGCGCTTTATCACCATCATCAACAACATGCTGTCTGACATTCGCCGCCTGGTGATGTAAGCGAAAAAGCCGGCCCGACGGCCGGCTTTTTTCTGGTAATCTCATGAAGTCAGTGAGGTTATTGTGCGAAAGACAAATCGGTTGCCGTTTGTTGTTTCAAAATTGTTAACAATTTTGTAAAATACGGGCGGATAGAACGACCCGGTGGACGACGGGTATAAATTAAGAGGTCATGATGAGCACTGAAATCAAAACTCAGGTCGTGGTACTTGGGGCAGGCCCTGCAGGTTACTCTGCTGCCTTCCGTTGCGCAGATTTAGGTCTGGAGACCGTCATCGTAGAACGTTACAGCACCCTCGGTGGTGTTTGTCTGAACGTCGGCTGTATCCCTTCTAAAGCGCTGCTGCACGTAGCAAAAGTTATCGAAGAAGCCAAAGCGCTGGCTGAACACGGTATCGTTTTTGGCGAGCCGAAAACCGATATCGACAAGATTCGTACCTGGAAAGAAAAAGTTATCACTCAACTGACCGGCGGTCTGGCTGGTATGGCCAAAGGCCGTAAAGTGAAAGTGGTTAACGGTCTGGGTAAATTTACCGGGGCTAACACCCTGGAAGTTGAAGGCGAAAACGGCAAAACCGTGATCAACTTCGACAACGCGATCATCGCGGCGGGTTCCCGTCCGATCGAACTGCCATTCATTCCGCATGAAGACCCACGCGTGTGGGATTCCACCGATGCTCTGGAACTGAAAACTGTTCCTAAACGCCTGCTGGTAATGGGCGGCGGTATCATCGGTCTGGAAATGGGTACCGTGTACCATGCGCTGGGTTCAGAGATCGACGTGGTTGAAATGTTTGACCAGGTTATCCCGGCTGCCGATAAAGACGTGGTTAAAGTCTTCACCAAACGCATCAGCAAGAAATTCAACCTGATGCTGGAAACCAAAGTGACCGCCGTTGAAGCGAAAGAAGACGGTATCTACGTTTCCATGGAAGGCAAAAAAGCGCCTGCTGAAGCTCAGCGTTACGATGCGGTGCTGGTGGCTATCGGTCGTGTACCGAACGGCAAAAACCTCGATGCGGGCAAAGCTGGCGTGGAAGTTGATGACCGTGGCTTCATCCGCGTTGACAAACAACTGCGCACCAACGTCCCGCACATCTTTGCTATCGGCGATATCGTCGGTCAGCCGATGCTGGCGCACAAAGGTGTTCACGAAGGTCACGTTGCGGCTGAAGTTATCGCCGGTAAGAAACACTACTTCGATCCGAAAGTTATCCCATCCATCGCCTACACTGAACCAGAAGTTGCATGGGTTGGCCTGACTGAGAAAGAAGCGAAAGAAAAAGGCATCAGCTACGAAACCGCCACCTTCCCGTGGGCTGCTTCGGGCCGTGCTATCGCTTCTGACTGCGCAGACGGTATGACCAAACTGATCTTCGACAAAGAATCTCACCGTGTTATCGGTGGTGCGATTGTCGGCACCAACGGCGGCGAGCTGCTGGGCGAAATCGGTCTGGCGATCGAAATGGGTTGTGACGCTGAAGACATCGCGCTGACCATCCACGCTCACCCGACTCTGCACGAGTCCGTGGGCCTGGCGGCAGAAATCTTCGAAGGTAGCATCACCGACCTGCCAAATCCGAAAGCGAAGAAAAAGTAATCTCCCGCTTTTGTGAATACGCCTCTTCGGAGGCGTTTTTTTTGCCTGAAAGCTACCAGTTTTGGTAGTCATGTTATTGATATTTCCACTAAAAAAAACTGCGCAACTGCCGATACTTTTTTCGCCATTGTGTGGCTACTGGCTGCACGGAGAAGAGGCTCTGGACTCTCTATTACACGAAAAAAGGAAAATACATGTCTTTAAAAAAAATCGCGGTTGTTGGCATGGTTGTCGCGACAATGACGCTGACCGGTTGTGGTGCGATGACCACTGCCGTTAAAAAACGTAACCTCGAAGTGAAAACGCAGATGAGCGAAACCATCTGGCTGGAGCCTTCCAGCGAGAAGACCGTCTACATTCAGGTAAAAAACACTTCTGATAAAGACATGAGCAACCTGCAAACCCTGCTGGCAAACGATTTGTCCGCGAAGGGCTATAAAGTGACCAGTTCACCGGACAGCGCCTACTACTGGGTGCAGGCGAACGTACTGAAAGCAGACAAAATGGATCTGCGCGAAGCTCAGGGCTTCCTGAAGACCGGCTACGAAGGGGCGGCGGTGGGCGCTGCTTTAGGCGCGGGGATTACCGCCTATAACAGCAACTCCTCCGGTGCGGCGCTGGGTGTTGGCCTGGCGGCGGGACTGATCGGTATGGCTGCTGATGCTATGGTGGAGGATGTGAACTACACCATGGTTACTGACCTGCAAATCTCCGAACGCAGCAAAGCGAAAGTGACAACGGATAACGTTGCCGCTCTGCGTCAGGGCACGTCTGGCATTAAGCTACAAACCAGCAGCGCGCAGGGCGATCGCGCAAAATACCAGACCCGCGTGGTGTCGAATGCTAACAAGGTGAATCTGAAGTTCGAAGAAGCGAAACCGGTTCTTGAAGCGCAGCTGGCGAAATCCGTCGCTAACATCCTGTAATCTGTTGAAAGTTGCCGGGTGGCGGTTTCGCCTTACCCGGCCTCCTAACTTTTCGCCTCTGGGGATCAGGGTGCTACGGGCTGCCAGTTTTTATCCGGATGGTATGCGGTTAACGCCTGAGCTTTCTGCTGCGACTCCTCGCCAAGATCCGCCTGGTAGACCTTGTCTTCACCGTTAATGATAAAACTCATGACACCGGTGTGATCGTAGCTGACGGGCCAGGCAACCATCGCAAAGCCGCTGGCTTTATCGGGAAGGATACGGAAATGATAGCCGTGATAGCCCGTACCTGGCTCCGGTGGGCTAAAGGCCGGGCCTAGCGGGCTGGGGGCTTCGCCGGGCGAAACAGGCCAGTACAGACCGTCTTTTTTCCCTTCAGAACTGACAATCTTTTGCGCGTATTTTTGGTTCATCGCAAAGTAGCTTTGCTGAGCATCTACATAGGCGTGTAATGCTTCAATCGCGGAAAGTTCGTTGCGCCCAATCTCACGAGTCAGGATCTCTTCCGCCGCTTCCTTGATATCAAATTGCCAGCCAGAAGCGGTTTTAACAACGGGGATCGGCAGTTGCCAGTCGCTGTCCCCGACCACCAGATGCGCGGTATTGCCGTCGACGATGGTGTTATGGCGAACCTTCCAGTCGCGCAGGAAGCGATCAACCGCATCAGGATCAACGCCTTCCGGCGGCAGAAACTCGCGCCAGTTTTCCCCAAGTAAGTTGTTCATCGCGCTTTCATTTTGCTCGCTGATAGCGCTTGCCAGGGCATCGGTCGCCTGGTCTGGCGTACTGAAGGATTGCTGTGCCATCGCGGTGGCCGAAACCATGAACAACACCATTCCACTGAGTAGTTTATTTTTCATGTCGGCTGCCTTAACGATGACGGAATTCACGGTGTTCAGCACGACCGCCGGAAAGCTGGCGAGATGGCTGGTTGCGGGCGACCTGTCTGCTTTGAGCACCTCGCTGCTGCTGCGCCTGCCAACTGGCGGAGCGACTGTCGTTGCCGCTCAGTGCATTAGCGCGTGGCTGGCTGGTCCGCTGTTGAAGATTACGCTGCTGCACATTATGGTGCTGCGCTGGTTGCGTGATCCGTTTCTCCTGGCGTTGGGTCGCGGCCTGGCGATTTTCGCGCTGCTGAGTGTTCGCCCGTTTCGCCGTTTGCGGTTTGGTATCGTAACCCCGGTAGTTATTACGCTGGGAAATTTGCTTCAGCTGTTGGCTGGATGCCTGACGCTGGGCGTCTTTCGTGCCTGGACGCGCCGCCTGCGGGAATGTTTTCCCCGTCGATTTTTCCATCTGGCTCAGGGCTGCCTGACGCTGGCTATCACGGTTGACCGGTCTTTGCTGGGTTGAGCTTAATCCCGTCGCCGTGTTAGTGGAGTGAAAGCGGTTATTAAGCTGGTTGTTAGGGTACGGCACGCCCTCGCGATAGGCCGGGTTATGCTGCCAGGTACGGTTAGCGTCCGTCAGCCGTTGCCCACTGATTTTATTGAAGTTATCAACGTTGATATTAATATTGTTATCACCATTGCGGTTATAACCGCCATGGTTATCCCAGTCATCGTTATGATGGTGATCGTCGTCATCCCAGTCGATATTGCTAAAGATGGCATAGGTTGTGGCAACACCGAGGCTGAAGCCTAAACCGTTAACGAAGCTGTTGCCAAACTGCTCACCGGGCGTTGGCGGCAGATAGGTTGGCGGATAGGCGGTGTTCGGCCAGGTACCGTAAACCGTATTCGGGTTATAGGTGGGAACGTACACTACCTGTGGATCGGCGGATTCAATTTTGATTACCGTTGGAGCCGGTGGGGCCGTCGATTGAACTGTTACTCCTTCTTGAGTTTGGGTACGAGGAGGAGGCACATTTTTCACACTCGTGGTGACTGTCTGCTGCGGTGTCGATTGCAACGCACCGGTCTGTTGCGCCAGCGCACGCAGGCGTTGCACGGAATCCATAACATCTTTCGGCTGCGCAAGGAAAGCATCGCCCAGGCTTTGTACCCACGGCGGATTTTCACCCATCAGCGACATCAGTTGCGGAAATGCGACCAGTGATTTCACGCTGGGATCCCAGGGTTGGCTGGCAACGGCCTGAATGGCGGCATCACCCTGCATTTTGGGGTTGTCTTTTGACCACTGCGCGGCCTGGATGACGTTGGCTGGGTAGGTTGAGGCCATCAAAATCTGCGACAGCAGTGAATCCGGATAGAGCGCGATAGGCGCAACCCACTGATCGATTTGTGCCGCCGTGTACGTAGGTGTTGCAGCAGGCGCTGGGGCAGGGGCCTCTACGGGAGCCGGAGCCGGCGCTGACGGTTGTTGTGCGACGGGGGCTGGAGCTGCGGGCTCCGTTGCGCGACTTTTAACGAACATCACGCCAGAGGCGGCAAACAGCCCGGCACTGCACAGAAGGACAAGCAGGTGTGGCTTAAAGGGCAACTTCATAAAATGACTCCAACGAGACAAGTGCTGTGCCGTGAGGCGTTCCTGTTGCCGCGAGTATTATTCACCCGTGTTAGACAGTTTTGACTTTTATTGGGGATTCACCCGGCAGGTCCGGAAAAAGAGTGTGAAGATTTATTACACAATTATATCTGATGGCTGAAAAGTCGCTGGAATATTCAGCAGGTCACGCTTGAAAATCAACCGTTTCAGGGCGGTTTCAGGTAGCCTTAATTACCTCCCGCCTTGTCGCTATACCATTCTTAACGATTCAGCCAATTTTTTATGTTGCTTTTTTGTAAACGGATTAACACTTAATGAAAATCCTGTTATTGTGCCTTATGCGGTACCGGGCATTTACCCTACTAACTACTGTCTCACAGGAGCGTGAAGAGAATCGCCCATCTACAAAAGCGCCGCATTATGACAATGAGAGCGAGGAGATATCGTCGTGCTAGAAGAATACCGTAAGCACGTAGCTGAGCGTGCTGCCCAGGGGATTGTGCCAAAACCTTTAGACGCAACCCAAATGGCCGCACTTGTCGAGCTGCTGAAGACCCCGCCTGTGGGCGAAGAAGAATTCCTGTTAGATCTGTTAATCAACCGCGTTCCTCCTGGCGTAGATGAAGCCGCGTATGTTAAAGCTGGTTTTCTCGCTGCCGTCGCGAAAGGCGACACTACCTCCCCGCTGGTTACGCCAGAAAAAGCCATTGAACTGCTGGGCACCATGCAGGGTGGTTACAACATTCATCCGCTGATTGACGCGCTGGACGATGCAAAACTGGCGCCGATTGCCGCCAAAGCGCTCTCTTCAACGCTGCTGATGTTCGATAACTTCTACGATGTAGAAGAAAAAGCCAAAGCGGGCAACGAATATGCGAAGCAGGTAATGCAGTCCTGGGCCGATGCCGAATGGTTCCTGAACCGTCCAGCTCTGGCTGAAAAAATCACCGTTACCGTCTTTAAAGTGACCGGTGAAACCAACACCGATGACCTCTCTCCGGCTCCTGACGCATGGTCTCGCCCGGATATCCCTCTGCACGCGCTGGCGATGCTGAAAAACGCCCGTGAAGGTATCGAACCGGATCAGCCGGGCGCGGTAGGTCCGATCAAACAGATCGAAGAACTGCAGAAAAAAGGCTACCCGCTGGCTTATGTGGGTGACGTTGTCGGTACCGGTTCTTCGCGTAAATCCGCTACCAACTCCGTACTGTGGTTCATGGGCGATGATATTCCGCATGTGCCGAACAAGCGCGGCGGCGGTCTGTGCCTCGGCGGTAAAATTGCACCTATCTTCTTCAACACCATGGAAGATGCGGGCGCGCTGCCAATCGAAGTGGATGTGTCGAACATGAACATGGGTGACGTGATTGACGTTTACCCGTTCAAGGGCGAAGTACGCAACCACGAAACCGGCGAACTGCTGGCAAGCTTTGAGCTGAAAACCGACGTGCTGATCGACGAAGTGCGCGCTGGTGGCCGTATTCCGCTGATCATCGGTCGTGGCCTGACCACCAAAGCGCGCGAAGCGCTGGGCCTGCCGCACTCAGACGTCTTCCGTCAGGCGAAAGACGTGGCGGAAAGCAGCCGCGGCTTCTCTCTGGCACAGAAAATGGTGGGTCGCGCCTGCGGCGTGAAAGGTATCCGTCCGGGCGCGTACTGCGAACCGAAGATGACTTCCGTGGGCTCTCAGGATACTACCGGCCCGATGACCCGTGACGAACTGAAAGACCTGGCATGCCTGGGCTTCTCTGCTGATCTGGTGATGCAGTCTTTCTGTCATACCGCCGCGTATCCGAAGCCGGTTGACGTGACCACACACCATACGCTGCCGGACTTCATTATGAACCGTGGCGGCGTGTCGCTGCGTCCGGGTGATGGCGTTATCCACTCCTGGCTGAACCGCATGCTGTTGCCGGATACCGTCGGCACCGGCGGTGACTCCCATACCCGTTTCCCGATTGGTATCTCCTTCCCGGCGGGCTCTGGTCTGGTAGCGTTTGCCGCGGCGACCGGCGTGATGCCGCTGGATATGCCGGAATCCGTTCTGGTGCGCTTCAAAGGCAAAATGCAGCCGGGTATTACCCTGCGCGATCTGGTACATGCCATTCCGCTGTACGCGATCAAACAGGGTCTGCTGACCGTTGAGAAGAAAGGTAAGAAAAACATCTTCTCTGGCCGCATCCTTGAAATCGAAGGTCTGCCGGATCTGAAAGTCGAGCAGGCGTTCGAACTGACCGATGCCTCCGCTGAACGTTCCGCTGCCGGCTGTACCATCAAACTGAATAAAGAGCCGATCGTTGAGTATCTGAACTCTAACATCGTGCTGCTGAAGTGGATGATCGCTGAAGGCTATGGCGATCGCCGTACGCTGGAACGTCGTGTGCAGGGGATGGAAAAATGGCTGGCGGATCCGCAGTTGCTGGAAGCCGATGCTGACGCAGAATATGCGGCGGTGATCGACATCGATCTGGCGGATATCAAAGAGCCAATCCTGTGTGCGCCGAACGATCCGGACGATGCGCGCCTGCTGTCTGACGTGCAGGGCGAGAAGATCGACGAAGTGTTCATCGGCTCCTGTATGACCAACATCGGCCACTTCCGTGCCGCCGGTAAGCTGCTGGATGCGCACAAAGGCCAACTGCCGACGCGTCTGTGGGTGGCTCCGCCAACCCGTATGGATGCGGCACAGCTGACCGAAGAAGGCTATTACAGCGTGTTCGGTAAGAGCGGCGCGCGTATTGAGATCCCGGGCTGTTCCCTGTGCATGGGCAACCAGGCGCGTGTGGCTGACGGCGCAACGGTAGTGTCCACCTCTACCCGTAACTTCCCGAACCGTTTAGGTACCGGAGCGAACGTCTACCTGGCTTCTGCTGAGCTGGCGGCGGTTGCGGCGCTGATTGGTAAACTGCCGACGGCGGAAGAGTATCAGACCTATGTGGCGCAGGTGGATAAAACTGCCGTAGATACCTACCGTTATCTGAACTTCGACCAGCTGTCTCAATACACCGAGAAAGCCGATGGTGTGATTTTCCAGACCGCGGTGTAATGCGCTAACGCGTTTTGTTTAAAAACGCATCAATGCCCGGAGAAGTCTGCTTCTCCGGGCATTTTTATTTCTATTCCTTATACCCGCTACGCTTTTTTTCTGCCGCGCTGCTGCGATAATTACAGCAAGGCGCAATGCGGTATTGGCGCATTGCCGGGAGCAGAGGAAGACATTATGGATTACGAATTTCTGCGCGATATTACCGGGGTGGTAAAAGTGCGTATGTCCATGGGCCACGAGGTGGTGGGGCACTGGTTTAATGAAGAAGTGAAAGAGAACCTGGCCTTACTGGATGAAGTGGAACAGGCGGCGCGTGCGGTGAAGGGCAGTGAGCGCTCCTGGCAGCGAGCAGGGCATGAATACACGCTCTGGCTGGATGGTGAAGAGGTGATGGTTCGTGCTAATCAGCTGGAGTTCACCGGAGATGAAATGGAAGAAGGGATGAACTACTACGACGAAGAGAGCTTTTCACTTTGCGGCGTAGAGGATTTTCTTCAGGTCGTGGCCGCATATCGTGAATTTGTGCAACAGCGTTAATTCATGCGGAGCCAGCGGGCTCCGCTATGCCTGTTACTTCACGTACGCCAGCAGGCTTAACGAGTCACGCGCCAGCGCTTTGCATTTTTTTGCCGTTGGGATGCCGATACCGCTGAGATCGCGATAGCTGTCCTCACCCAGTGCCTTCATGTTGAAGGTGTCGTAATTGCTCAGGTCCCACTGGTTTTGCTGGGCAAAAAAGACCAGTGCGCGACGAATCTGCCCGTTAGGCAAATTCTGGTATCCACAGTCATTTTTCAGAAAAACAAAAACTGCCGTTAAATCGGCCATATCTTCGGCTTCGGACTCACTCAGCGCGTAGCTATTTGCGCATACGGCCATCAGGCTGCCGAACAAAACTGTTCTGAAAAACGTCTTCATTGCTTCTACCACTGCATCACGGAATTTAAACGTTAGCACACTGCGAGCGAAGCGACGACCTTTATTATTAGCCGTTCACTTGACCTTCCCGTAAGGGGAAGGCTTATGCTTAAAAGATAGCCTGCTTAAGCTGCTGAATATAAGGAAGTGATTATGCAACGTCGTGATTTTTTAAAGTACTCCGTGGCGCTGGGCGTCGCGTCAGCGTTACCTTTGTGGAGCCGGAGCGTATTCGCCGCAGACCGTCCCGCATTACCCATTCCAGACCTGTTAACCGCCGATGCTTCTAATCGCATTCAGTTGATTGCACAAGCCGGGCAGTCGAGCTTTGCAGGTAAAACTGCTACCACATGGGGATATAACGGCAACTTGCTCGGGCCAGCGGTCAAGCTGAGCAAAGGGCAGGCGGTCACGGTGGATATCCACAACCAGCTTGCCGAAGAAACGACGTTGCACTGGCACGGGCTGGAAATCCCCGGAGAGGTCGACGGTGGGCCGCAGGGCATTATCCCGGCGGGCGGGAAACGTTCAGTGACCTTCACGCCGGATCAGCGCGCAGCAACCTGCTGGCTCCACCCGCATCAGCATGGGAAGACTGGTCGCCAGGTGGCGATGGGCCTGGCCGGACTCGTGTTGATTGAAGATGAAGAGATTCGCAAGCTGCTGCTGCCTAAGCAGTGGGGCATTGATGATGTGCCGGTGATTATTCAGGACAAACAGTTCTCTGCTGATGGTCAGGTTAACTATCAACTCGACATCATGACCGCTGCCGTCGGCTGGTTTGGCGATACGCTGCTGACCAACGGGGCGATTTATCCTCAGCATGCGGCACCGCGCGGCTGGCTGCGCTTGCGTCTGTTGAATGGTTGTAACGCGCGCTCATTGAATATTGCAGCCAGCGACAATCGTCCTTTGTACGTTATTGCCAGCGATGGCGGACTGTTGGCGGAGCCGGTAAAAGTGACCGAACTACCTATGCTGATGGGCGAACGCTTCGAAGTGCTGGTGGATGTGAGCGACGGTAAAGCATTTGATCTGGTCACTCTGCCTGTCAGCCAGATGGGCATGGCGATTGCGCCATTTGATAAGCCGCACCCAGTGATGCGCGTTCAGCCGCTGCTGATTACCGCTTCCGGCACGCTGCCGGATACGCTGACATCTATGCCCGCGCTGCCATCGCTTGAGGGGCTGACGGTGCGCAAACTGCAATTGTCTATGGATCCGATGCTCGACATGATGGGTATGCAAATGCTGATGAAGAAGTACGGCGCTCAGGCTATGGCGGGTATGGATCATGGGAAAATGATGGGCCATATGGACAATGACAATATGGGTCACGGGAATATGAATCATGGCAATATGGACCACGGTGAGATGGGGAATATGCAGCATGGCGACATGGGCAACATGAAGCATGGAACATTCGATTTCCATAATGCCAATCGGATTAATGGCCAGGCGTTTGATATGAATAAACCGATGTTTGCCGCGGCGAAGGGTCAGCATGAGCGCTGGGTGATTTCCGGTCAGGGCGACATGATGCTGCATCCGTTCCACATTCACGGCACGCAGTTCCGCATTTTGTCTGAAAATGGCAAAGCGCCTGCCGCGCACCGCGCGGGATGGAAAGATACGGTGCGGGTAGAAGGCGGCGTGAGTGAGGTTTTGGTGAAGTTTGACCACGACGCGCCAAAAGAGCATGCCTATATGGCGCATTGTCATCTGTTAGAGCATGAAGACACCGGGATGATGCTCGGTTTTACCGTATAAACAGCGGCGGATAGCGGTGGCGCTATCCGCTAAATGTTTATTCCAAAAACGGATTATTACCCTATCGTCCAGTAGAAGCATGCATATACTGATGAGGTTAATCACTCATCACGAGGTATTCATGACCCTTTTGCGTAAAATACTGACGGCATCTTTTATTATGCTTCTGGCTGTTTCGGCACAGGCTGCGATGAAGATGGAACGCCAACAGATTTCAAAACTGAATTTAAGCCTTGAAATTCCGCAGACGCTCACGCCGATGCCGGACGAAATGGCAAAAATCAAATACCCTTCTGAAAACCGTCCACAGGTGATTTACGGTGACGAACGCGGTAAGGCGTCTTTAGGTATTACCGCCGGGCGCAACGCGTTGCCTGCCGCTCAGTTGGATGTGGCAAAGGATGCGACGCTGAAGATGCTGACCAACTTCAACCCGCAGGCCGAACCTGTCACGGTTGACGGACATAAAGCGTGGCTGATTACCTTCCGTTCTCAAGCGCCGGATACTGAAATTCTCAATATGCTGCTGATTACCTCGCAAAACGAGAAAGCGGTGCAGGTCTCCTTCAATATGACCAAAGATCTGGTGGCTCAGTATCAGGAAGCCGCAAAAGCGTCGTTACTGTCACTGAAGTTTGAATAAAAAAACGCCCGCTGAATAGCGGGCGTTTTCCATTTTACTTCGCGTCGTCCGGCAAGGCATATGCCACGATATAATCGCCCATCTTCGTACCAAATGAGCCGTGGCCCCCAGCGGAAATCACCACATACTGCTTACCGTTCACTTCATAGGTCATCGGCGTTGCCTGACCACCGGCCGGCAGACGGCCCTGCCACAGTTTTTCACCGTTACTCATGTTGTACGCACGCAAATAGTTATCCGCCGTCGCAGCGATAAACAGCACGTTCCCCGCGGTGGAGATAGGTCCGCCCAGCATCGGCATCCCCATATTGAACGGCACCGGAACCGGCATTGGGAACGGCATGCTGTCTTGTGGCGTACCTATACGTTTTTTCCACACCACGTGATTGGTTTTCAGGTCCACCGCGGAGATATAACCCCATGCTGGCTGCTTACACGGCAGGCCAAATGGTGAAAGGAACGGATTGAGCGTTACGCCGAACGGTACGCCGTATTGCGGCTGAATACCGGACTCCGTGCCTGTACCTTTGGCGTCTTTTGGCGGTTCCATTGGGTTGCCGGGACCGCGTGGGATCAGCTTCGAAACAAACGGCAGCGCCATTGGGTTGGCAATGGCGACCTGACGGTTAGGATCAACAGAGATGCCGCCCCATTCGAACATGCCGAGATTACCCGGGAACACCAGTGTGCCCTGCTCTGAAGGTGGGGTAAAAATGCCCTCATAGCGCAACTGATGGAACATTACACGGCACACCAGCTGGTCAAACATGGTTGCGCCCCACATATCCGCGCCACTGAGATCTTTATGCGGACGGAAGCTGAGGTCGGAGAACGGCTGGGTTTTGCTGACATAATCACCTTTGGCTGCCCCTTGCGGCACCGGTTTTTCCGGGGCTGGCACCACCAGTTCACCATTACGGCGATCGAGCACAAAGATATTACCGGTTTTTGCCGGGGCATAAATGACCGGAACTTTCTCTCCGTTGACGTTGATATCCGCCAGAGTTGGCTGCGCCGGTAAGTCCATATCCCACAGATCGTGGTGAACGGTCTGATAGCTCCAGGCCAATTTCCCGGTAGTGGCATTTAACGCCAGGATGGAGCTGGCATAACGTTCCTGCTCCGGTGTGCGGTTACCGCCCCAGATATCCGGCGTGGTGACGCCCATGGGCAGATATACCAGATCCAGCTTCGCGTCGTAGGCCGCAGGCGCCCAGGAGTTCGGCGAGTTAAAGGTGAAGGTATGTTCATCCGAAGGGATGAAATTAGGATCTTTGGCGCCTGGGTCGAACGCCCACAGCAGCTTACCGGTATTCACATCGAAGCCACGGATAACGCCGGAAGTTTCGCGGGTGGAGAAGTTATCAGTCACCGACCCGGCAATCACAATGGTTTTATCAGTGATGATGGGCGGTGATGTTGGCTCATACAGACCCGGCGTGGTATCCGGCATATTGGTCTGCAGATTCAAAATGCCTTTATTGGCGAAGGTTTCACACAGCTTGCCGGTCTCGGCATTCAATGCAAACAGTCGCCCATCATTGACCGGTAAAAGGATACGGCGCGGACAGTCGGCCATCACCTCTGCTGAAGCCGTATCCGGTCTGGCTTCATGATAGGAAACGCCGCGACAAGTTACGTGCTGGAAGCTGGTATTGGTATTAAGTTGAGGATCGAAATGCCACTTCTCTTTACCGCTGGCCGCGTCCAGGGCAAACAGTCGCTGGTGGGCGGTACACAGAAAAAGGGTATCGCCTACTTTTATGGGCGTAACTTCATTGGTGATTTCACCGGGATCGTTGGGTTGTTTTAAATCCCCGGTACGAAATACCCAGGCTTCTTTCAACTGATGAACGTTGTCTGCGTTGATTTGTTTCAACGGAGAGTAGCGTTGACCTTCCTGATTGCGACCGTAAGCCGGCCAGTCTTCATCGGCAACCGGAGAGATAGCCTCAGCCTCGGTGGCATCAGCACTCAGCATACCGTGAACCTCTTGTGGGTCGTTGAAGCCAGCCCAGGTCAGGATACCGCCGCTAATCAGCAGGGCCACCACCAGCCCCGCTACTGCGCCACTGGAAGGGATAATCAGGCGACGCCAGACGAAAGGCAGGATAAGCCAGATACCAAAGAAGACCAGGATGTCGCTACGCGGCGTCAGCGCCCAGAAATCAAAGCCGACCTCCCATACGCCCCAAATCATGGTGGCGAGAAGCAGGGCGGCATACAGCCAAAGGGCAGAGCGTTTACTGCGCCATAACAGAAGCGCCACACCGAGCATGGCGAGGCCCGCGATCGGGTAATACCAGGAGCCGCCAATGGCGACGAGCCAGCCTCCGCCAATCAGGAGATACAGTCCACAAAGTGCCGCGAACACGGCGCTCAGGGTCACGATAAGCCGTTGAGAACGTACGTTGTTATTTGCCATAAAAAATACCATCACATGTGTTATTTCTTTAATAGCAGTTAATTATAGGAGCTAAAACGCGTGACCATTGTCACATTATGAACTTTATCAACAGATGCCGCGTATGAATGCTTTTGCTGGTATACTGCGTGCCTTGCGCTTAGATGCTGGCTTATTAAAAGTAAGCATTAAGTGATTTGTTTTTAAATCATATGGTTAGAGATATGAAACATACTGTTGAAGTCATGATCCCGGAAGCGGAGATCAAAGCGCGTATTGCTGAACTGGGACGTCAAATTAATGAACGTTACAAGGACAGCGGCAGCGATATGGTGCTGGTTGGTCTGTTACGCGGCTCATTTATGTTTATGGCGGACCTGTGCCGTGAAGTGCATGTCTCCCACGAAGTCGATTTCATGACTGCATCCAGCTATGGCAGCGGCATGTCTACCACGCGCGATGTTAAAATCCTGAAAGACCTGGATGAAGACATTCGTGGCAAAGACGTGCTGATTGTTGAAGACATCATCGACTCCGGCAACACGCTGTCCAAAGTGCGTGAGATTCTGAGCCTGCGCGAGCCGAAATCCCTGGCTATCTGTACGCTGCTGGACAAACCTTCCCGTCGCGAAGTGGATGTTCCGGTTGAGTTTATCGGATTCTCTATTCCAGATGAGTTTGTTGTCGGCTACGGCATTGACTATGCCCAGCGTTATCGCCATCTGCCGTACGTTGGCAAAGTGGTGCTGCTGGACGAGTAATGTCGGGAGCGCCTGGTGGCGCAGGTTTGTAGGCCGGGTAAGGCGTAGCCGCCTCCCGGCAATGTCACATTATTTATGGTTGATGTGTTTCTGACTAAGGTTAGACAACCCCTGGCGATAACGCTGCTCCAGCGTTTCGCGACTGGTGGCGGTGACGTCCAGATCGCGCAGCAGGCCATCATGAATACCGTAAGCCCAGCCGTGAATGGTAACTTTCTGACCGCGCTTCCAGGCTGAACGCATAATGGTTGAGTGGCCCAGGTTATACACCTGCTCCATGACATTAAGTTCGCACAGGGTGTCCATGCGACGTTCCTGCGGCATTTCGCCCAGCAGTGAGCTGTGTTTAAACCAGATATCGCGAATATGCAGTAACCAGTTATCAATCAGCCCCTGTTCTTTATTTTCAATAGCCGCCTGGACGCCGCCGCATCCATAGTGGCCGCATATAATAATATGTTCCACTTCCAGCACATCCACCGCATACTGAACCACTGAGAGACAGTTCAGGTCGGTGTGAATAACCAGGTTGGCCACGTTACGGTGAACAAAAAGTTCACCCGGTTCAAGACCGGTTAAACGCTCAGCGGGAACGCGGCTATCGGAACATCCAATCCATAGAAAACGCGGATTCTGCGCATGTGTCAGGGTTTCAAAAAATCCGGGATCTTCTTCTACCAGCATCTTTGACCATAGTGCATTGTTGCTGATGAGTGTATCTATGTCTTTCATGGAGTTGTACGACCCGAAGCCAGATAAATTCGATGGGCTAATATAGGGTAACTCCAGCATTAATTAAACTATATATAAAATGTCAGAACGTAAGGTAAGTAAAAAACCATGACCATTGCTCTGGAACTTCAACAACTTAAAAAAACCTATCCCGGTGGCGTTCAGGCGCTACGCGGCATAGATTTGCAAGTCGAAGCGGGTGATTTTTATGCGCTTTTAGGCCCTAACGGCGCAGGGAAGTCCACCACCATCGGGATAATCAGCTCGCTGGTGAATAAATCTTCCGGGCGGGTGAGCGTCTTCGGCTACGATCTTGAAAAAGATACGGTTAACGCTAAACGCCAGCTTGGGTTAGTACCGCAGGAGTTTAACTTTAACCCGTTTGAAACCGTGCAGCAGATCGTGGTCAACCAGGCGGGTTACTACGGCGTTGAGCATAAAGAGGCGGTCAAACGCAGCGAATTATATTTAAAGCAGCTCGATTTATGGGAAAAACGTAACGAGCGCGCGCGCATGCTTTCCGGTGGGATGAAGCGCCGTCTGATGATTGCCCGGGCGCTGATGCACGAGCCAAAATTACTTATCCTGGATGAACCGACGGCGGGCGTCGACATTGAGCTGCGCCGTTCAATGTGGGGCTTTTTAAAGGATTTAAACGATAAAGGCACCACCATTATTCTGACCACCCACTATCTCGAAGAAGCGGAAATGCTGTGTCGCAATATCGGCA
This sequence comes from Citrobacter sp. Ce129, assembly GCF_030334545.1. Lineage (NCBI taxonomy): Bacteria > Pseudomonadati > Pseudomonadota > Gammaproteobacteria > Enterobacterales > Enterobacteriaceae > Citrobacter > Citrobacter sp. Ce129. The sequence continues at coordinate 254,398 of NZ_JAOWDS010000059.1, forward strand.
TTATTCAGCACGGCGAGCTGGTGGAAAATACCTCGATGAAGAGCCTGCTCTCCAAGCTGAAATCCGAAACCTTTATTCTCGATCTGGCGCCGAAAAGCCCGCTGCCAAAACTGGAAGGTTATCAGTACCGGCTGGTGGATACCTCCACGCTGGAAGTGGAAGTTCTGCGTGAACAGGGGGTCAACAGCGTGTTCTCACAGCTGAGCGCCCAGGGGGTTCAGGTATTGAGTATGCGCAACAAGGCGAACCGACTGGAGGAACTGTTTGTTTCCCTGGTGCATGAAAAACAAGGAGATCGCGCATGATGCAGCTTTACTGGGTAGCGCTGAAAAGCATCTGGGCGAAAGAGATCCACCGCTTTATGCGGATCTGGATCCAAACGCTGGTTCCTCCGGTCATTACCATGACGCTCTATTTTATTATCTTCGGTAATTTGATCGGCTCGCGTATCGGTGAAATGCACGGTTTTAGCTACATGCAGTTTATCGTGCCGGGGCTGATTATGATGGCGGTGATCACCAACTCGTACGCTAATGTGGCATCGTCATTCTTTAGCGCCAAGTTTCAGCGCAATATTGAAGAACTGCTGGTCGCCCCGGTGCCGACGCACGTGATCATCGCCGGTTTTGTCGGCGGCGGCGTGGCACGCGGCCTGTGTGTAGGCATTCTGGTCACCGCTATCTCACTGTTCTTCGTGCCGTTCCAGGTGCACTCGTGGGTCTTTGTGGCGCTCACGTTGGTGCTGACGGCGGTGTTGTTCTCGCTGGCCGGATTGTTGAACGCGGTTTTCGCTAAAACCTTTGACGATATTAGCCTGATCCCGACCTTCGTGCTGACGCCGCTGACCTATCTGGGTGGCGTGTTCTATTCGTTAACGCTGCTGCCGCCTTTCTGGCAGGGACTGTCGCATCTGAACCCAATTGTCTACATGATTAGCGGTTTCCGCTACGGCTTCCTGGGTATTCATGATGTTCCGCTAGTCACCACGTTTGGCGTGCTGGTGGTGTTCATTGCAGCGTTCTACCTGCTGTGCTGGTACCTGATTCAGCGAGGACGCGGCCTGCGTAGCTAATTCTTTCTTCCTCTCTCTGGCCGGGAGAGGAAGACTTTTGATGCTTATCACCATTACCGATTTATCACCCTGATAAACTACTTGCCTGCTAAGGAGGTAGGCAATGTTAGGTTGGGTAATTACCTGTCATGACGATAAGGCACAGGACATGCTGCATCGTCTGGAGAAAAAGTACGGCCCGTTGGTCCAATGCCAGGCGGTAAGCTTTTGGCGTGGACTCAGTTCGAATATGCTAAGCCGCATGATGTGCCATGCCCTGCATGCCACTGACTCAGGCGAGGGCGTGATCTTCCTGACAGATATGGCCGGGGCCGCGCCTTACCGCGTCGCTTCGTTAATGAGCCACAAACATTCCCAGTGTGAAGTGATTTCAGGTATCAGCTATCCATTGCTTGAGCGAATGATTTCATCGCGGGAATCGATGAGCAGTTCTGCGTTTCGCGATTGCATCGTCGCGCTTGGCGGGCCTGAAGTCTCTAGCCTGTGGCACCAACAACAGAAAAATCCCCCGTTCGTGTTGAAGCATGATTTGTATGAGTATTAATCATTGGTATTGATGGCGCTTTTGCTACAATAGCCGGGGTTTCTCGCCTCGGTTATCTGATATGGTTATGCGCGTTCTGCTTGTTGTAGTGCTCCTGTTCTCTGGCAGCGTCGCCGCGGCTTTGCCTGCTCGCTATATGCAAACCACCGAAGCGGCCGCCGTATGGGCGCAGATTGGCAATAAGATGGTGACGGTCGGGAATATTCGCGCCGGGCAGATCCTTGCCGTTGAGCCCATCGCGGCAGACTATTACGAATTTACCTTTGGCTTTGGCACCGGATTTATTGATAAGGGACATCTGGAGCCGGTTCAGGGGCGGCAGAAAGTTGACGATGGTCTGGGCGATCTCAATAAACCCCTCAGCAATCAAAGCCTGGTGACCTGGAAAGATACGCCGGTGTATAACGCTCCGGATGTCGGTAGCGCTCCGTTTGGCGTGCTGGCGGATAATCTGCGATATCCGGTTATCAGCAAGCTTAAAGACCGTCTCAACCAGACCTGGTACCAGATCCGCATCGGCGGCAGACTGGCCTACATTAGCGCGCTGGATGCGCAGGAAGACAACGGTATCCCGGTGTTAACCTATCACCATATTCTGCGCGATGAAGAGAACACCCGCTTTCGTCACACCTCCACGACAACCTCCGTACGCGCCTTCAGCAACCAGATGGCCTGGCTCCAGGACCGCGGCTATACCACGTTGACGATGTACCAACTGGAAGGCTATATCCGCAACAACATGAACCTCCCGGCGCGGGCGGTGGTGCTGACTTTTGATGATGGGCTGAAGTCGGTGAGCCGTTATGCTTACCCGATTCTGAAGCAGCACGGCATGAAGGCAACGGCGTTTATCATCTCCTCACGCATCAAGCGCCACCCGCAGAAGTGGGATCCGAAATCGCTGCAGTTTATGAGCCTCTCTGAACTGAACGAGATCCGCGACGTGTTCGACTTCCAGTCGCATACTCATTTTTTACATCGGGTGGATGCCAATCACCGGCCAATCCTTTTGAGTCGCAGCTATCACAACATTCTGTTTGATTTTGCCCGTTCGCGCCGGGCGCTGTCCCAGTTCAATCCTCACGTCCTGTATCTTTCCTATCCGTTTGGCGGTTATAACGCTACGGCGGTAAAAGCGGCTGGCGACGCGGGATTCCACATGGCGGTCACCACGGTGAGAGGGAAGGTTAAGCCGGGGGATAATCCGTTCTTATTGAAAAGACTTTATATTTTAAGAACGGATTCGCTGGAGACGATGTCGCGGCTGATAGTCAATCAGCCGCAGGGGTAAGGGCTGTCAGGCAACCTGTACCGGAATGGCTTTCGCGGTACGCTTCATCTCGTTGTCGCCTTCAAAGTAGGCGACTTTCGGACGCCAGGTACGGGCTTCTTCATCAGACATGGTGACGAAGCTGGCGATAATCACAATGTCGCCAACTTCAGCACAGTGCGCCGCCGCGCCGTTCACCGAGATGATTCTGGAGCCGCGTTCAGCCGCAATCGCATAGGTTGAGAAACGTTTACCGTTGGTCACGTTCCAGATATCAATAGCTTCGTTTTCCAGAATACCAGAGGCATCGAGAAAATCCTGGTCGATGGCGCAGGAGCCTTCGTAGTGCAGGTCCGCCTGCGTAACTTTTACGCGGTGGAGCTTGCCTTGCAGCATGGTGCGAATCATAACTTCTATACCCTGTCGTTTACCTTGGCTAAGCAGGCGCGAGTGGCCTGCTTTGAGAAATTCTCAGGCAGTATTGCCTGATTTTTAACCCGTGTCTACTGGGCTAATGTAACGCTTTGATTATCGATAAGGCGCGCCTGACCCAGCCAGGCGGCGGCGAGAATCACCGCGCGTTTACTGGTTTCCGTCAGCTCCAGCAGGGTGTCGGCATCACGAATCTGAATATCGTCGGCGCGAAAGCCTTTTTCATTCAGTTCCTGCTCGGCAATGGCAATAATCTCTTGCAGCTCACGATTACCCGCAATCAGTTTTTCAGCGATGCCGTTCATCTCTTTGTGCAAACCCGGCGCAATTTTACGCTGCTCTGCGGTCAGATAACCGTTACGCGAGCTAAGCGCCAGACCGTCTTTGGCGCGAATAATCGGCACGCCGACGATCTCAATGTCATAACCCATATCCGCCACCATTTTGCGGATCAGCGCCAGCTGCTGGAAATCTTTCTCACCAAAGCAGGCGATATCTGGCTGGATCAGGTTAAACAGCTTGCTGACGATCGTGGCAACGCCACGGAAGTGGCCTGGACGGCTGGCGCCTTCCAGCATGGTGGAGAGGCCGGGAACATCAACGAAAGTCTGGCCTTCCAGACCCTGCGGATAGATTTCTTCCACGGCTGGGGCAAATACATAATCGACTTTGCGCTTGTTCAGCTTTTCGCAGTCTTCCTGCAGCGTGCGCGGATAACGCACCAGATCGTCCGGCCGGTCAAATTGCATCGGGTTGACGAAAATGCTGACGATGACCACATCGGCCCGGGCTTTTGCTTCATCGACCAGCTTCATATGGCCATCGTGCAGGTTGCCCATGGTGGGAACCAGGGCGACGCGTTTGCCTTCCTGACGCAGACGACGAATATGCTGGCGCAGCAGCGGCAGGGTTTCGATAATTAACACACCTTGACTCCTTAATGGAAACTGTGTTCTTCGCCCGGATAAACGCCGGACTCCACTTCAGCCATATACTGCCGCACTGCGGCGCGCATGTCGCCCGCTTCGGCAAGGAAATTTTTCGCGAATTTTGGAATATGACCGCCGGTGATGCCAAACGCATCGTGCATCACCAGGATCTGACCGTCGGTTACGTTACCTGCGCCAATACCGATAACCGGAATCGACAGCGCCTCAGTGACGCGCTTCGCCAGCTCAACCGGCACGCACTCCAGCACCAGCAGTTGAGCGCCGGCGGCTTCTAAGGCCAGCGCGTCGTCCAGCAGTACCTGTCCGGCGTCGCCGCGACCCTGAATTTTATAGCCGCCGAAGATATTCACCGACTGGGGGGTTAATCCCAGATGACCGCAAACCGGCACCGCGCGTTCGGTGAGCATTTTTACGGTATCCGTAAGCCAGGCGCCACCTTCGATTTTGACCATATTCGCGCCCGCGCGCATCACGATGGCGGCGTTTTCAAATGCCTGCTCCGGAGTGGCGTAAGCCATAAACGGCAGGTCGGAGAGCAGCAGGCAGTTGGGCGCGCCACGGCGCACGGCGCGGGTGTGGTAGGCAATGTCTTCCACGGTGACCGGCAGGGTGGAGTCGTGCCCCTGTACCGTCATGCCCAGCGAATCGCCAACCAGCATCACGTTGAGGCCAACATCGGCGAACAGTTTAGCAAAGCTATAGTCGTAGGCAGTGATTGTTGCGAAGCGCTTTTTCTCTTGTTTGCATTTCTGCAGCACAGCGATAGTAGTGGGTTTGCTCATAACCTCTCCGGCCATAATATTGATGAATAGAATGGGCGCATTGTAGGGGAATGAAGCAGAAAAGCGTTAGCCCTTTGTGGGAATTCCCGACGGTGTTCCGTCGGGAATATGTTTAGGGAACTGGCTGTTGTGAACGGACCGTGGCGTTATTCGTATTTTACATTCACTAACACACGGCTGCTTAACTCACCTGGCGTCACCGTGCCGCTATCAAGGATTTTTTGCATTCTGGAGTAAAAGGTCCAGCTGGTATCGCTGTAGGCCGTTGCGTTAAAGGTTGCTCGCGATGTGCCATCCGTATTCAACACATTCTTACGCGGGGCGTCCGTGGTAAAGATCACCACGCCTACGTTGTCTGCTCCGCCTGCGCTCTGAATAAGCTCGTTGGCAAACACCTGCTGATTGCCCGCGGCAAACTGCCCGCTTTGCGGCGTGAATTCAAACGTCACATTGGTCATGGCTCCGTCGCTGACCGGGCAACTCAGGAGCTTAATGGAGAACTCTTCTCCCCCCTTATAGTCGCTTTCGGCGGAAATGCCGTCAGCGAAATAGGCGGGACCTACGGTTGCGAAATTTACCGTTCCACTGCCATTAATTTCTATCTGGCAGGTATCCTTCTGCACGGTGGCGGTGAAATCCACGTTGGTGTCGGCATACAGCGGCGCGACAACCAGGGCTGTTGCCAGCCCTGAAATTAACGCGGAGAGTGTGAATCTACGCAAACGCATCATGGCGATTACCGTTACTGGTAAGTAATGGTGAAAATAGTTGAAGCCAGAAAATCACCCGCAGTCAGCTGAGAAAGTAGCGTTGACCCAGTGGATACCGGCACCAGACGCGCGCTTAGCGGATAATCCAGAGGCGTGGTAGATGTCGCAGTTGAGAGATCGATAGTATGCAGGTCTGTTGCAGCATGGCCACAGTAGAACCGTACGCTATCCGCGCCTTCTGGCGTTGCTGTCGTCCAGATTTCCAAACCGGTTTTAGCTGCCTTTGTTGCTGATGCTGAGGCGTTGGCAAACTCGGGGTTATCGGAGTTGCCTCCAGCGCACTTTCCTTCCGCCGCTTCAATCTTTAGTGTCGCCGTTTTATCTTTTAACCCGGCGCAGTCGCTAAAGCGCAGGCTAAAAGGTTTTGATTTGCTTTTAGCCCAGACTTCCGAGATATACACGTTGCCCAGACCAATCGTAGCGGTGGCTGTCCCGCCGTCAACCACCGATGCTGAACAGGTGCCGGCGGTGATATTGGCTTCTACGGTTAAATCCAGGCTTGCCGTGCCGTCGGCCTGCGCCAGGGTGGAAACGCCCGTACCCATCGTTGCCAGTGCGCCAAAAATTAACCCGCGCAAAAATTGTTTTTTCATTATCATCGTCCCTGTTATTGATAAGTGAAGGTAAAGGTCGCTTTGGAGCTGAATGCGCCGGTGGTACCCGCGCCATCCGTCAGTTCGCGCAGCGCCACGGTCATTTCAAGGGCGTTGTTGGTGCGCTCCTCAGGAGACCAGGTGAGGGTACTAGAAGCACCCGGCGTCATATAGGTTTCACCGCTGGTGCTTTTACGCTTAAAGCCCATGCCAATATTGGTGGCGGCACCGGTTTCGAGGGATTCATTTTTAATAAAATTGCCGCTGGCGGATGCGGATGTCGCCAGTGTGGTGGTGATACTGGTCATTGAACCGGCACATTCGCTGGAGACAAACTTAAAGTTCTTCTGCGACTCTGCTGATTTCTTAACGATCTTATCCAGACCGACGTCGCCCACCGTTAACTTATAGCCGTTGGTGGCGTCGCCGGAAACTGATGAACCATCCAGCGCGGCAATGGTCATGTTACAGGTGGTGCCCAGTACGGTGGCGGTGAAGTCGACGTTCACTGTTTCCGCCTGGCTGGTCAGCGGAAACAGTACCGCGAGTACGGAGGCAGCTAAAAAGCGCTTATTCCTTTTCATTGGGGATTCCATTTACATTGTGGTTGATGACACGACACGTAATGTTGTCTAACAGTAGGGTCTGGCTGGCGCCGACCGTTTGTTGTGTTGCCGGCAACTGGAAGATTGCCTTACAACGGGTTGGCTGGTTGTTTTCGAACCAGTTCACCGAAAGTTCGCCGCTGTCGCTAATGCCGCGAACAAATGCCTGGCCGCCCTGGCCCATATTGCCGATCTGCACGTCGTTCTCGTAAACTTCAGCGCCGAATGGAATGGTTTTACCATCGTCGCGCGTCATGTTGAGAATGGCTGAACGCCCTTCATCGGTTTCAAAACTGGCGAAAACGACCGCGCCATCGCGTGGAACCAGGGTGGCGCTGGTGCTCTTGAGCTCGACGTCGTTATCCATTGTGTCAATGTCGAGGTTGACCTGGTTTTCACGGTAGGCCGTCAGCGAGTTCGTTGCGCCGTAACCCCAGCGGTCAATGGTGCTGCTGCCGCCGTTAATTTTGGCGCCTTTAGCGCCAGGGGCTTTCACCAGCACGATGGCATCGTTGTTGCCGAAGCTGTCGTTAGTAAAGGTCAGCCCGCCGCTGTGCAGTACAAAGCCGCCATTGGTGGAAAGCGAGTACTGACGGTTGCTGTCGTTATTGGCGGAGGCAGAGGCCGAAATATCACCCCACGGCGACTGGTAGCTGGTGTAGCCGCCGACATCAGAGATGTTCTTACCCTCTTTTTGCATGGTGTAGCCGGTGTTGACGCTGTAGTTGAACTTGTTGTCTTCACTGCTGCCGCTACTGTTCATGCTGAGCTGGTGCCCACCGTTAAAATCGGTACGCATCTGGGTGCTCAGGTTATTGAAACCTGAGCGGCGATGTTCACCGCCCAGCAGGTTTGCCAGCGGTATGTTGAAGTTGATATAGAGCGAATCATCCTTCTGACCCTCTTCATCCCAGGTGCGCTGCAGGTTGATGCTCATGCTGCCCCAGGAGAAGCCTTTGCCGTAGCCCATGCTGTAATCGCTGCGGCTCTCGTTGCTCGCCCAATAGTCGGTCCAGGTGGCTGACAGATAAAATGAACCGTAATCAACCTCAGCCGACTGCAAAGGCTGGTTCATGCTGACGGTGACCTGATTCTTCATGCGCGAGAAGTTATTCATGGTGTCCTGCTCGGCATCTTCACCTTTGAATTTGGCGTCGTCGATAAGCTCGATAGCATCATTCAGGCCGAGATAGTTTTGCGTCGAATAGCGGTAAGCCGCGACGTTGAACGACGTATCGGTCGCTTCAATCAGTTTGTTCCACGTTACGCGATAGCTTTGTCCCTGATAGGTTTTGTCGTCCGGGATTTCCGCGCGCGAGTGGGTTACGTCGACCGCCAGCGCGCCAAAGGACGTGTTCAGGCCGAGGCCGAAGAGCCCTGCAAGGTAGTTATTATCCGTGGCCTGAACGCCGGTGTAGGCCGTCAGCACGTTGTTCAGACCGTAGTAGTACGAACCCTGCGCCATATTGGGCTTGTCGTGAAGTTCGTCGTTATTGACTTCCCCGACGCTCAGATCCCAGCGCCCGACGCCCGGACGCTGCATCTGCATAACTGAAGAGAACGGCTGAGAGAAGGTGCGTTTGCTGCCGTCGGCTTCTTCGATGGTGACGACCAGATCGCTACCGTAGCCGGACGGGCTGATATCGTTGATTTCGAAAGGTCCCGGCGGGACGGTCGCTTCATAAATCTTGTAGCTGCCCTGAGTGATGGTCACTTTGGCGTTGGTGTTGGCGACGCCACGGATGATCGGCGCGTAGTTAGCCAACTGCGAAGGCAGCATGCGGGTGTCGCTATACAGACGCGCGCCGCGAATACTCACCGAGTCGAAGGTTTCGCCGGTGGTATAAGCTTCGCCGACGATCAGTTGTGAGCGTAGCGCCGGCAGGTCGCGCTGCAGATAACGGTTCTGATAGTCGAAATTACTGTCGCCATCTTTCGTCCAGTTATAGTTGCCGCTGGCGCGCAGGCGCCATGCGCCGAGGTTGATACCGGTGTTAAATGCGGCGTACAGGCTGTCGTTGTCAGTACCACTGCTGGTGCTGTGGTAGCCGTTAAGGTTATAGGAAAATAACGCCGCCGGAATACCGCTTTCCCACAGGGACGGTTCAACATAGCCAGAATAACCTTTGATCAGCCACGCCTGTGGAATGGAGACATCCAGACGTTGTTCGCCCATATCAAAGCTCACGTTTGACTGATCGATAAGCGCCGGAAGATTTAAACAGTCTTCCTCTTCTTCATTGCCTTTCTTCAGAATGGCCTGCTCACCGGAGAGTTCAGGCTGTTTGATATGCAACTGCGCCAGGTTTTTTGACGTCAGGCAGGCTTGCGCACTCTTTTTACCGGTATCAATAAACGGTATCGACAGGGTGGCGACCGCTTTTTCGTTAACGTAAACCTTTACATTGTAGATCCCCGCTGGCGTTGGGTTGCCATCGGCATATTTACTGATATCAATCGTTGAGGCACTGCTCCCCATCAGGAAGGTGCTGTCATATTCAACGCTTTCGGCGGTTAAACCCGACTGGCTATAAAACAGTGCGCAGCAAACCGCCAGCAGCGTTTTTTTCGGCATCTTATTTTTATGAGGAACGTTTTGCACCGTCTTTTCATCCTGCGTTTTGATTAATTGATTACAGAGAAACGGAACCTTCGATCATACCGCCGTAATCATTAATGGCGTGGTAGTCCAGCTTGCCTGAGGTGGCGTTTTGCAGACCTTTAACGCTGAAGGATGCTTTACTCAGAGGTGCAACCATGGTGGCGTCTACGGTGTAGCGTTTTCCGCCAACCGTAACGACAGCATCATTAAACGAAACGTAGTAAGGGGTTGGGTTATTCACCTGCACGGCTGCTTTGCCTTGTTCATTCCCCATCTGCCACTTCAACTGTTTGGTGGCTTCGGCAGGTGAACCCTGAAGACCTGCAGGGCGGTAAAACAATTTGATGCGAGTGCGGAAGGCTAACTGCAGCAAATTTTTGTTTTCTTCTTTGCTGGTGTCGGCTTTAGGCGGCACTTCCAGCACGTTGAACCAGAACACGCTTTCGCGGTCTTTTGGCAATGCGGTGGCCTGGGTATACATGATTTTTACGGATTGACCGCGTTTGGGTTCAATTCGTGAAACCGGAGGCGTAGAGACGAAAGGCGCCTTAATACTGCCCGGATCGCTGTTTTCATTCCCCATATCAATCCAGTTTTGCACCAGTAATGGGCGAGTCCCTTTGTTTTCCAGGCGAACACTGACATCTTTTTTATTTTCATCATAAATGATGCGCGTGCCGGAAATAATGATATCGGCATGGCTGATATTACTAAATAAGCTTCCTGCAAGTACCAATGTGGTAAGCGTTTTCTTAAAATTCAACATGAGCATTCCTTGCTTGTAGTGAGTTGGATGTTTATAAATCAATGACGGGGGAGTGATTGCTGTAGTCATCACTACCCCGTTATTACACGACGTGTTAATAGAAAATGAATCCTGATTACTACATGGTGCTATTAACGATCGTCTTATTACCTGTTTATTTCATCGTTTAAAAAAACGATTACTGATAGGTAAAGGTATACATTGCGTTGGTGGTAACGTGACCTGGGGTTACTGTATCAGTACCGTTCGCTTTAACGTAAGAAGCTACGAAGTTATAGGTCGCGATTTTGCCTTCACTGAAGGTGGCTTCGTGAACGTCTGCACCATCAACTTTCATCAGCGTTTTGGTGACGTCGTCATGGATAGCGATGTTTACGTTCTTCGCAGCAGCCATGCCAGCAGCAGTCAGGTTGGTGTCGTTATCCAGAGTCCCTTTGGTGTTACCAAAAGCAGAGACCATTGACAGACTAGCCTTAGTACCGGTGGTCACTTCGGCAGCATCTTTACAGTTCAGAATGATGGAGAAAGGTTCTGCTTTTGCGCCGTAAGTAGAATCAGCGACTTCAGTGGTGATATCAGCAGGTGTTGCGGTCTCCAGATAGACGTTGCCATCGGTGGACTCGTCACCACGGCTAGTGGAAACCACTTTAGAACAGGTTGTTGCGCTCACTAAACCGTGAAAATTAATCTGGCCGCCTTCTGCATCCGCTGCCATTGCTGAAGTTGAACCCATTGCCATAACCATGGCTGCTGCCAAAATTGCTTTTTTCATTACTGTATCCTTACAGGATTTGAAATATTAGATAATTGCTATTTTGCTATATTAAATAGCAGGGGCATATTTTAGCTGTTGGTAATGTTTTGTAAAATAATTTGGGTTTATGGATTTGGTAAAATCATTTAATTTTGGCATTATTTTGGGGAAATTCTCATTTGGTTCTTTTTGTCATATTTTTACAGAATATGGTTTTTTGTAAGGGGGCGCAGAAACTAATCAATAATTATTCTTTAATAATAATTATTTTACATGGGTTGTAGTGGAAGAACGTGTATAAATTAGTTTTGCTGAAAACGAAATGTAGTTTAATTAATATGGAAAGTGTTTTTCCCGTAATTAACTTTGTTATATAACGCTACTACCAGCGTGCAGGGCAGGGGGAGGTTTGCTGGACGAGCAACGCAAGTGATTGTTGATCATCCGGGAAGAAAAGCTCTGGCGCAATTTCGTATAACGGCCACAGCATAAAACCACGGTTTTTCATGTCGTAGTGCGGCACAGTCAGACGGTCGGTGTTAATCACTTCGTCGCCAAACAGCATAATGTCGAGGTCCAGCGTGCGTGGCCCCCAGCGTTCAGCTTTGCGCACGCGGCCCTGTTGCAGTTCAATACGCTGAGTATGGTCCAGCAATGCTTCGGGGGCGAGGGCGGTTTCCAGCGCCACGGCGGCGTTCAGGTAGTCTGGTTGATCCTGCGGACCTAACGGCGGTGTGCGGTAAAACGAGGAGATTGCCACGATGCGGCTGTCGGGAATGTCGCCAATCGCTTTGACGGCAGCATTAACCTGCTCCAGCGGGGAAGCGAGGTTACTGCCGAGGGCGATATATACCCGTCGTGTTTCAGGCTGCATCTGCGTCACCGCCTTGATGCAACCCGAAATCCATTGGGTATACGTGATGGGTCATGCGGAACCTTCGCGACGCGGCGCGCGTTTACGCGGGCGACGATGGCGACGGCGTACGTCTGGCTCTTCATCCAGTTCGTTCAGCATGCCTTTTTGTTCTGGCGGCGCTGAAACCTGGAATTCACCCCACCATTTCGCCAGTCGTTGCAGTTCGGCATTGTTTTCTACTTCGGCGCGCAGGGCCAGCAGATCGTAAGCGGCGCGGAACTTCGGATGCTCCATCAGCTTCCAGGCGCGTTTACCCTGACGACGAGACATGCGTAGCTGCAGCTGCCAGATATCGCGGGTCAGCGAGGTCAGACGTTTTGGTATAGCCAGCGAGCGGCAGGCTTCGTCCAGCACGTCGTTCATTGCCAGCGCGAATGCGTCGTAGTAGGCCAGACCGCTTTCCTGCGCAATTTTCTGTGCGGCTTCCAGTAACGGATACCAGAACATGGCGGCGAACAAGAACGCCGGGTTAACGCGCATATCATTGTGAATGCGGTTATCGGTATTCTTCAGTACCTGGGCGATGATGCGTTCCATCGGGCTGTCACCGTCTTCGGTGAAATAGCGCGTAATGGTTGGGAACAGCGGCTGGAACAGGCTGTACTCACGCAGTTTTTTATAGGTTTCATACCCATAGCCCGCCTGTAACAGCTTAAGCGCTTCTTCGAACAGGCGTGCGGGGGGAATATCGTTAAGCAGCGTTGCCAGACGCGGGATCGGCTCTGCGGTTTCCGGGCTGATACGCATGTCGAGCTTGGCGGCAAAGCGCACGGCGCGCAGCATACGCACAGGGTCTTCGCGATAGCGCGTTTCCGGATTACCGATCAGGCGAATGATGCCCTCTTCGAGATCCTGCATGCCGCCGACGTAATCGCGCACGGTGAAATCGGCCACGCTGTAATACAGGCTGTTAATCGTGAAGTCGCGACGCTGGGCATCTTCTTCAATGGAGCCGAAGATGTTGTCGCGCAGCAGCATGCCGTTTTGTCCGCGCTGGGAGGTTGTGCGATCGGACTCGCTGCCTTCATGATGACCGCGGAAAGTCGCCACTTCGATGATTTCCGGGCCAAACATGACATGGGCCAGACGGAAACGGCGACCGACCAGGCGACAGTTACGAAACAGTTTTCGCACCTGATCTGGCGTAGCGTTAGTGGTGACATCAAAATCTTTCGGCTTTTTGCCCAGCAAAAGATCGCGTACGCCTCCGCCAACCAGCCATGCCTCGTATCCGGCCTTATTGAGCCTGTACATTACCTTCAGGGCATTTTCACTGATATCTTTGCGGGAGATAGAGTGCTGCTCACGCGGGATTACCGTCATATGTGGACGGGCGACGGCAAGCTCGGCCTCGCGCTCCTCGCGGCTTAGCACCTTGCGGCAAAAATTAGCGACTCGGGTAAAAATAGTGCACCTCGGTAGTGTCAAACTTCAATCAGAACAAGTGTTGCTGTGTAAAAATAGCGGCTAATCATAGCTCAGCATGGCGCATTTGAGAATGGCGGATTTAATATCGCCGATTCTGGCACTGCTTTCAGGCTCCAGTTTTCCACTGCAAACGCCAGGATCTGCTCCACGCGCATCTCCTGCCACGGAAGATCGGCGCGCTGGCCGAGAAAGCGCAGCGCGGCGACAATCACCGGACGCGGATCGCCTTTCGGCAATGCAGGTGCATGATTTTGCTTGGAAAGTTTAGCGCCTTGCTCGTTAAGCGCCAGCGGCAGATGAATATAGTCCGGCGCCTGCCAGCCAAACTGTTGATACAATGAAATCTGCCGTACGGTTGGCTCGATAAGATCGGCGCCGCGCACAATCTCGGTTACGCCCTGGAAGTGGTCATCGACGACCACCGCGAGGTTATAGGCAAACAGTCCGTCGCGCCGGTGGATAATAAAATCTTCGCCTGCAAGCTGTGGGTCGGCCTGAATCACGCCGCGCAACTGGTCCGTAAACTGCATTACCGGATGGCGTTGCTTAATGCGAACTGCGGCCTGTTCAGGCCCGTGGCGTAGCTCACGGCAGTGACCATCGTAAATGCCGCCGACGCTTTGAATACGCGCGCGCGTACAGGTGCAGTAATAGCTCAGATCCTGTTGATGCAGCCAGGCGAGCGCTTCTCTGTAGGCGTCATGGCGCTGGGATTGCCACAAAATGTCGCCATCCCAGTGCAGTCCGTAATGTTCCAGCTGACGCAGAATCGTATCTGCAGCACCGGGAACTTCACGAGGGGGGTCAATATCTTCAATGCGTACTCGCCAGATTCCGCGCCGGGCACGAGCCTGCAGGTAACTGCCGAGGGCGGCAATCAGTGAACCGAAATGCAGTTCGCCGGAGGGGGAAGGGGCGAAGCGGCCAATATAGTGTGAATCGCTCATTTTGCGGACTAACAAATAATAAGGCGGGAGATGCTCCCGCCTGTAGTAAACGTGGTAAAAATGACCGGAATTAACCTGCCATTTGTTTTTCGCGGATTTCTGCCAGCGTTTTACAGTCGATGCACAGATCGGCTGTCGGACGCGCTTCCAGACGGCGAATACCAATTTCTACGCCGCATGATTCGCAGTAGCCGAAATCTTCGTCTTCCACTTTCTTCAGCGTCTTCTCGATCTTTTTGATCAGTTTGCGCTCACGGTCACGGTTACGCAGCTCAAGGCTGAATTCTTCTTCCTGTGCGGCGCGGTCCACCGGATCAGGGAAGTTAGCCGCTTCGTCTTGCATATGAGATACGGTGCGATCAACTTCATCCCTAAGTTGATTACGCCATGCCTCAAGAATACGCCTGAAGTGCGACAGCTGGGCTTCGTTCATATACTCTTCGCCCGGTTTCTCCTGGTACGGCTCCACCCCAGCGATGGCGAGAATACTCAGGGACGATGTTTTACGGTTTTGCCCTTCTTGCATGTTGCTTCTCCTTAACACGCACTATCGATCCCCATGTTCGGGGGAAAAATCAGGTCGCTATAAATAGCAGATGCTTTTCCGGATAGCAATTATCTAAACGTAACACTTGACAACCCTGTGAGGAAAAGCGTATTTGCCCACGCGCCCAGAATACTAATTAACCAAATGTTTACACCATTACAAGGTAATGGGCAACGGCTCTTTAAGAGTCATACCATGGGCAGAAAGTTCCGCTTTATAAACCAGAATTTCTACCCCCTTAAGCTGTGCTTCAACTAATAATTGCGCATATTTTGCATCGATATGGCGCGCGGGTGAAAACCGTGTAATGGCTGAATGCAGCACCGCGAAAAATATCACCGCCCGCTTGCCTTCGGCCGCTACGCTCATCAATTCCCGAAGATGTTTCTGACCTCGTTCAGTGATGGCATCGGGAAAATAACCCTGATCTTTTTCCGCCAACGTGACTGATTTCACTTCAATATAGCAGTCTGGTCGGGAATCCGCCTGCAACAAAAAGTCGATGCGGCTCCCTTCGGCGCCGTATTTTACTTCGCTTTTCAAGACGCTGTAGCCTGAAACTTCCGAAATTAACGCCTGCTGAATCGACTCTTTCGTTAATCTATTGGCCCACAGTGTGTTAACACAAATAAATGCCCCGGATTGGGTTTGCGTTAATTCCCAGGTATGTGGATATTTCCGTTTAGTATTTTCTGATGTCGAATACCAGACGGTGTCACCCGGGGTTGCGCATCCGGTCATCGCGCCGGTATTTGGGCAGTGTAGCGTTAACTCAGTGCCATCCGGTGTGATCACATCCGCTAAAAAGCGCTTGTAGCGCTGAATGAGCGTAGCCGGTTGTAAAGGTGGAGAAAATTGCATCAGCAGTCCCTTTAATTATTCAGTCAGCGTCCAGCGTTGCAGCTGTGTATAACGCGTGCGTCCTCGTGCAAATGAGGAGGAGTAAAGCGCAAATTCCGTGACCGGAAACGACCAGCCAAAGCCCGGTGGGGGGATGGGAACCGCGTGGCCGGCATCGCGCAGCAGCGTGATATGCGGGTGAAACGGCTGCGGGCTTTGGTAGCACCCACTGCGTGCGGCCTGTGCCCGCAGCATATTCGCCAACTGCAGCAACCCGCGCGGTGGCTGACGCATTCCCAGCCACACGACCCTGGATCGCAGCCATTGCCCGGCATCATCGAACTTGAGCGTAAAACCCGGCTGGCGAATACGCCCCGCGAGCTGCGACAGCGCCTGCTGCTTCTCCGCGCTGACATCGCCTAAAAAGGCCAGCGTCAGATGCAGATTATCGGCGGCGACGGGACGACCCGCTTCTGGGGGGAACTGCGCGGCCCGCCAGTGGATTAACTGCTCCCGAACCTCGCCTGGCAATTCAATCGCAAAGAACAGCCTTTTTGGCTCAGACATGATGGATACTCGGTTATGAATTAACGCGATGCTACAATGCAGCGCGAAGAATGTTAACCCTCTGGAGCCATTTGTGACGTCGTTGCCCGTTGCCGCCGTAGTGCCTGAACTGCTTACCGCCCTTGATGCCTCGTCGCAGGTTCTGCTAACGGCGCCGACCGGGGCCGGGAAATCGACCTGGCTGCCGTTGCGGCTTCTTGAGCATCGCGGGATCAAGGGACGGATTATTTTGCTGGAGCCGCGCCGTCTGGCGGCGCGCAACGTGGCGCAGCGGTTAGCGGAATTGCTGAATGAAAAGCCTGGCGAGACCGTGGGGTATCGCATGCGCGCGCAAAGCTGCATAGGGCCGCAGACCCGACTGGAGGTGGTAACGGAAGGTGTGCTGACGCGCATGATCCAGCGCGATCCTGAACTGGCGGGCGTTGGGTTAGTGATCCTCGACGAATTTCACGAGCGGAGCCTGCAGGCCGACCTGGCGCTGGCTTTGTTGCTGGACGTACAGCAAGGGCTGCGTGACGATTTAAAACTGTTGATTATGTCCGCCACTCTGGACAACGGGCGTTTGCAGCAGATGTTGCCCGATGCGCCGACGATCGTCTCTGAAGGCCGCGCATTCCCCGTTGAGCGGCGGTTTCAACCGTTAGCGGCGTATCTGCGTTTTGATGAAGCGGTGGCGATAGCAACAGCAGATCTACTGCGCCATGAAAGCGGGTCGCTGCTGCTGTTTTTACCGGGAGTGGGAGAAATCCTGCGTGTGCAGGAGCAGCTGGCAACGCGAGTAGGCAGCGATGTGGTGCTGTGCCCGCTGTATGGCGCATTGACGCTTGCCGAACAGCGTCAGGCGATTTTGCCCGCGCCGCAAGGTAAGCGCAAAGTGGTGCTGGCGACCAATATTGCCGAAACCAGCTTAACGATTGAAGGTATCCGGCTGGTGGTGGACTGCGCGCAGGAGCGCATGGCGCGCTATGACGCACGTACCGGTTTGACGCGGCTGATTACCCAGCGCATCAGTCAGGCTTCAATGACCCAGCGAGCGGGTCGCGCAGGGCGTCTGGAGCCCGGTATCTGTTTGCATCTGCTTGCTAAAGAGCAGGCGGAAAGAGCGGCGGCGCAGGGAGACGCGGAGATATTACAGAGCGACCTGTCCGGGCTGTTGATGGAGTTGCTGCAATGGGGATGCACTGACCCTGAGCAACTGAACTGGCTGGATGCGCCGCCCACTATCAACCTGCAGGCGGCAAAACGGCTGCTGGAGATGCTGGGCGCGCTTGCAGGCGACAGGCTCAGCGCCACGGGGCAGAAAATGGCGGCGTTGGGTAACGACCCCCGTTTAGCGGCTATGCTGGTTAGCGCCAACAATGACGATGAAGCGGCAACGGCGGCGAAACTGGCTGCGATTCTGGAAGAGCCGCCGCGCGGCGGCAGTACCGATCTGGCCGTGGCGTTTTCACGAAATCAGCCTGCCTGGCAGCAGCGCAGTCAACAATTGCTGAAACGGCTTAACGTTCGCAACGGACACCCCGACAGCGCGCTGCTCCCCTCATTGCTGGCGCAGGCGTTTGCCGATCGGATCGCGCGTAGACGCGGGCAGGAAGGGCGCTATCAACTGGCCAACGGTATGGGGGCAATGCTGGATGCTGATGACGCCTCAGGACGCCATGAATGGCTGATAGCACCGTTGTTACTGCAGGGCAGCGCTTCGCCGGATGCGCGTATTCTGCTGGCCTTGCCGCTGGATATCGAGGCGTTGATGCAGGCATGTCCTGAACTGCTGCAACAGTCCGACACCATCGAATGGGATGAGACTCAGGGAACGTTAAAGGCCTTGCGTCGGTCGCGCATTGGTCAGCTAACGGTAAAAGTACAGCCGCTGGCCAAACCCTCGGAAGAGGAGTTGCACCAGGCGATGTTGAACGGCATTCGCGATAAAGGACTCAGTGTGCTCAACTGGACGCCGGAAGCCGAGCAGTTTCGCCTGCGTCTGCAATGCGCGGCAAACTGGTTGCCAGAGTATGACTGGCCCGCGGTAGATGAGGACTCTCTGCTGGCGTCGCTGGAGAGCTGGCTGCTGCCGCACATGAGCGGTGTGCACTCGTTACGCGCGTTAAAAGCGCTAAATGTGGCTCAGGCGTTGCGCGGTTTGCTGGATTGGTCAATGCTGCAACGTCTGGATAGTGAACTGCCGGCGCATTACACTGTGCCGACGGGAAGCCGGATCGCCATTCGCTATCATGAGGATAATCCTCCGGTACTGGCGGTGCGGATGCAGGAAATGTTTGGTGAAGCGAAGACCCCAACCATCGCCCAGGGACGCATACCGTTGGTGCTGGAACTGCTGTCTCCTGCCCAGCGACCGCTACAGGTGACCAGTGATTTGAGCGCGTTCTGGCAGGGATCGTACCGCGAGGTGCAAAAAGAGATGAAAGGGCGCTATCCCAAACATGTCTGGCCGGACGATCCGGCGAATACCGCGCCAACGCGGCGCACCAAAAAGTATTCGTAATGAAACGGTAGGCCGGATAAGGCGTTTATGCCGCATCCGGCAAAG
The DNA here is from genome assembly GCF_030334545.1 of Citrobacter sp. Ce129. Lineage (NCBI taxonomy): Bacteria > Pseudomonadati > Pseudomonadota > Gammaproteobacteria > Enterobacterales > Enterobacteriaceae > Citrobacter > Citrobacter sp. Ce129. The sequence goes on from NZ_JAOWDS010000059.1 coordinate 273,331, forward strand.
AGCGGTAATAATTGAGAGATTTCTTCTTCTGTCGCAGGACGGAAGAACAGAGAATCGGGCCCTTGCGCCTGAATGTTGCGGAGAAAAAGCATGGCGGGGAATGACCGCGAGCCAATTGGACGTAAAGGGAAACCATCGCGTCCGGTGAAACAAAAGGTGAGCCGTCGTCAACTCAGAGATGAAGAGTATGACGACGATTATGATGATGATGACTATGAGGATGAAGAACCGATGCCGCGTAAGGGTAAGGGCAAAGGGCGTAAGCCTCGTGGTAAGCGCGGCTGGTTCTGGCTGCTGGTAAAACTGTCGATTGTCTTTTTGGTGCTGATCGCCATTTACGGCGTGTATCTGGACCAAAAAATCCGTAGTCGTATTGATGGCAAAGTCTGGCAGCTTCCTGCGGCGGTATATGGCCGTATGGTTAACCTTGAGCCAGAAATGCCTATCGGTAAGAACGAGATGGTGAAGCTGCTGGAGGCTACGCAGTATCGTCAGGTGACGAAGATGACGCGTCCGGGCGAATTTACCGTGCAGGCGAAGAGCATCGAGATGATTCGTCGTCCGTTTGACTTCCCGGACAGCAAAGAAGGGCAGGTGCGCGCGCGTCTGACCTTTGACGGCGATCATCTGGACACCATCGAGAATATGGATAACAACCGCCAGTTCGGTTTCTTCCGTCTCGATCCGCGTCTGATCACCATGCTTTCTTCGCCTAACGGCGAGCAGCGCCTGTTTGTTCCGCGTAGCGGCTTCCCGGATCTGCTGGTGGATACGCTGCTGGCGACCGAAGACCGTCACTTCTATGAACATGACGGTATCAGCCTCTATTCCATTGGTCGTGCGGTGCTGGCGAACCTGACGGCGGGTCGTACGGTACAGGGTGCCAGTACGCTGACTCAGCAGTTGGTGAAAAACCTGTTCCTCTCCAGCGAACGCTCTTACTGGCGTAAAGCCAACGAAGCCTATATGGCGCTGATTATGGACGCGCGTTACAGCAAAGATCGCATTCTTGAGCTGTACATGAACGAAGTCTATCTCGGTCAAAGCGGTGATAATGAGATCCGCGGCTTCCCGCTGGCGAGCCTCTATTATTTCGGTCGTCCGGTGGAAGAACTGAGCCTCGACCAGCAGGCGCTGCTGGTAGGGATGGTTAAAGGGGCGTCGATCTACAACCCATGGCGTAACCCGAAGCTGGCGCTGGAGCGTCGTAACCTGGTTCTGCGTTTGCTGCAACAGCAGCAGATTATCGACCAGGATCTGTATGACATGCTGAGCGCGCGTCCATTAGGCGTACAGCCGCGTGGTGGGGTGATCTCCCCGCAGCCTGCGTTTATGCAGATGGTGCGTCAGGAGCTACAGGCGAAGCTGGGCGATAAAGTTAAAGATCTCTCCGGCGTGAAAATCTTCACCACCTTTGATTCCGTGGCGCAGGACGCCGCCGAAAAAGCGGCGGTGGAAGGCATTCCGGTGCTGAAGAAACAGCGTAAGCTGAGCGATCTGGAAACGGCGATTGTGGTGGTTGACCGCTTTAGCGGTGAAGTTCGCGCCATGGTCGGCGGAGCAGAACCGCAGTTTGCGGGCTATAACCGTGCGATGCAGGCGCGTCGTTCGATTGGCTCTCTGGCCAAGCCTGCGACCTATCTGACCGCACTCAGTCAGCCGAAGCTGTACCGTCTCAATACCTGGATTGCCGATGCGCCGATTGCGCTGCGTCAGCCGAACGGCCAGGTGTGGTCGCCGCAGAACGATGACCGTCGCTATAGCGAAAGCGGAAAAGTGATGCTGGTGGATGCGTTAACGCGCTCGATGAACGTGCCAACGGTAAATCTGGGGATGGCGCTGGGCCTGCCTGCTGTGACCGACACCTGGCTGAAGCTGGGCGCGCCGAAAGATCAGCTTAACCCGGTTCCGGCCATGCTGCTTGGAGCGTTGAACCTGACGCCAATCGAAGTAGCACAGGCGTTCCAGACTATCGCCAGTGGCGGGAACCGCGCGCCGCTGTCAGCGCTGCGTTCGGTGATTGCTGAAGATGGTACGGTGTTGTACCAGAGCTTCCCGCAGGCCGAGCGCGCCGTTCCGGCGCAGGCGGCGTATATGACGCTGTGGACCATGCAGCAGGTGGTTCAGCGTGGTACGGGTCGCCAGCTTGGCGCGAAGTATCCAGGGCTGCATCTGGCAGGGAAAACCGGGACCACCAACAACAACGTGGATACCTGGTTTGCCGGGATTGACGGCAGCCAGGTGACCATTACCTGGGTTGGCCGTGATAACAACCAGCCAACCAAGCTGTACGGCGCCAGCGGCGCGATGTCGATTTATCAGCGTTATCTGGCGAACCAGACGCCGACACCGCTGGTGCTGACGCCGCCGGAAGATGTGGTAGATATGGGCGTGGACTACGACGGCAACTTCGTATGTAGCGGCGGGATGCGTACGCTCCCGGTGTGGACCACCGATCCGGATTCACTGTGTCAGCAGGGTGAAATGCAGCAGCAGTCGGGGAATCCGTTCGATCAGTCAACGCCGCAGCAGCAGCCACAACAGCAGCAACAGCAACAACCGCCGCAGCAGGAGAAGAAAGATAGCGACGGTGTCGCTGGCTGGATTAAGGACATGTTCGGCAGTAACTGATTTTGGTTTTAACTGTTCTTCCCCCGCATCGGCACAGGCCGGTGTGGGGGACTTCCCCCACGCGTTGCTGGCACCTTTCCCTCTCTTTTCATTTTCTCTCTGCGTGCTGAATGTCTGCGCTTGCCTTCGCGTATGCGACTAATTTGCTGTAGATCACATTTCTTTGTTAATTGCCGCAGTAAGTAAAATTGATCTGCTGTGGTATTTGTAGCCCGCACTTGGGCTGTTAATTATAGACTCAATATATTACTTTTTTGTATATATTCGGTATTGACTAATTTTACTCGCATTTTTGTGCTGGTTTTTTCGCTATTCTTATTTTTTGGGATCATAAGGTGGTATTTAATATTCCCTTGTTGAATTGATTAAAGTCTTCTTAATTCAAATTTAAGAAAATATTGTGTCTATTCTTATCGTTATGAATTTAAAGGAATAGTCAGCGTTCGGCATCATCTTTGGTGAATATGTTAGTTCGCTTTTATAGGTTATGAACCGTAGAATAGATCACGCAAAGGAATGTTTTGGATTGAATGAGTCGATAAAGATATATTATATATCAAGTGATGTTGTTGCATCCGTATCTACAGCCAGTCTTAAGTTCCTTTCGTTAAAATTGCTTTTTTCTTTGTTACTTTTTGTGAGCATATGTAAGGAATACGTTATGTGCAAAAAAATTCTCACCTCGTTGTTTGTAAGCAGTGTGCTGGCGGGTGCCGCAATGCCTGTATTAGCCGTTGATACGGGAACCGTAACCTTTAACGGAAAAATTATTCCTGATAGCTGCGTAGTGGATGTTAACGGTACAACGACAAACGGTACGGTGACGTTTAATAATCTTTCACAAACCGCATTTGGCGCAGATAAGAAAGTGGGGGATTCACAATCTTTTGCTATCACGCTGACGGAATGTGATGCCGCGATTGCCAACCTCAATATCAAATTTGATGGTACGCGTATCGCCGGATATAACGAGGAAGTATTGCAACCGACGGGAACCGCGACGAACCTCGGCGTGCGTATGTTGCCGGAAGGCAGCAGTAATTACGTAAAATTTGATGGCTCAGATCCTGATGCGTCTTTGAATAAAGCCAATGGCGACAGCGTAGTGTTCAATTATAAAGCTGAAGTTATTCAGGTTGGCAGCACGGTACCGACCACCGGTGATTATACCGCGCAAGCGACTTATACCCTGATTTATCGTTAATTGTCATACAACCTGGCCCAGGCTGGGCCAGTATTTCAATGGAATGGAAAAATGAAACGACTCATTACCACATTAGCCCTGGTGTTAGCTACTGGCATTAATATTGCTCATGCTGGCGTAGTGGTTGGCGGAACGCGAATTATTTATCCTGCCAACCAGTCTGAAGTACAGGTAACATTAAAAAATAAAGATAATGATAAACGTTATCTGGTGCATAGTTGGGTCAGTAATATTGATGACAGTAAAGCGCCATTTATTATTACCCCACCGATTTATAAACTGGATGAAAATCGCCAGACGCTGCTGCACGTAGTTTATACCGGTAATAAAACGGCCTTGCCGCAGGACCGTGAGTCGCTGTTTATGGCGAATATAAAATCTGTTTCTGCGATCCCGGAAGAATTACGCGATAACAACACGCTGCAATTTGCTATTAAGACCAAATTAAAGCTGTTCTATCGCCCGGCTTCGCTGAAAGAAAGTGAGGCGAAAACGGCCTGGCAGTCATTGCAGTTTAGCCGCAGCCAAAACCAGTTAGTGGTGAAAAACCCTACGCCATTCTATGTCACCTTTGGACAGCTAAAAGTCGCGGGAACAGAGATTAAAGCAGCATCAGAGCAAAACTCTCCCTCGGCATTAACCATGATGGTCGCGCCGTTTGCTGAGCAGCGTTTTCCGTTGCCATCGGCAGTAAAAGGTAACGTTGTCTGGACCGCAATTAATGATTACGGATCAGAAACCGGACAGCGGAAACAGTCGCTGTAAATGAGCTATCGATTTCTTACGGGTGGCGTTTATGTCTTCTCATCGTACTGTCCGGCTTTTTGCACTCAATACGCTGACATTCGCGATATTAACGGCGAGTGGTTCCGTTTGCGCTGACGATTATTTCAATCTCAACGCGCTGGAAACGGGGACGCCGCTGGAGAATACCGGCGCGCTTGAAGCCTATTTACGCCATAACGGATTATCTCCCGGGCGGTATTTAACGTCCATTGTCTGGGATCAGGATCGCATCGATAAACGAAATTTAAATTACCTCCTTTCAAAAGATAACAGCAAACTGATTCCGCAATTCACCAAAGCGGAACTGCGCGAATTAGGCGTCAAAGTCGATACCGTCCCGGCATTAAATAATATTAATGAAGATACGCTGCTGGGCGATATTAGTGAATATATTGCTGATGCGCGCTATGACTTCAGCCCGGAAACTCAGGTGCTGCAATTACGTATTCCGCAAATCTACCGCGACAAACAAATTTCGGGCGAAAGCAATCCTGCTTCCTGGGACGATGGCATTCCGGCGCTGTGGACCAGCTACTATGTTTCGGGTTCGCATCAGCAGTCGAATGGGGACAACAATACCTCTAACTGGGCCAGTCTCAATTCGGGTATGAACATCGGCCCATGGCGGGTGCGCAATTCCAGCAACTGGGGGAATGACAGCGGCTGGCAATCTATAAGCACAACGCTGGAGCGTGATATCAAACGCCTGCGCAGCCAGCTTCAGCTTGGGCAAACCTACACCAACGGCGAACTGTTCGACAGCGTACAAATGACCGGGGTGAAGCTGGAGACCGATACCAGCATGCTGCCCAGCGGATTACAGGGGTTCGCCCCGGTGGTGCGCGGCATCGCCAACAGCGATGCCAAAGTGACCATCAAACAAAACGGTTACACCATCTACCAGACCAACGTCTCGCCCGGCCCGTTTGAAATCCGTGATTTAACCCAGGTCACGGCAGGGGCGGATCTGGAAGTCACCGTCACGGAGGCCGACGGTACGGAGCGCAGCTTTATTCAGGCCAGCTCCTCGGTGCCGATTATGCAGCGCGAAGGCGCGCTGAAGTACAGCCTGGCGGCAGGAAAATATCGCGATGTGGATAACGGCGAGGAGCCGGAATTCGGCCAGGCGACGGCCATTTACGGCTTACCTTACGGGATTACCGCCTACGGCGGTCTGCAGGGCGCGTCGATGTATCATGCCGGGCTGGTCGGCATCGGGGCCGATTTACGCGATTTTGGTTCCGTGTCGATGGATTTGACGGCGGCCAGAACCGCGTTTGACGACGGTCGCGCAGATGCGAACGGCCAGTCGTGGCGCGCGCAGTACGCAAAAGATTTTCCGCTGACCAATACCACGGTCACGCTGGCCAGCTATCGTTATTCCACCTCCGGGTTTTATACCTTTCAGGAGGCGCTCGATCAGCGCAATAACACCTATGATGACGACAGCATTTACAGCTATCGCAATGCTTTTAACCGCCGGAGCCGCTTACAGCTAAACCTTTCACAGTCGTTACATAGCTGGGGGTCGGTATATGCCAACGCCTATCAGCAGGACTACTGGGGAATGGAAGGCCATGAGCGCAGCGTCAGCCTGGGTTACAGCAGTAGCTGGCAGGGCGTTAACTGGTCGCTGAACTACAGCCTGACGAAAACGCCTTCAACCGATAACGACCAGCAGGTTTCGATTTCGATTAACGTACCGCTCTCGCGCTGGCTGGCGAACTCCTGGGGCACCTACAACCTGACCAGTTCGAAAAAAGGTAACACTTCACACCAGGCGGGCGTCAGCGGCACGCTGCTGGAAAATAACAACTTAAATTACAATCTTCAGCAGACCTACACCGATAACAACGTGGGCTACGGCGCCTATCTCTCCTCGCGCTATCGGGCCTCGGTGGGGGAATTCAGCGCGAATTACAGCTATCAGCAAGACAGCAAGCAGTGGGGCTATAGCGCGCAGGGATCCGTGGTCGCGCACTCGCAGGGAATCACGCTGGGACAATCAATCCAGGACGCTTTTGCGGTGGTGCATATCGCCGATGGCGATAACGTCAAAATCCAGAATTCACAAGGGGTGTATACCGACCGTTGGGGCAATGCCATTGTGCCGACCTTAACCAACTATCGGCGCAATACTATCACCGTGAATACCCAGGGGCGCGATGATTTAGATATTCAGGATGCGTCTTTGGACGTGATTCCGACGAAAGGTGCGGTGGTGGCGGCTGACTTTACCGCGCGGGCAGGTAAACGCGCCTTGCTGACGTTGCGATATGGCCAGGGCGTAGTGCCTTTTGGGGCCGTGCTGAGTATGGACGGCGCGACGTCAATCGTAGGCGATGCCGGTGAAGTGTATGTCACCGGGTTAAAAGGGACGCAGCGTGTGACCGCACAATGGGGCGATACGGCGCAGCAGCGCTGCTCGGCGGAGGTGACGGTTCCGGCACAACCGGAACCGGGTATTTTTACCACAACGCTTAACTGCCATTGATAAAAGGAGGCAATATGCAAAGGATGATAAAACGCGGGTGTCAGGTGGTGGTATGCGGTGGATTGTTGATGTGCTACCAGATGGCAAGCGCCAGTTGTTCAATTTTAAATGGTAAGGAACCTTCGACTGCGGTAATCACGCTGCCAGCATTAGTGGTGAATGCCGATGCCGAACCGGGAACCGTGCTCTACTCGCAAGAGTCATTAGGGGATGCGATTTCTGTTTCATGTACCAGCGATGGAGAGATCAAGACGGGCTACACCTTTTTAACCGCCAGCGATGAGCGTACCGATAATCCATTGTCCCGGGTTTATCAGACCAACGTTCCCGGAATTGGCGTACGCATGGCGTGGGTTAAAGACATCCAGGTGATAACGCCAGGCTCGTTGGTAACACCGATGCATACTGGGTCATCCCGAACCGAACCGAAGAGTATTTATGCAATGGACTCACACGCGGAGGCACAGTTTGTCGTGACCGGAGAAGTGAGCTCAGGGGACATTGATACTTCACAGTTAAGTGCTGACTGGATCTACGACGGCGTTACTGTGGCGAGGATCAGAGTTTCACCGACTACCGTAATCGTTCAGTCAAACAGCTGTAACCTGGTTGAAAAGAATGTTCTGGCGCCGCTCTCTACGATTGTTGCCAGCGAACTGGCTAATGGCGTGTCCAGAACGGTGTCCGATGACAGCTTTAAAATTCAGCTTAATAATTGCAGCGCGGGCATCCAGGTTGACTATCAGTTCACTACCGCGGGTTCGACCGGCGTCACGGATGGCAATATCCTGAATATTGCTACGGGCGATCACGCTGCTGACGGGGTCGGCATTCAAATTATGGACAGTAACGACAACGTGCTGCAGTTTGATCGCAACTATACGGCGGTCGCGCAAACGACACAGGATCAGTCGGTGACCATTCCACTTAAGGCGCGCTATATCAAAACGGGTAACGTGAAGGCGGGTCAGGTTGATGCGGTGGCGACGTTTGCCGTTTATTACCGGTAATCCACTGGGGAACGCGCCCAGGGATGTTGTTTAGCAAACAGGAAAGTTAACCAATGAGTAAAGGGAAAAAGGGATTTTCCAGGCTCTTCATGATGTTGGTTTTAGCCTTGGTGAGCGTCTGTTTTCAGCAGGCCAGAGCGGACTGCTCGTTTACCAATCCGAATGCGAATCCAACGATTACGTTTACCATGCCCGCGCAGATTGTGATTGACTCCGATGCCGCCGTAGGAACCATTGTCTATTCCGGAGAAACGGTCGGAGAATCACACGGATTGACCTGTAATACAGATGTACAGGTTCGCGAAGGTTACACGGTATTAACCGATGCCGATTACTCGGGAGTGTTAAGCGGCGTTTATAAAACCACGGTGCCGGGCATCGGGGTTCGCGCCGCCCGCGCGGAAAATAAAACCGCCACCTTTACCGACGATAACATTATTACTCCCTGGCATTATCTGGGGATGACGGGCAACTGGGTCTCGTATGATTCAACTTATCATGTCGGCGTTCAGTTAGTGGTTATCGGGACGGTCCAGTCTGGCACGCTGGATACCAGTAAATTTAACGCCGATTATCAAATGGGAAGTTTAACCGTAGCGAAATTACGCTTTGCGCCTGCCACGGTTGATGTGATTGCTAATACCTGCAATCTGAAAAGCAAAAATATCAATGTGTTGCTGGATACGGTGACAGCCGGTGGGTTATCTCAGGGATATTCATCCGTGCTCACCGATGACAGCTTTAAAATTGAAGTCGCCAATTGTACTGCCGGAACGCACATTGATTATAAGTTTACCAGCGCCGGTTCAACCGGTGTTACCGACGGCACTATTCTGAACATTGCCCACGGAGAAGGGGCCGCCAGCGGCGTCGGGATCCAGATCCTCGACAAAGACAATCATGTGCTGAATTTTGATCAGGAATATACGGGGATCGAAAGCGCGACCGGGCAGGGAACAGAGGTGATCCCGCTGAAAGCGCGATACGCTAAAACCGGAACGGTGAAGGGGGGCCAGGTCGATGCGGTGGCTACCTTTGAAGTGTATTACCGCTAATGTGGATCTATGCAGACGCGATACCCCTACGGGGTTCTTTTTGAGCCCTAACATTTTAGCCTAATTTATTAACCCTTTCTTTTCATCTGGTTATTTCTTAACCCCTCAGTTTTAGTAGGGACGCGTATTGCTTGCTATCTCGCCAGAGTTTCGAATATTATGCTGCCGTTATAATAATAATTCTCGTTTACGTTATCATTCACTTTCATCAGAGAAATACCAATGGCGCGTCTTAAAACTGCTCAGCCAAGTTCATCGCTGCGTAAAATCGCAGTAGTGGTAGCCACAGCGGTTAGCGGCATGTCTGTCTATGCACAGGCGGCGGTTGACCCGAAAGAAGAAACCATCACCGTAACTGCTGCACCTGCCCCGCAGGAAAGCGCATGGGGACCAGCGGCAACCATCGCTGCACGACAGTCTGCTACGGCGACCAAAACCGATACTCCGATTCAAAAAGTTCCTCAGTCTATTTCCGTGGTCACCGCCGAAGAGATGGCGTTGCATCAGCCGAAATCGGTTAAAGAGGCGCTCAGCTACACCCCTGGCGTTGCCGTGGGTACGCGTGGTGCGTCCAATACCTATGACTATCTGATTATTCGCGGATTTGCCGCCGACGGCCAAAGTCAGAATAACTATCTGAATGGCCTGAAGATGCAGGGTAACTTCTATAACGATGCGGTAATCGACCCCTATATGCTGGAACGCGCTGAAGTGATGCGCGGTCCGGTTTCCGTTCTTTACGGAAAGAGCAACCCTGGCGGGTTGTTGAACATGGTCAGCAAGCGTCCGACGACGGAGCCGCTGAAAGAAGTTCAGTTCAAAATGGGCACCGACAGCCTGTTCCAGACCGGTTTCGACTTCAGCGATGCGCTGGATGACGATGGCGTGTACTCATACCGCCTGACCGGCCTGGCGCGTTCTGCGAATGCGCAGCAGCAGGGTGCGGAAGAACAACGCTACGCCATCGCGCCATCGTTCTCATGGCGTCCGGATGATAAGACAAACTTCACCTTCCTCTCCTACTTCCAGAACGAGCCGGAAACCGGCTATTACGGCTGGTTGCCGAAAGAGGGGACCGTATCTAAGCTGCCAAACGGTTCACGTCTGCCTACCGATTTCAACGAAGGTGCGAACAACAATACCTATTCTCGTAACGAGAAGATGGTGGGCTACAGCTTCGATCACGAATTTAACGATACCTTTACCGTGCGTCAGAACCTGCGTTATGCGCAAAACAAGGTTTCGCAGAATAGCGTGTATGGCTACGGAATGTGCTCCGATCCGCTCTATACAAAGGATCCGGCCAACAGTCCTTGCGCCAGCGTTCCTCAGGCCGATTGGGATCACACGCTGACTCGCCAATACGTTATCGATAATGAGAAATTGCAGAACTTCTCTGTTGATACCCAACTGCAAAGCAAGTTTGCAACTGCCGATGTTGATCACACGCTGCTGACCGGCGTTGATTTCATGCGTATGCGTAACGATATCGACTCCTGGTTTGGTTATGCCGGTTCCGTATCGCCGTCAGATATCTATAACCTTGATCGCAGCGACTTCGATTTTGGCTCACACCCTGGTCCTTCCGGTCCTTATAAAGTGCTGAATAAGCAGAAGCAGACTGGCCTGTACGCTCAGGATCAGATGCAGTGGGATAAGGTGCTGGTCACTCTGGGCGGTCGTTACGACTGGGCTAAACAGGACTCCCTGAACCGCGTTTCTGGCGTGCAGGATTCCCGTGATGATAAGCAATTCACCTGGCGTGGCGGTGTTAACTACCTGTTCGACAACGGTGTGACCCCGTATTTCAGCTACAGCGAGTCGTTTGAACCTGCTTCTCAGGTCGGGGAAAGCGGCAACATCTTTGCGCCATCTAAAGGTAAGCAGTACGAAGCTGGCGTGAAGTACGTGCCGAGCGATCGTCCGATCGTGATCACTGGTGCCGTTTACCAGTTGACCAAAACCAACAACCTGATGGCCGACCCGAATGGATCGTTCTGGTCAGTTGAAGGCGGTGAAATTCGTTCACGCGGTGTGGAAATCGAAGCGAAAGCGGCGCTGTCTGCCAGCGTCAACGTAGTGGGTTCTTATACCTACACCGACGCGGAATACACTACCGACACCAACTACAAAGGCAACACGCCTGCTCAGGTGCCAAAACATATGGCATCACTGTGGGGGGACTACACCCTTTATGACGGCGCGCTTTCCGGGCTGACGTTGGGTACGGGTGTTCGTTATACTGGCTCCAGCTATGGCGATCCGGCAAACTCATTTAAAGTGGGGAGCTATACGCTGGTGGATGCGTTAGTACGTTACGATCTGGCGCGCGTCGGCATGGCGGGCTCCAACGTGGCGCTGCATGTGAACAACCTGTTTGACCGTGAATACGTCGCCAGTTGCTTCAATACCTATGGCTGCTTCTGGGGCGCAGAACGTCAGGTCGTTGCAACCGCAACCTTCCGTTTCTAATTTCTTTTGGGCACGCTTTGCGTGCCCGTTTTACAAGTTGGCTGCTATGCAGGAAAACAGATCCCATCCCGACACCACTTTTGCGTTGCGTAATGTCTCCTTTCGTGTGCCTGGCCGCACGCTTTTGCATCCTCTCTCATTAACTTTTCCTGTGGGAAAAGTGACTGGTCTTATCGGCCACAACGGTTCCGGAAAATCGACGTTATTGAAAATGCTGGGACGTCATCAGCCGCCGTCAGAAGGTGAAATCCTGCTCGACGAACAGCCGCTGGAGAACTGGAGCAGTAAAGCGTTTGCCCGCAAGGTCGCCTATCTGCCGCAGCAGCTGCCGCAGGCCGAAGGGATGACGGTGCGCGAACTGGTGGCGATTGGCCGCTATCCGTGGCACGGGGCGCTGGGACGTTTTGGCGTTGCCGACAGAGAGAAAGTAGAAGAAGCGATTTCGCTGGTCGGCTTAAAACCGCTGGCGCACCGTTTGGTTGATAGTCTGTCCGGCGGAGAACGTCAGCGCGCGTGGATTGCCATGCTGGTTGCGCAGGACAGCCGCTGTCTGCTGCTTGATGAACCGACTTCCGCGCTGGATATCGCCCATCAGGTTGATGTACTGGCGCTGGTGCATCGCTTAAGCCAACAGCGCGGGCTGACGGTGATTGCGGTGCTGCATGATATCAACATGGCGGCCCGCTACTGTGATTACTTAGTTGCGTTGCGCGGCGGAGAAATGATTGCGCAAGGGACGCCTGCTGAACTGATGCGCAGTGAAACTCTGGAACAGATTTACGGTATCCCGATGGGCATTTTGCCGCATCCGGCCGGTGCCGCACCCGTGAGTTTTGTCTATTAATGATTGAATTACATCATATTACCCGTCGGCGCTTGCTTACGGCGATGGCGCTGTCGCCGCTGCTGTGGCAGATGAATACGGCGCACGCCGCGTCTGTTGATCCACAGCGCATTGTGGCGCTGGAATGGCTGCCGGTAGAGCTATTGCTGGCGCTGGGTATTACGCCGTATGGCATTGCCGATATCCCTAACTACAAGCTGTGGGTCAATGAGCCCCCGCTGCCGGACTCGGTGATTGATGTCGGGCTACGCACGGAACCCAATCTTGAACTGCTGACCGAAATGAAACCCTCGTTTTTGCTCTGGTCGGCAGGCTATGGTCCTTCTCCCGAAAAGCTGGCGCGGATTGCGCCTGGCCGGGGATTTAACTTCAGCGACGGCAAAAAACCGCTGGCGGTTGCGCGACAATCGCTGCAGGAAATGGCGCAATTGTTCAATCTGCAGGCCTCTGCTGAACGCCATCTGGCCGAGTACGATCGTTTTATCGCCAGTCTGAAGCCGCGCTTCATTCAACGCGGCGCGCGCCCTGTACTTCTCACTTCCCTGCTTGATTCGCGACATATGCTGGTGTTTGGCCCAAATAGCCTGTTCCAGGACGTGCTGGACGATTATGGGATCCCCAACGCCTGGCAGGGAGAGACAAACTTTTGGGGCAGCACTGCCGTGAGTATTGACCGTCTGGCTACCTTTCAGGATGTTGATGTATTGTGCTTTGACCACGGCAACGATAAAGAGATGGCTGCATTGATGTCTACGCCGTTGTGGCAAGCGATGCCGTTTGTCCGTAGCGGACGTTTTCAGCGCGTGCCGGCCGTCTGGTTCTATGGCGCAACGCTCTCGGCAATGCATTTTGCCCGTATTCTGGATAATGCGCTGGGAGGCAAAGCGTGAGTAAACGTATTGCGCTGTTCCCAACGCTTCTGCTGGCGGTTCTGTTTGTTGCTGCCTGCTGGCTCACGTGGGCTAACTTCTCCGTTGCGCTACCGCGCAGCCAGTGGCAACAGGCTATCTGGTCACCGGATATCAATGCTATTGAGCAGATGGTTTTCCACTACAGCTTGCTGCCGAGGCTGGCGATTTCGCTTCTGGTCGGTGCCGGGCTGGGGCTGGTCGGCGTATTGTTTCAGCAGGTGCTGCGTAACCCGCTGGCGGAGCCAACCACGTTGGGCGTGGCGACCGGTGCGCAGTTGGGCATTACGGTTACCACGCTGTGGGCTATTCCCGGTGCGCTGACCACGCAATTTGCGGCGCTGGCGGGGGCATGTGTCGTTGGGGCGTTGGTGTTTGGCGTAGCCTGGGGCAAGCGTCTTTCCCCGGTGACGTTAATCCTTGCCGGGCTGGTGGTCAGCCTGTACTGCGGGGCAATTAACCAGTTGATGGTTATCTTCCATCACGATCAACTGCAAAGCATGTTTTTATGGAGCAGCGGTACGCTAACGCAAACCGACTGGAGCGGCGTACAGCGCCTGTGGCCGCAACTGCTGGGTGGCGTGATGCTGACTCTGTTGCTGTTGCGGCCTATGACGCTAATGGGACTGGATGACGGCGTGGCGCGTAACCTTGGTCTGGCGCTGTCGCTGGCGCGTCTGGCGGCTTTATCGCTGGCGATTGTTCTCAGCGCCTTGCTGGTGAACGCCGTGGGAATTATCGGCTTTATTGGCCTGTTTGCGCCGCTGCTGGCGAAAATGCTTGGTGCACGTCGTCTGCTGGCGCGTCTGATGCTGGCCCCGCTGATTGGTGCGTTGATCCTCTGGCTCTCCGACCAAATCATTCTGTGGCTGACCCGCGTATGGATGGAAGTCTCCACCGGATCGGTGACGGCGCTGATTGGCGCGCCATTACTGCTGTGGCTGTTACCGCGCCTTAGGAGTATGAGCGCGCCGGATATGAATGCCAGCAACCGCATCGCCGCTGAGCGTCAGAATGTGCTGATGTTTACGCTGGCGGGTGGGGCGCTCTTGCTGTTGACCCTGGTGGTGGCGCTGTCGTTTGGCCGCGATGCGCACGGCTGGACATGGGCCAGCGGCGCGATGCTGGATGAGCTGATGCCCTGGCGCTGGCCACGTATTATGGCGGCGCTGATTGCCGGGGTAATGTTGGCGGTAGCGGGCTGTATTATTCAACGTCTGACGGGCAACCCAATGGCCAGCCCGGAAGTGCTGGGCATTAGCTCCGGTGCGGCATTTGGCGTAGTGCTGATGCTGTTTCTGGTCCCAGGAAATGCCTTTGGCTGGCTGATGCCTGCCGGGAGTCTCGGGGCTGCGGCCACCTTGCTTATCATTATGATTGCCGCCGGGCGCGGTGGTTTTTCGCCGCACCGTATGCTGCTGGCAGGGATGGCGCTCAGCACGGCGTTTACAATGTTGCTGATGATGCTGCAGGCCAGCGGCGATCCGCGTATGGCGGGCGTACTGACCTGGATCTCCGGCTCAACCTATAACGCGACGGGTGAACAGGTACTGCGCACCGGGATTGTGGTGGTTATCCTGCTGGCGATGACGCCGCTGTGCCGTCGTTGGCTGACGATTTTACCGCTCGGCGGTGATACGGCGCGGGCGGTGGGGATGGCAATCACGCCGTCGCGCGTGGGGTTACTACTCCTGGCAGCAGGGCTGACGGCGACAGCAACCATGACCATTGGACCGTTGAGCTTTGTCGGGTTGATGGCTCCGCATATTGCCCGAATGATGGGTTTTCGTCGGGCGATGCCGCATATGCTGATTTCGGCGCTGGCGGGAGGCGTACTTCTGGTCTTTGCTGACTGGTGCGGCAGAATGGTGCTGTTTCCGTATCAGATCCCGGCGGGGTTATTGTCGACGTTTATTGGCGCGCCGTACTTTATCTATCTGCTGAGAAAACAGAGTCGCTGAGGCTGATTCTTTTCATGTAGGTCGGATAAGACGCTTTGCGTCGCCATCCGGCAATAAAAAAGCCGGGTGGCGGCTTCGCCTTACCCGGCCTACGTTGTTTCTGTACGTTCTCTTTTACAGTTTCGCAAACACCCGGCGCGCGGCGTCGATGGTGTTATTGATATCGTCTTCGCTGTGCGCCACGGACATAAAGCCCGCTTCGAAAGCAGAAGGCGCCAGGTAAATCCCTTCATCCAGCATCATGTGGAAGAAACGCTTGAAGCGTTCAACGTCGCATGCCATCACATCCTGATAGCAGGTTACGGTTTCTGCATCGGTGAAGAAAATCCCGAACATTCCGCCCACATGGTTAACTACCAGCGGAATATTCGCTTCTTCGGCAGCTTCCAGCAGACCTTCCGCCAGACGCGTCGTCAGTTCGTTCAGCGTTTCATGAATACCCGGTTGGGCCACTTCGGTCAGACAGGCAAAACCTGCTGCCATCGCTATTGGGTTACCGGAAAGCGTACCCGCCTGGTAAACCGGACCGGTCGGCGCCAGCGCGTCCATCACATCGCGGCGGCCGCCGAATGCGCCAACGGGCATTCCGCCGCCGATGATTTTACCCAGGCAGGTCAGATCCGGAACGACGCCGTAATAATCCTGTGCACCGGCCAGCGCTACGCGGAAACCGGTCATGACTTCATCGATGATCAACAGCGCGCCAAACTCATCGCACAGCGCGCGCAGGCCCGGCAGGAATTCCGGCAGCGGCGGGATGCAGTTCATGTTGCCCGCGACCGGCTCAACGATGATGCAGGCGATCTCTTGTGGATACTGTTCAAATGCCTCACGTACTGAAGAGAGATCGTTGTAGGTGCAGGTGAGGGTGTGTTTCGCAAAGTCGGCCGGAACGCCCGGGGAGTTAGGCTGGCCCAGCGTTAATGCGCCGGAACCGGCTTTGACCAGCAGGCAGTCGGCATGACCGTGATAGCAGCCTTCAAATTTGATGATCTTATCGCGTCCGGTGAAACCGCGCGCCAGACGGATTGCGCTCATCGTCGCTTCCGTACCGGAGTTCACCATACGTACCATGTCCATGGTTGGCACGAGTTCAGTGACCAGCGCCGCCATTTTTACTTCCATCTCGGTCGGCGCGCCGAAGCTTAAACCGCGCTCCGCAGCTTCAATCACCGCATTACGGATTGCCGGGTGGTTATGGCCCAGTACCATCGGTCCCCAGGAACCGACGTAATCGACATAGGCTTTACCATCAACATCGTACAGATATGCGCCGTCCGCTTTTTCGATAAACAGCGGAGTTCCACCCACGCCAGTAAAGGCGCGAACGGGGGAGTTAACGCCGCCAGGGATAAGTTCGCGTGCTGCGCTGTAGAGATTTTCAGACTTACTCATGGATGGGGTCCTGGTTCGTAGAAAAAGTAAATGCCCGCTATTCTAGTTATTCAGAGAAGGTTATGAAAGTTTTACGCAATTGAAACAATGCGATTTGCAGGGGATTTTCGTGAAATGTGCGAGTAGAATGCCGATTCCGTATTTGTATTACCAATTAATGATCATCTGATGAAGACTGACTCTCCCTCTTTTGAAGCACAACAAATTGTGCGTTTACGCCGCAGGGATCAAATCCGTCGACTCCTGGAACGAGACAAAACGCCGTTGGCGATCCTGTTGATGGCCGCAGTTGTCGGTACCGTGACGGGACTGGTTGGCGTGGCATTTGAAAAAGCGGTGACCTGGGTACAGAACCACCGTATTGGCGCGCTGGCTCAGGTTGCGGACCATGCCATTCTGCTGTGGCCGCTGGCGTTTATTCTCTCCGCGCTGCTGGCGATGGTCGGCTATTTTCTGGTGCGTAAATTTGCGCCGGAAGCGGGAGGTTCCGGGATCCCTGAGATTGAAGGTGCGCTGGAAGAGCTACGGCCTGTGCGCTGGTGGCGCGTTCTGCCGGTGAAATTTATCGGCGGTATGGGGACGCTGGGGGCCGGGATGGTGCTTGGGCGAGAAGGGCCGACCGTGCAGATTGGCGGCAATATTGGGCGCATGGTGCTGGATATTTTCCGCATGCGCAGCGCCGAAGCGCGGCATACCCTGCTGGCCACCGGTGCGGCTGCGGGGCTGTCGGCGGCGTTTAATGCGCCTCTGGCCGGGATCCTGTTCATTATTGAAGAGATGCGCCCGCAGTTTCGCTATAACCTTGTCTCGATCAAAGCCGTGTTTACCGGCGTTATTATGTCGAGCATTGTGTTTCGCGTGTTCAACGGCGAAGCGCCGATTATTGAAGTTGGGAAGCTCTCCAATGCGCCGGTAAATACGCTGTGGCTGTATCTGGTGCTCGGGCTTATTTTTGGCTGTGTCGGACCATTGTTTAACACCATGGTGTTGCGTACCCAGGATATGTTCCAGCGCTTCCACGGTGGTGAAATTAAAAAATGGGTGCTGATGGGCGGCGCGATCGGCGGCCTGTGCGGGATCCTCGGGTTAATTCAACCGGAAGCGGCAGGCGGCGGGTTTAACCTGATTCCTATCGCCGCGGCAGGCAATTTTAGCGTTGGTCTGCTGCTGTTTATATTTATTACCAGGGTCGTCACCACGCTGCTGTGCTTCTCGTCCGGCGCGCCCGGTGGGATTTTTGCCCCGATGCTGGCGTTGGGCACGTTGCTTGGCACCGCGTTCGGTATGGCTGCGGCAGCTTCTTTTCCGCAGTATCATCTGGAGGCCGGAACCTTTGCCATTGCCGGAATGGGGGCTTTGTTAGCGGCTTCGGTGCGTGCGCCGTTAACCGGTATTGTGCTGGTGCTGGAGATGACCGATAACTATCAGCTCATTTTGCCAATGATTATTACCTGTCTTGGCGCAACACTATTAGCCCAATTTATGGGCGGAAAGCCGCTATACTCGACTATCCTTGCCCGCACGCTGGCAAAACAGGAAGCGGAGCAGGCGGCAAAAAGTCAGGGTACTGCCGCTGGCGAGAATACTTGAACGAAATACCAGGGTATTAGATAATGGCCTTAACCATTGGGTTATAATTTGCCCAATTGCCAATGTCGTTTGGAGCAAAATATGAGTGATGACGTAGCGCTGCCACTGCAATTTACAGAAGCAGCAGCCAATAAAGTAAAAAGCCTGATCGCTGACGAAGATAACCCGAATCTGAAATTACGCGTGTATATCACCGGCGGTGGTTGCAGCGGTTTCCAGTATGGTTTCACCTTTGATGATCAGGTGAACGATGGTGATATGACCATTGAGAAACAAGGTGTTGGTCTGGTAGTTGATCCGATGAGCCTGCAATATCTGGTGGGCGGCGCGGTTGACTATACCGAAGGTCTGGAAGGTTCCCGCTTCGTTGTGACTAACCCGAATGCGAAAAGCACCTGCGGGTGTGGCTCTTCTTTCAGCATCTGATTGCTGTCTGTAATACCGATGGTCTGATGGTGTAGGCCCGGTAAGCGTAGCGCCACCGGGCAATGTGCCGGATGGCGGCGTAAACGCCTTATCCGGCCTACATGTTCTGTATCGTCACATCAACGCCCGTTATCATCCAGCGCAAACGTCGGCAATTTCAAATGCCAGCGAATGGCGGCAAGCCGAATCAGCAGGGTAACGATCATCCCCATCATACTGGCGTTTTCCAGCGATACATTAAAGGTATAAAACGCTGTCGCATGTACGATGCCGCCGATAATACACGCCGTGGCGTAGATTTCGGTGCGCAGAATCATTGGGACTTCACGCGCTAACACGTCGCGAATGATCCCGCCGCCAACGCCGGTAATCACCCCCATACAAATCGCCACTAGCGGTCCCGTCCCTGCAAGAAATGCTTTATTGACGCCAATTCCTACGAACACCGCCAGGCCCACGGCATCCAGCACCGGAAGGATCCACTTCGGTATTCGTCGTGGCTGACGTACCAGCAGGATTGTCAGCATGCTGGTGATCATCGCCACCACCAGATCGGTCGGATCCTTAACCCAAAAAACCGGTCCGTGATCCAATGCCATATCGCGGATCGTACCGCCGCCAACGGCGGTAACCACGCCGAGGACCAGGACGCCAAACGGATCCATACGCAATTTTCCGGCCAGTAAGACGCCAGAGATAGCAAATACCGCGGTGCCGACAATATCCAGCCAATAGACGAGCATTTTTAAATCCTCACAACAGACCTGGTGGGGGCAGGCGCTAATTTATCTGTGAAAGCGCATTACAGAGTTGTTTTGCGGCGAGGATAATACGCGGGCTCGCGCGTTCGAACCAGTCACTATTAAGTGTAATAATGGGTATTTTTAGCTGGTTTCCCCAGTATTGCTCAATTTTCAGAGTTTCGCCCGGGCCTCCGGTTGCAACAATCGCCTGGGGCGCTCGTGCCAGGACCTGCTCACGGCTAACCTGTGGCCAGGGAACCCGACTGCCGGCAAAGATGTTTTCTCCGCCGCATACCTCAAGAACCTCGTGCTGAATGGAGCCTTTTCCACTGGTAAACAGAGGATTAGCGCCAAACTGGAGAAACACGCGTTTTTTCGGTTTGTTGGCATATCGAGATTTAAGTAAAGCATAGTCATCAAGCAGGGTTTGCGCCGCCTGTTTGGCTTGCTCAGGCTTAGGGCTCCATGCCGCCAACTGGCGGAGCGCATCGGCAACCTGCTCGATGGTAACGGCGTCTACCCAGATGACCTTAATTCCCAGGGCGGTCAGTTGATTCACCTGCCGCTCTGCATTTCCCCCGCGCCAGGCGATGACTAAATCCGGTTTGAGCGCCACAATGCGTTCCAGATTCATGCCTTGCCAGGTGGAGACCTCCTCGATATTTTTGGCCTCTGGCGGGTAATTTGAATAGCTACTGACGCCTACGGGGGTAATGCCAGCGGCAAAAGCGAGTTCAGTATTGGCAGGAGAAAGCGTCACAACGCGCGGTGCGGCGTAAAGGAACGCCGGGAGAGTGAAAAGCAGGGCGACCAGCGCCCTGGAGAGTAATTTAGCCATGCGCCAGTTTCTGTACCAGCGTTTCAACCATCAGGCTTGACTGTTTCGCGGCAACGACCAGGAACTCGTCAAAGCTGAGATGGGACTGCTGATCGGCGACGTCAGAGATGGCGCGAACCACGACGAACGGCACATTAAAGTTGTGGCAAACGTGCGCAATTGCGGTCGCTTCCATCTCAACGGCGATCGCCTGCGGGAAGTTATGCTTGATTTTAGCCAGGCCCACAGAGCCATTAATAAAGGCATCGCCGCTGACGATAAGACCGCGAACGGCGTTCAGATTGAGTTCTGCAATGCAGGATTCTGCTGCAGCAATCAGCGCCGGGTCGGCTTTAAAACCAGCCGGGCAGCCCGGGAGTTGGCCAAACTCATAGCCAAAGGCGGTAACGTCAGCATCGTGATAGCGCGCTTCGTCAGAAACCACGATATCGCCGACTTTCAGCGTTGAGGCCAGGCCGCCCGCTGAACCGGTGTTAATAATGGCGTCCGGCTTGCAGCGTTCAAGCAGCAGCGTAGCGCCCAGCGCTGCAGCCACTTTACCGATACCTGATTTCAGTAGCGCAACCTCTGTACCGTTCAGTTGGCCGGTGTAAATTTCACAACCGCCGAGAGTGATGGTCTGACGGTTTTCGATTTTGTCACGCAGCAGCGTAACTTCTTCTTCCATTGCACCAATGATGCCGATTTTCATAGATTTACTCGCGATAAGCCAGATTTGAGGGCATAGTCTATCATGCGCTTAAGGGGTAGCGCATTTCTCAGGCGGGAGAGGATATGGTACAGATCGATTTCCGAAAAAAAATAAACTGGCATCGCCGTTACCGTTCGCCGCAGGGCGTGAAGACGGAGCATGAGATCCTGCGAATTTTTGAAAGCGATCGTGGACGTATTATCAATTCTCCGGCAATTCGCCGACTGCAACAAAAAACCCAGGTCTTTCCGCTGGAGCGTAACGCGGCGGTGCGTACGCGCCTGACGCACTCGATGGAAGTGCAGCAGGTTGGGCGCTATATCGCGAAAGAGATCCTCAGCCGGCTGAAAGAGCTAAAGCTGCTGGAGCTGTATGGTCTGGATGAACTGACGGGACCGTTTGAGAGTATTGTCGAAATGTCGTGTCTGATGCATGACATCGGTAATCCGCCGTTTGGTCATTTTGGCGAAGCGGCGATTAATGACTGGTTCCGCCAGCGATTGTATCCGGCCGACGCGGAAAGTCAGCCGCTTAGCGATGACCGCTGCCTGGTAGCGGCGTTGCGTTTGCGCGAAGGTGAAGAGTCGCTGAATGATATTCGCCGTAAGGTGCGCCAGGACCTGTGCCATTTTGAAGGCAATGCGCAGGGTATTCGTCTGGTGCATACTTTGATGCGTATGAATCTTACCTGGGCGCAGGTCGGCGGTATTTTAAAATATACCCGTCCGGCGTGGTGGCGAGGCGATACGCCCGCGACGCATAACTATTTAATGAAGAAGCCGGGCTATTACCTTTCCGAGGAACCGTATATTGAGCGGTTACGTAAAGAATTATCATTAGCACCTTACAGTCGTTTTCCATTAACCTGGATTATGGAAGCTGCCGATGATATCTCATATTGCGTGGCCGACCTGGAAGATGCCGTTGAGAAAAGAATCTTTAGCGTCGAGCAACTTTATCACCATCTGCATGAGGCGTGGGGGCATCACGAAAAAGGCTCTCTGTTTAGTCAGGTTGTTGAGAACGCCTGGGAGAAGTCACGTTCAAATACATTAAGCCGGAGCACCGAAGATCAGTTCTTTATGTATTTACGCGTTAATACGCTGAATAAACTGGTGCCGTATGCGGCCCAGCGTTTTATTGATAACTTACCGCAGATTTTTGCCGGCAGCTTTAATCACGCGCTGTTGGAAGATGCCAGTAGCTTTAGCCAGTTGCTGGGTGTCTATAAAAATGTGGCGGTAAAACATGTCTTTAGTCATCCTGACGTAGAGCAGCTGGAATTGCAGGGCTATCGGGTGATCACCGGGTTGTTGGAAATCTATCAGCCTTTATTAAAAATGTCCCAGTCAGATTTTACTGAACTGGTCGACAATGAAAGAGTAAAACGTTTTCCTATCGAATCCCGATTATTTCAGAAGTTGTCAACTCGCCATCGTCTTGCTTATGTTGAGGCGGTTAGTAAAATATCAACGGGTTGCGCCGAGTTTCCTGTTCTGGAATATTATTATCGCTGTCGGCTGATTCAGGATTATATCAGCGGGATGACAGATTTGTATGCATGGGATGAATATCGTCGCTTGATGGCCGTAGAACAATAAATACTCATTTGTAAAGACGGCCAATAAAATTTTACTTTTTCCTTAAACTCAATTCTGGAACTTAGCGCTATAAAACGACTCTGACGTATACAGCAATTTTGCGTTATCTGTTAATCGAGAACGAAACACATGAAAAAAACCACATTAGCAATGAGTGCACTGGCTCTGAGTTTAGGTTTGGCGTTGTCCCCCCTGTCTGCCACAGCGGCTGAGACGTCGTCTTCAGCAATGACCGCCCAACAGATGCCAAGCCTGGCCCCGATGCTCGAAAAAGTGATGCCATCGGTGGTAAGTATTAACGTCGAGGGGAGCACGACGGTAAATACGCCGCGTATGCCGCGTAATTTCCAGCAGTTCTTTGGTGATAACTCACCGTTCTGCCAGGACGGTTCTCCGTTCCAGAGTTCACCGTTCTGTCAGGGCGGCGCGCCGGGCGCTGGTAACGGCGGCGGCCAGCAGCAGAAATTTATGGCGCTGGGTTCTGGTGTAATTATTGATGCCGCGAAAGGATATGTCGTAACCAACAACCACGTGGTGGATAACGCTACGGTGATTAAGGTTCAACTGAGCGATGGCCGTAAATTTGACGCGAAGATCGTGGGTAAAGATCCGCGCTCCGATATCGCGCTGATCCAAATTCAGGATCCGAAAAATCTGACGGCGATTAAGCTGGCAGATTCCGACGCGCTGCGCGTGGGTGATTACACCGTAGCAATCGGTAACCCGTTTGGCCTCGGTGAGACCGTGACCTCCGGCATCGTTTCTGCGCTGGGTCGTAGCGGCCTGAACGCGGAGAACTATGAAAACTTTATTCAGACGGATGCTGCGATCAACCGTGGTAACTCCGGTGGCGCGCTGGTCAACCTGAACGGTGAGCTGATCGGCATTAACACTGCGATCCTCGCGCCGGACGGCGGTAACATCGGTATCGGTTTTGCAATCCCAAGCAACATGGTGAAAAACCTGACTTCGCAGATGGTTGAGTTTGGTCAGGTTAAACGTGGTGAGCTGGGTATTATGGGGACCGAACTGAGCTCTGAGCTGGCGAAAGCGATGAAAGTTGACGCTCAGCGCGGCGCATTCGTCAGCCAGGTAATGCCGAACTCTTCCGCAGCGAAAGCCGGTATTAAAGCCGGGGATGTGATTACCTCCCTGAATGGCAAACCTATCAGCAGCTTCGCCGCCCTGCGTGCGCAGGTGGGTACGATGCCGGTAGGCAGCAAAATTAACCTTGGCCTGCTGCGCGACGGTAAGCCGGTCACCGTGAATCTGGAACTGCAGCAGAGCAGCCAGACTCAGGTTGATTCCAGCTCTATCTTCAAAGGCATTGAAGGTGCCGATATGAGCAACAAAGGCCAGGATAAAGGGGTCGTGGTCAGCGACGTGAAACCGAATACTCCGGCTGCACAGATTGGCCTGAAGAAAGGTGACGTGATTATCGGTGCTAACCAGCAGCCGGTGAAAAACATCGCCGAACTGCGCAAAATCCTCGACAGCAAACCGGCGGTGCTGGCGCTGAACATTCAGCGTGGTGACAGCTCCATCTATCTGTTGATGCAGTAATCTCCCTCAACCCCTTCCTGCACAGGAAGGGGTTTCTTTTTGTGATATTTGCCACAACTCCATACTTCTCCCTTCTGCTTTGTGCATTTGCACAATGTCGGCGCTTATTATCTTCCCTATGCTTGAGCTCTGCTCACAGGAGGGATTTATGGCTGGCTGGCATCTTGATACCAAAATGGCGCAGGATATCGTTGCGCGCACCATGCGCATCATCGATACCAATATCAACGTAATGGATGCCCGTGGGCGGATAATCGGCAGCGGCGATCGCGAGCGTATTGGTGAATTGCACGAAGGGGCGCTGCTGGTCCTGTCGCAAGGTCGAGTGGTCGATATTGACGATGCGGTAGCCCGGCATCTGCACGGTGTGCGTCAGGGGATAAACCTGCCGCTGCGTCTGGAAGGCGAAATTGTTGGCGTTATCGGCCTTACCGGCGAACCGGAACATCTGCGCAAGTATGGCGAACTGGTGTGCATGACCGCCGAAATGATGCTGGAACAGTCGCGTCTGATGCATCTGTTAGCGCAGGATAGCCGTCTGCGTGAAGAGCTGGTGATGAACCTGATTCAGGCGGAGGAGAATACTCCGGCGCTGATGGAATGGGCCCAGCGACTGGGCATTGATTTAAACCAGCCGCGCGTGGTGGCGGTGGTGGAGGTCGACAGCGGCCAGCTTGGCGTTGACAGCGCGATGGCAGAGCTACAGCAATTGCAGAACGCGTTGACCACGCCTGAACGTAATAATCTGATTGCGATTGTTTCCCTGACCGAGATGGTAGTGTTGAAACCGGCGCTCAATCAGTTTGGTCGCTGGGACGCTGAAGATCATCGCAAGCGCGTTGAGCAGCTTATTACCCGTATGAAAGAGAATGGACAGCTGCGTTTTCGCGTGTCGCTGGGCAACTATTTTACCGGGCCTGGCAGCATTGCCCGTTCGTATCGTACGGCGCGCACCACCATGATGGTCGGCAAGCAGCGGATGCCGGAAAGCCGTAGCTATTTCTATCAGGATTTGATGCTGCCTGTACTGCTGGACAGTCTGCGTGGCGGCTGGCAGGCCAATGAGCTGGCGCGCCCGCTGGCAAGGCTGAAAGCGATGGATAACAACGGCTTGCTGCGTCGGACATTAGCGGCATGGTTTCGGCATAACGTTCAGCCGCTGGCAACCTCAAAAGCATTGTTTATTCACCGCAATACGCTGGAGTATCGCCTGAACCGTATTTCAGAACTGACCGGGCTGGATCTGGGGAATTTTGACGATCGACTGCTGTTGTATGTGGCGTTGCAGTTAGATGAGCAGCATTGATTAATTGCCTGATGGCGGCACGCTTATCAGGCAAAATGCCGGGTGGCGGCGTCGCCTTACCCGGCCTACAAATACATCCACTCAAGGTTATTTACGCGTTAGTTTTTCCAGATCGGCTTCAATTTCGCTGATCTTGTTGGTCACAACGCTTTCCAGATGACGTAAATCATCAAGGATCTTGCGTTTAAGATCGACTTCGCTGCGATCGCGCTGGCAGATCTGATCCAGTTCGTCGATCACGTAGCGCAGGTTGGGACTGATCTCCTGCACCTCTTTGTAACCCTGGCCGACGCCATCGGCGACAACCGTTTTACGCTGACGGGGATATTTGAACTTCACGCTCTTGGCAAAAAACTCGCCTTTATCCTTCTGGAAATAGATTTTCAGGATATCGTTGTTGGCTTCTTGCCGCAGGCTGTAACGATCGATTTCTTCAGGATTAGTAATGCCCAGACTTTTCAGATTGTCATACATAGCGGTACCCTTAAGCTCACTATAACCATTGAATAATTAACGAAAAGCCTTGTTTATGCCACTCGCAGATGTAAAAAAAGCGGGCTAAGCCCGCTTTTTCAAATCGCTGTTAGTCGATGGTGCGTAACAGTTCGTTGATTCCCACTTTGCCGCGCGTTTTGGCATCGACTTTCTTCACGATGACCGCGCAGTACAGGCTGTACTTGCCATCTTTCGACGGCAGGTTGCCGGAGACAACCACGGAGCCCGCCGGAACGCGGCCGTAGAAAACTTCGCCGGTTTCGCGGTCATAGATTTTGGTGCTCTGGCCCAGGTATACGCCCATAGAAATAACAGAGCCTTCTTCGACGATTACGCCTTCAACCACTTCAGAACGTGCGCCGATGAAGCAGTTGTCTTCGATGATGGTCGGGTTAGCCTGTAACGGCTCCAGTACGCCGCCGATGCCAACGCCGCCGGACAGGTGAACGTTTTTACCGATTTGCGCGCAGGAACCCACGGTCGCCCAGGTATCAACCATCGTGCCTTCATCCACATAAGCGCCGATGTTCACGTAAGACGGCATCAGCACGGTGTTACGGGCGATAAACGCGCCCTGACGCACGGCAGCTGGCGGAACCACGCGGAAACCTTCTTTCTGGAAGCGCGCTTCGTCGTAGTTGGCGAATTTCATCGGCACTTTATCGAAGTAACGGCTTTCCGCACCCTCGATAACCTGATTATCGTTAATACGGAAAGAGAGCAGGACCGCCTTTTTCAGCCACTGATGCGTGACCCACTGACCCTCAATCTTTTCTGCGACGCGCAGTGCACCGGAATCCAGTAAGGAAATAACCTGATTCACCGCTTCGCGGGTTACGGTATCTACATTTGCCGGAGTAATGTCGGCACGGCGCTCGAAAGCGGACTCAATAACGTTCTGTAACTGCTGCATTGTTAAACTCTTTCCATAATAAATAAAAACATTACCCTTTATCGTTTGGATTGAGGGCCTCTGTCAACCGTTGATGCACTTCCTGCTGCAGCTCATTATTAAGAGCGCGCCGGTCGGCGGTGGCGATTATGAATAAATCTTCTACTCGCTCGCCAATAGTTGTAATTCGGGCGCCATGCAGCGAAATTCCCAGATCGGCAAAAATCTGCCCGACCCGCGCCAGCAGGCCGGGCTGGTCGAGAGCTATAAGCTCCAGGAATGATTTTCGGTCGGTATGGGTCGGCAAAAAGGTGACCTCAGTATCGACGGTAAAGTGGCGTAGTTTTGCCGGCTGGCGACGCGGTTGCGGTGGCTGCCAACTGCGCTGGGTGATCGCCTGTTCCAGTCCAAAACGGATCGCTTCGTGTCGGTCTGACGACAGCGGACTGCCGTCCGGTTCCAGTACGATGAACGTATCCATCGCCATCCCATCGCGTGTGGTGAAGATCTGCGCGTCGTGGACGCTAAGATTACGCCGGTCCAGTTCGGCGCAAACGGCGGCAAACAGGTAAGGGCGGTCAGGGCTCCAGATGAAAATCTCCGTCCCGCCGCGGGTGGCCTGCGGGCTTAGCAGGATCAGCGGCTTGCTGAGATCGTGTTGCAGCAGATGACGCGCATGCCAGGCCAGCTGATTTGGGCTGTGACGCACGAAGTAGTTGGCGCGACAGCGTGACCAGATGTGGTGCAGCGCTTCTTCATCGATGTTGTCCATGCGCAGTAGCGCCAGCGCCTGAAGCTGATGATGGCGCACGCGCTCACGCATATCTGGCGTGTTTTGCATCCCACGACGTAACTGTTTTTCCGTGGCGAAATACAGCTCACGCAGCAGGCTTTGCTTCCAGCTATTCCACAGCGTTTCGTTGGTGGCGCAAATATCCGCGACGGTCAGGCACACCAGAAAGCGCAGACGATGTTCCGTTTGCACTTCTTCGGCGAATTGCTTGATCACTTCGGGATCCTGAATATCGCGACGCTGAGCGGTAACCGACATCAGTAAATGCTGGCGCACCAGCCATGCGATCAGCTGCGTTTCGCGGGAGTTCAGACCGTGCAGTTCGGCGAATTTGAGCACGTCCTGAGCGCCGAGAACCGAATGATCGCCGCCGCGACCTTTGGCGATATCGTGGAACAGCGCGGCAATCAGAATCAGCTCCGGCTGTCGCAGACGCGGCCACAGATCCACACACAGCGGATGGCGCTGACGGGTTTCTTCATTGGCAAAACTTTCCAGCTTGAGCATTACGCGGATGGTGTGCTCATCCACCGTATAGGCATGAAACAGGTCAAACTGCATTTGGCCGACAATATGCGACCATTGCGGCATATAGGCCCACAACACGCTGTGGCGATGCATTGGCAGCAGGCCGCGACTCACCGCGCCTGGATGGCGCAACATACTGAGAAACAGCGAACGCGCTTCCGGGATGTAGCATAGCGGCTGGGTTAAATGACGGCGGGCATGGCGCAGATGGCGCAGCGTGGTGGAGTAAATCCCGCTGATCGCGCTGTTGCGCACCATGATGTAAAACATCCGCAGTATCGCTTCGGGTTTGCGGATAAACAGGTCGTCGTTGCGCAGATCGATCAATGTGCCGCGCAGTTGAAAGTCGTCATCAATCGGACGCGGCTTTTCGTCGGCGGGCATGGCGAGGATCGCCTCGTCGAATAGCTGCAACAGCATGTGGTTCAGCTCGCTGACCCGTCGGGTAACGCGGAAATAGTCTTTCATCATCCGCTCGATAGGCTCGTTGCCTTCGCCGCCGTAGTTCAGGCGTTGCGCCACGCTGAGCTGACGGTCAAACAGCAGACGATTGTCGTAACGACTAACGACCAGATGCAGGGCAAAACGTATGCGCCACAGGATATGCAAACATTCATTGAGCTCGGCACGTTCTGCCAGCGTCAAAAAGCCGAAACCGACCATTTCATCCAGCGAGGTGGCGCCAAAATGGCGGCGGGCCACCCACTGCAGGGTATGGATATCGCGCAGGCCGCCGGGACTGCTTTTGATATCCGGCTCCAGGTTGTAGCTGGTGCCGTGATAGCGCTGGTGGCGCTGATTTTGTTCTTCCACTTTGGCGGCGTAAAACTTATCGGAAGGCCAGAAACCTTCGCTAAAAATATGTTTTTGTAGCTCAAGAAACAGCGCCACGTCGCCAATCAGCAGGCGTGTTTCTATCAGGTTGGTGGCGACGGTTAAATCTGACAATCCTTCCAGCAGACACTCTTCCAGCGTACGCACGCTGTGCCCCACTTCCAGCCTTACGTCCCAGAGCAGCGTCAACAGTTCGCCGACTTTTTCGGCCTGCGCGTCAGGTAGCTTTTTACGACTGAGGATCAGCAGGTCGATGTCGGAAAGCGGATGTAGTTCGCCGCGCCCGTAACCGCCAACGGCAACCAGCGCCAGGTCGGCAATTTGGCCGAAACCGGCTTCAATCCACAGGCGCTGAAGCAACTGATCAATAAATTCGGTGCGGGCTTCTATCAGCTGCTCTGCGGAAATTCCACTGTCAAACGCGTCACCTAACCAGAGCTGGAACGTGTCGATATGCGTTTTAATTCCGGGGCAGTTGAGATCGTGCTGTGGCCAGGTGCCGGGATTTTGCGGTTGGCCTGGCAGGGTGGGGAGGGCCGTATTTGCGTGCTGTTCAGGAAGAGTATTCATTGTTACCACCCATTAAAAAGCCGGATGACGCTTACGCTTATCCGGCCTACGGGAGAGTGCCATTTGTAGGCCTGATAAGCGACAGCGCCATCAGGCAATAAGTTATTCGTCGTGCGTAATAATCGCCGGGATGGTGTCATCCTTGCGCAGCGTCAGAATTTCACAGCCATTTTCCGTCACCACAATAGTATGCTCGTACTGAGCAGACAAGCTCCGGTCTTTGGTTTTCACCGTCCAGCCGTCTTTCATGGTGCGGATGCGGTAATCACCAGCATTCAGCATGGGTTCTACGGTGAAGGTCATGCCCGGCTGCAGTACCACGCCGCCGTCGTCCGCATCGTAGTGCAGAACCTGAGGCTCCTCGTGGAAGCCGCGACCAATGCCGTGACCGCAGTATTCACGGACCACAGAGAAGCCTTCGCCTTCCGCGTATTTCTGAATCGCAGCGCCCAGCGTACGCAGGCGAATACCCGGTTTTACCATCCGCAGCGCCAGATACAGGCTTTCCTGCGTGACGCGGCACAGACGCTCGCCCAGAATAGTTGGTTTGCCGACGATGAACATTTTCGAGGTGTCACCGTGGTACTCATCTTTAATCACGGTGACGTCGATGTTGACGATATCGCCGTCTTTCAGGAGCTTGGCGTCGTCCGGGATCCCGTGGCACACCACCTCATTAATAGAGATGCACACGGATTTCGGATAACCGTGATAGCCAAGGCAGGCGGAAATGGCCTGTTGCTCGTTCACGATGTAGTCATTACAGATGCGATCCAGTTCGCCGGTGCTGACGCCCGGTTTAACAAACGGTTCGATCATTTCCAGAACATCGGCGGCCAGGCGGCCAGCGACGCGCATTTTTTCGATTTCTTCAGGGGTCTTGATTGAGATAGCCATGAATTCTGTCCATCAGTGTCGATTATTTCGACAATAATTGTGTAAGTGCGGTCAATGGTATCAGTCTGGGGTGTACCCTGCCAAATTGAGAATCATTCTGAACTTCGCCTTTCGTGCCACAGATGCGTTGGCTACATTTTTTCACCCCGGTCACTTACTGGTCGTAAGCTCCCGGGGATTCAAAAATTTGCCGCCTGCCTGTAACACGAAATTCATTGTTCAATCCAGCACGGACCGCCAACAATTATTGGTGTCGGTGGCGTATTTGTGGTATAAAGCGCGCCGGACTTCCGATCCATTCGAAGACTACACACGATGGACGGGAGCGACAAATCTCACTTTGTGTAACAACACACACGTATCGGCACATATTCCGGGGTGCCCTTTGGGGTCGGTAATATGGGATGCGTGGAGGCTTAACCCCAACTTTTATATATAGAGGTTTTAATCATGGCAACTGTTTCCATGCGCGACATGCTCAAGGCTGGTGTTCACTTTGGTCACCAGACCCGTTACTGGAACCCGAAAATGAAGCCGTTCATCTTCGGTGCGCGTAACAAAGTTCACATCATCAACCTTGAGAAAACTGTACCGATGTTCAACGAAGCTCTGGCTGAACTGAACAAGATCTCTGCTCGTAAAGGTAAAATCCTTTTCGTTGGTACTAAACGCGCTGCAAGCGAAGCGGTGAAAGAAGCTGCTAACAACTGCGACCAGTTCTTCGTGAACCATCGCTGGTTGGGCGGCATGCTGACTAACTGGAAAACCGTTCGTCAGTCCATCAAACGTCTGAAAGATCTGGAAACTCAGTCTCAGGACGGTACTTTCGAAAAGCTGACCAAGAAAGAAGCGCTGATGCGTACTCGTGAGCTTGAGAAACTGGAAAACAGCCTGGGCGGTATCAAAGACATGGGCGGTCTGCCGGACGCTCTGTTCGTAATCGATGCTGACCACGAGCACATTGCTATTAAAGAAGCAAACAACCTGGGTATCCCAGTATTTGCTATCGTTGATACCAACTCTGATCCGGACGGTGTTGATTTCGTTATCCCGGGTAACGACGACGCAATCCGTGCTGTGACCCTGTACCTGGGCGCTGTAGCTACTACCGTTCGTGAAGGCCGTTCTCAGGATCTGGCTTCCCAGGCGGAAGAAAGCTTCGTAGAAGCTGAATAATAAGGCTTGATAACTTCCCTGAGATAGTTCGAGTTGCAGGAAGGCGGCAAGCTCGAGAATTCCCGGGAGCTTACATAAGTAAGTGACTGGGATGAGCGAGCGAAGGCAACGCACCTGCGGCTCGGAATATGAAGGGGAAGAGCCCTTATAAACCAGGTAGTATCATGTTTGGTTAGGGGCCCTTTAGGCCCCTTTTTCACTTTTAAATCTGTGCGGTTTCATGCCGGGCAGATCAAATCTTCCGAGGATTTTAGAATGGCTGAAATTACCGCATCCCTGGTAAAAGAGCTGCGTGAGCGTACTGGCGCAGGCATGATGGATTGCAAAAAAGCACTGACTGAAGCTAATGGCGACATCGAGCTGGCAATCGAAAACATGCGTAAGTCTGGCGCAATCAAAGCGGCGAAAAAAGCAGGCAACGTTGCTGCTGACGGCGTAATCAAAACCAAAATCGACGGCAACATCGCTTTCATTCTGGAAGTTAACTGCCAGACTGACTTCGTTGCTAAAGATGCTGGTTTCCAGGCATTTGCTGACAAAGTACTGGACGCTGCCGTTGCTGGCAAAATCACTGACGTTGAAGTTCTGAAAGCACAGTTCGAAGAAGAACGTGTTGCTCTGGTTGCTAAAATCGGTGAGAACATCAACATCCGTCGCGTTGCTT
This sequence comes from Citrobacter sp. Ce129, assembly GCF_030334545.1. Lineage (NCBI taxonomy): Bacteria > Pseudomonadati > Pseudomonadota > Gammaproteobacteria > Enterobacterales > Enterobacteriaceae > Citrobacter > Citrobacter sp. Ce129. Next base: position 305,698 of record NZ_JAOWDS010000059.1, read on the forward strand.
CCCTGGAAGGCGAAGTTCTGGGTAACTACCAGCACGGTGCTCGTATCGGTGTTCTGGTTGCTGCAACTGGCGCTGACGAAGAGCTGGTTAAACAGCTGGCAATGCACGTTGCTGCAAGCAAACCAGAATTCGTTAAGCCGGAAGACGTTTCTGCTGAAGTAGTAGAGAAAGAATACCAGGTTCAGCTGGACATCGCGATGCAGTCTGGTAAGCCGAAAGAAATCGCAGAGAAAATGGTTGAAGGCCGCATGAAGAAATTCACCGGCGAAGTTTCTCTGACTGGCCAGCCTTTCGTTATGGATCCGAGCAAATCTGTTGGTCAGCTGCTGAAAGAGCACAACGCTGACGTAACAGGCTTCATCCGCTTTGAAGTGGGTGAAGGTATCGAGAAAGTTGAGACTGACTTTGCAGCAGAAGTTGCTGCGATGTCCAAGCAGTCTTAATTTTTAAAGGAGCCGCCTGAGGGCGGCTTCTTTTTGTGTCTGGCTTGTAAATTCAGCGAACCGCTATAGTGGTCATGCTGAAAAGCGACATACAATGTCGCCGGAATTAACTCATCTCATTCGTTGACAGTCTCAGGAAAGAAACATGGCTACCAATGCAAAACCCGTCTACAAACGTATTCTGCTTAAGTTAAGTGGCGAAGCCCTGCAAGGTTCAGAAGGCTTCGGTATTGATGCAAGCATCCTTGACCGTATGGCTCAGGAAATCAAAGAGCTGGTTGAGCTGGGTATCCAGGTTGGCGTAGTGATTGGTGGTGGTAACTTGTTCCGTGGCGCTGGTCTGGCGAAAGCAGGGATGAACCGTGTTGTGGGCGACCACATGGGCATGTTAGCCACCGTCATGAACGGTCTGGCGATGCGCGATGCGCTTCACCGCGCCTATGTGAACGCTCGCTTGATGTCCGCAATTCCTCTGAACGGCGTGTGTGATAACTACAGCTGGGCGGAAGCGATCAGCCTGCTGCGTAACAACCGCGTTGTTATTTTGTCTGCGGGTACTGGCAATCCGTTCTTTACTACCGACTCTGCGGCCTGCCTGCGCGGTATTGAAATTGAAGCGGATGTGGTACTGAAAGCCACCAAAGTCGATGGCGTATTTACTGCTGACCCGGCTAAAGATCCAACCGCGACCATGTACGAACAGTTGACCTATGCTGAAGTACTGGATAAAGAGCTGAAAGTGATGGATCTGGCGGCGTTCACGCTGGCTCGTGACCACAAATTACCGATTCGTGTCTTTAACATGAACAAACCGGGTGCACTGCGCCGCGTTGTTATGGGTGAAAAAGAAGGCACGTTAATCACGGAATAATTCCCGTTGCGGCTAAATGCAGGTAATATTCCGCTTTAATGTCGCGGGATACGTCCCTCAAAATTAATCAAGACTATACTTGTCACATCTTTCGTGGTGGGTATGGTCTGACTGAAACAAGCTTTCAAGGATTCGTAACGTGATCAACGATATCAGAAAAGATGCTGAAGTACGCATGGAAAAATGCGTCGAAGCGTTCAAAAACCAAATCAGCAAAATTCGCACGGGCCGTGCTTCTCCTAGCCTGCTGGATGGTATTGTCGTGGAATATTACGGCACGCCGACCCCGCTGCGCCAGCTGGCAAGCGTAACGGTTGAAGATTCCCGTACCCTGAAAATCAACGTGTTCGACCGTTCTATGGGTCCAGCCGTTGAGAAAGCAATTATGGCTTCCGACCTCGGTCTGAATCCAAGCTCTGCCGGTTCCGACATCCGCGTTCCGCTGCCGCCGCTGACTGAAGAACGTCGTAAAGATCTGACCAAGATCGTGCGTGGCGAAGCAGAAGGCGCGCGCGTTGCCGTACGTAACGTTCGTCGCGATGCCAACGACAAAGTGAAAGCGCTGTTGAAAGAAAAAGAGATCAGCGAAGATGACGATCGCCGTTCTCAGGACGACGTGCAGAAACTGACTGACGCAGCTATCAAGAAAGTTGATGCGGCGCTGGCAGAGAAAGAAACGGAACTGATGCAGTTCTGATTCGCCTGTACGCTAAAAACGCCGCTTAGAAGGCCTGAGAAGGCTGGATGGCGGCGTTTTGCTTTTTTCTGTCTATATACCTTAAAGGGTAAAATTCTTCTGGATGTCTCATGAAGCAATTAACCATCCTGGGATCAACCGGTTCCATTGGTTGCAGTACGCTGGATGTAGTACGCCATAACCCGGAAAAATTTCGTGTTGCTGCGTTGGTGGCGGGTAAAAATGTCGCCCGCATGGTAGAGCAGTGCCTGGAGTTTTCTCCTCGCTATGCGGTAATGGACGATGAAAAAAGCGCTGCGTTGGTAAAAGCAGCTCTGCTGGAGCAGGGCAGTCGCACTGAGGTCATGAGCGGTCAGCAGGCTGCCTGTGATATGGCTGCGCTGGATGATGTTGATCAGGTGATGGCGGCGATTGTTGGCGCGGCGGGCCTGCTGCCGACGCTGGCGGCAATTCGTGCGAGTAAAAGCATTTTACTGGCGAATAAAGAGTCTCTGGTGACCTGTGGGCGTTTGTTTATGGACGACGTGAAACGCCACAAAGCGCAGCTTTTGCCGGTAGATAGCGAACATAACGCGATTTTTCAGAGTTTACCGCAACCTATCCAACACAATCTGGGATACGCTGACCTTGAGCAAAACGGCGTTATGTCAGTTCTGCTTACCGGGTCTGGTGGCCCTTTCCGTGAAACGCCATTGTCCGATCTGGTTTCTATGACCCCCGATCAGGCATGTCGTCATCCGAATTGGTCGATGGGACGAAAAATCTCTGTCGATTCCGCCACTATGATGAATAAAGGTCTGGAATACATTGAAGCGCGTTGGCTATTTAATGCCAGCGCAAGCCAGATGGAAGTGCTGATTCACCCGCAGTCGGTTATTCATTCGATGGTTCGTTATCAGGATGGTAGCGTTCTGGCGCAGTTGGGGGAACCTGATATGCGTACACCAATTGCCCATACCATGGCATGGCCAGAACGAGTGACGTCCGGCGTTAAGCCTGTCGACTTTTGCCAACTCAGTGCGTTGACGTTTTCCGCACCTGATTACCAGCGTTATCCGTGCCTGAAACTGGCGATGGACGCGTTTGAGCAAGGGCAGGCGGCGACGACCGCGTTGAATGCTGCGAATGAAATTACCGTTGCCGCGTTCCTGGCGCAGCAGATCCGATTTACCGATATTGCTGACCTGAATTTATCCGTGCTGGATAAGATGGATTTGCAGGAGCCGCAGAGCGTTGATGACGTGCTGAAGGTTGATGCCATCGCACGGGACGTCGCCAGAAAAGAAGTGATGCGACTCTCAAGCTGATGATAATCCCTCTACGGAGAATCGCGCTATTTGTTAGCGTTGGGCTTCAGTGATATAGTCTGCGCCACTCGATCGCGGGTATTTGCTTTTTTCCGGTCGGGTAAGCCGTGGTTTGACACGGCTTTTTTGTGGATGGGCTTCAGTATTCCTGAGTACCGTAAATCCTTTCAGGGACTAAAAACGCGTTATGTTGTCTGCAACTAAACCATTAAGCGAAAATTTGCCAGCACATGGTTGTCGCCATGTAGCAATTATCATGGATGGCAATGGCCGCTGGGCGAAAAAGCAAGGGAAGATTCGCGCCTTTGGGCATAAGGCCGGAGCAAAATCCGTCCGCCGGGCTGTCTCTTTTGCTGCCAATAACGGTATTGATGCGTTAACGCTGTATGCCTTTAGCAGTGAGAACTGGAACCGACCTGCGCAGGAAGTGAGCGCGTTAATGGAACTGTTTGTGTGGGCGCTTGATAGCGAAGTGAAAAACCTGCACCGCCATAACGTACGCCTGCGTATTATCGGGGATATCAGTCGATTTAACTCACGTTTGCAAGAACGGATTCGCAAATCAGAAGCGATTACCGCCCAGAATACCGGGTTGACGCTGAATATTGCAGCGAATTACGGTGGACGGTGGGATATAGTCCAGGGAGTCAGGCAACTGGCACAACAGGTGCAGGATGGTCTGCTGCGTCCAGAGCAAATCGATGAAGAGATGCTTGGGCAGCAAATTTGTATGCATGAACTGGCTCCTGTGGATTTAGTGATAAGGACTGGGGGGGAGCATCGAATTAGTAATTTTCTGTTGTGGCAAATCGCCTATGCCGAACTTTACTTTACGGATGTTCTCTGGCCCGATTTCGATGAACAAGACTTTGAAGGTGCGCTGCATGCCTTTGCTAATCGTGAGCGTCGTTTCGGCGGCACCGAGCCCGGTGATGAAAAAGCCTGATGGGGGTCGCTTTTGCTGAAGTATCGCCTGATTTCTGCTTTTGTTTTAATACCCGTTGTCATCGCGGCGCTGTTTTTGCTGCCGCCGGTGGGGTTCGCCATTGTTACGTTGGTCGTCTGTATGTTGGCCGCCTGGGAATGGGGACAGTTAAGCGGTTTTACCACGCGTACGCAGCGAGTCTGGCTGGCGGTTTTGTGCGGGCTATTGCTGGCACTGATGCTATTTTTGCTGCCAGAATATCATCGCAATATTCATCAACCGCTGGTTGAAATATCGCTGTGGGCATCGCTGGGCTGGTGGATTGTGGCGCTGTTACTGGTGCTGTTTTATCCCGGCTCTGCGTCGGTCTGGCGTAATTCCAAAACATTACGCATAATTTTCGGCGTGTTAACCATTGTCCCATTCTTTTGGGGAATGCTGGCGCTACGCGCATGGCACTATGATGAGAATCATTATAGTGGCGCGCTATGGCTTCTGTATGTCATGATCCTCGTTTGGGGAGCGGACTCTGGTGCCTATATGTTTGGTAAGCTGTTTGGCAAACATAAGCTGGCGCCGAAGGTTTCTCCCGGTAAAACCTGGCAGGGTTTTATTGGCGGACTCGCCACTGCGGCCGTGATCTCATGGGGTTATGGCATGTGGGCGAATCTTGAGGTTGCGCCTGTCACCTTGCTCATTTGCTCCATCGTTGCAGCCCTGGCCTCCGTGCTGGGTGACCTGACAGAGAGTATGTTTAAGCGTGAAGCAGGTATTAAGGACAGTGGTCACTTAATTCCAGGACACGGCGGTATTCTGGATCGTATTGATAGCCTGACGGCTGCGGTACCGGTCTTTGCCTGCCTGTTGTTACTGGTATTCAGGACGCTCTAACGGATGGTCTTATGCTGAGTATTCTCTGGAATCTGGCTGCATTCATTGTCGCACTTGGTGTGCTTATCACCGTGCATGAATTTGGTCATTTCTGGGTTGCACGGCGCTGCGGAGTCCGCGTCGAACGCTTTTCCATTGGCTTTGGAAAAGCGCTTTGGCGGCGTACCGATAAATCAGGTACGGAATACGTCATCGCTCTGATTCCCCTCGGCGGTTACGTCAAGATGCTGGATGAGCGCGCTGAACCGGTCGCACCGGAGCTGCGCCATTACGCTTTCAACAATAAAACGGTTGGACAACGCGCAGCCATCATCGCCGCAGGTCCGATTGCAAACTTCCTTTTTGCTATTTTCGCTTACTGGCTGGTGTTTATCATCGGTGTCCCTGGCGTTCGTCCGGTTGTTGGTGAAATAACGCCCAACTCGATTGCCGCACAGGCGCAAATTCAGCCGGGTACGGAACTAAAAGCGGTTGATGGTATCGAAACCCCTGATTGGGATGCTGTGCGATTGCAACTGGTATCCAAAATCGGCGATGAGCGTACGACTCTCAGCGTGGCGCAGTTTGGCAGCGACCAGCGGCAGAACAAAACGCTGGATTTACGCCATTGGGCATTTGAGCCAGACAAAGAGGATCCCGTCTCCAGTTTAGGGATTCGTCCGCGCGGTCCGCAGATCGAATCGGTGCTGTCAGAAGTGCAGGTTAACTCCGCTGCAAGTAAGGCGGGTTTGCAAGCTGGCGACAGGATCGTTAAAGTCAATGGTCAGCCGCTTACGCAATGGATGACGTTCGTGACGCTGGTGCGCGATAATCCGGATAAGCCGTTAGCGCTAGATATTGAAAGACAAGGAAGTTCCTTGTCTTTAACGTTAACCCCAGATTCAAAACAGGTTAACGGAAAGGCAGAAGGTTTTGCGGGCGTGGTGCCTAAAGTTATTCCTCTGCCTGATGAGTATAAGACTGTACGCCAGTATGGGCCATTCAGCGCCATCCTCGAAGCCTCGGATAAAACGTGGCAGTTGATGAAGCTGACGGTCAGTATGCTGGGAAAATTGATTACCGGTGATGTAAAACTGAACAACCTCAGTGGGCCGATTTCTATCGCCCAGGGGGCTGGGATGTCAGCGGAGTTCGGGGTTATTTATTACCTGATGTTCCTTGCGCTTATCAGCGTGAACTTAGGGATAATCAACCTGTTTCCGTTGCCCGTTCTTGACGGGGGGCATCTGCTGTTCCTGGCGATTGAAAAGCTGAAGGGCGGTCCGGTATCCGAGCGGGTTCAAGACTTTAGTTATCGCATTGGCTCTATCTTGCTGGTGTTGTTAATGGGGCTTGCACTTTTCAATGATTTCTCTCGGTTGTAAGAGAGTGTTAGGAAGAACGCATAATAACGATGGCGATGAAAAAGTTGCTCATAGCGTCGCTGCTGTTTAGCAGCGCCACCGTATACGGTGCTGAAGGGTTCGTAGTGAAGGACATTCATTTCGAAGGCCTACAGCGAGTCGCCGTTGGTGCGGCTCTCCTCAGTATGCCGGTGCGCACAGGCGACACGGTTAATGATGAAGACATCAGTAATACCATTCGTGCTCTGTTCGCCACCGGTAACTTTGAGGATGTCCGCGTCCTGCGCGATGGTGATACCCTTCTGGTTCAGGTAAAAGAACGTCCGACGATTGCCAGCATCACTTTCTCCGGTAACAAATCGGTGAAAGATGACATGCTCAAGCAAAACCTCGAGGCGTCTGGCGTACGTGTTGGCGAGTCTCTGGATCGCACCACGCTTGCCGATATCGAAAAAGGGCTGGAAGATTTCTACTACAGCGTCGGTAAGTACAGCGCCAGTGTGAAAGCGGTGGTAACGCCGTTGCCGCGTAACCGCGTTGACCTCAAGCTGGTCTTCCAGGAAGGCGTTTCGGCGAAGATCCAACAGATCAACATCGTCGGCAACCATGCCTTCTCGACCGACGAACTGATCTCTCATTTCCAACTGCGTGATGAAGTGCCGTGGTGGAACGTAGTGGGCGATCGTAAATACCAGAAACAGAAACTGGCGGGCGACCTCGAAACCCTGCGCAGTTACTATCTGGATCGCGGTTATGCTCGCTTCAATATCGATTCTACCCAGGTCAGCCTGACGCCGGATAAAAAAGGTATCTATATCACCGTTAACATCACTGAAGGCGAGCAGTACAAGCTTTCTGGGGTACAGGTGAGCGGTAACCTGGCCGGGCATTCCGCCGAAATTGAGACCCTGACTAAAATCGAGCCAGGCGAACTCTATAACGGCACCAAAGTGACCAAAATGGAAGATGATATCAAGAAGCTTCTGGGTCGCTATGGTTATGCCTATCCGCGCGTACAATCGCAGCCTGAAATCAACGATGCCGATAAAACCGTTAAATTACGTGTAAACGTAGATGCGGGTAACCGTTTCTATGTGCGTAAGATTCGTTTTGAAGGTAACGACACCTCTAAAGATTCCGTTCTGCGTCGCGAAATGCGCCAGATGGAAGGTGCCTGGTTGGGTAGCGATCTGGTCGATCAGGGTAAAGAGCGTCTGAACCGTCTGGGTTACTTTGAAACCGTTGATACCGATACTCAGCGTATACCGGGCAGCCCGGATCAGGTTGATGTGGTCTACAAGGTCAAAGAGCGTAACACCGGTAGCTTTAACTTCGGCGTCGGTTACGGTACTGAGAGCGGTGTGAGCTTCCAGGCCGGTGTCCAGCAAGATAACTGGTTAGGTACCGGTTATTCTGTCGGAATTAACGGCACCAAAAACGACTACCAGACCTATACTGAGTTGTCTGTAACTAACCCGTACTTCACCGTTGATGGTGTGAGTCTCGGTGGCCGCGTCTTTTATAACGATTTTGAAGCGGATGACGCAGACCTGTCTGACTATACCAACAAAAGTTATGGTACTGACGTAACGCTTGGCTTCCCGATTAACGAATACAACACGTTGCGTGCGGGTGTCGGTTATGTACATAACTCCTTGTCTAACATGGATCCACAGGTTGCGATGCAACGTTATCTGGAATCCATGGGTGAAAATCCTGACGCTGATAGCTTCAAATCAGACGACTTCACCTTCAACTATGGTTGGACATATAACAAGCTGGACCGTGGCTACTTCCCAACGGAAGGTACGCGTGTCAACCTGAACGGTAAAGTGACCATTCCGGGTTCTGACAACGAATACTACAAAGCGACGCTGGATACCGCGACCTATGTACCGATCGATGACGATCACAAGTGGGTTGTTCTGGGTCGTACCAAGTGGGGTTACGGTGATGGAATAGGCGGCAAAGAGATGCCGTTCTACGAGAACTTCTATGCCGGTGGTTCCAGCACCGTGCGTGGCTTCCAGTCCAATACCATCGGTCCGAAGGCTGTCTATTTACCGGCTAATCGTTATCACGACGATGACAATTATGATAACGAGTGTGACGCCAGCAATACTTCACCGTGTGAATCGGATGATGCGGTGGGCGGTAACGCCATGGCTGTCGCCAGCCTGGAATTCATCACCCCGACGCCGTTTATCAGCGACAAGTATGCCAACTCGGTCCGTACCTCGTTCTTCTGGGATATGGGTACCGTTTGGGATACGAACTGGGATTCAGCTAAGTACTCTGGTTATCCGGACTACAGCGATCCAAGCAATATCCGTATGTCCGCGGGTATCGCTTTACAATGGATGTCCCCATTGGGGCCGTTGGTTTTCTCCTACGCCCAGCCGTTCAAGAAGTACGATGGAGACAAAGCGGAACAGTTCCAGTTTAACATTGGTAAAACCTGGTAATTGTTCTTCGCAAAGGAATGTAGTGGTAGTGTAGCGCTGACTTTAGGCGATCTTGCATGGGATCGCCTGGCCACGCAAAGAACTGTACCTTCGGGTGCAAATGGGATGGTAAGGAGTTAATTGTGAAAAAGTGGTTATTAGCTGCAGGTCTCGGTTTAGCGATGGCAACGTCCGCACAGGCTGCTGACAAAATTGCAATCGTCAACATGGGTAGCCTGTTCCAACAGGTTGCACAGAAGACGGGCGTTTCTGCTACGCTGGAAAACGAGTTCAAAGGCCGTGCCAGCGAACTGCAGCGTATGGAATCCGATCTGCAATCTAAAATGCAGCGTCTGCAATCCATGAAAGCGGGTAGCGATCGTACCAAGCTGGAAAAAGACGTTATGGCTCAGCGTCAGACTTTCTCTCAGAAAGCTCAGGCTTTTGAGCAGGATCGTGCGCGTCGTTCCAACGAAGAACGTGGCAAACTGGTTACTCGTATCCAGACAGCTGTGAAATCTGTTGCTAACAGCCAGAGCATCGATCTGGTTGTTGACGCTAACACCGTTGCATACAACAGCAGCGATGTAAAAGACATCACCGCTGACGTACTGAAACAGGTTAAATAAGTAATGCCTTCAATTCGACTGGCTGATTTAGCAGAGCAGTTGGATGCAGAATTACACGGTGATGGCGATATCGTCATCACCGGCGTAGCGTCCATGCAATCTGCGCAAACTGGCAATATCACGTTCATGGTGAATCCTAAGTACCGTGAACACTTAGGCGTATGCCAGGCCTCTGCCGTTGTGATGACGCAGGACGATCTTCCTTTTGCTAAGTGTGCAGCGCTGGTAGTGAAGAATCCCTACCTGACCTATGCACGCATGGCGCAAATCTTAGATACCACGCCGCAGCCCGCACAAAACATTGCACCGAGTGCAGCGATCGATGCGACGGCGAAGCTGGGTAATAATGTCTCTGTGGGCGCAAATGCGGTCATTGAGTCTGGCGTAGAACTGGGCGATAACGTCGTTATCGGCGCAGGCTGCTTCGTCGGAAAAAATACAAAAATCGGCGCAGGTTCTCGCTTGTGGGCGAATGTGACGATTTACCACGATATTCAGATCGGTGAGAATTGCCTGATCCAGTCCAGTACTGTCGTCGGATCTGATGGATTCGGTTACGCGAACGATCGCGGTAACTGGGTGAAGATCCCACAGCTTGGTCGGGTGATTATCGGCGATCGCGTCGAGATCGGCGCTTGTACCACTATTGACCGTGGTGCTCTGGACGATACTGTGATCGGCAATGGTGTTATCATTGATAACCAGTGCCAGATTGCGCATAACGTTGTGATTGGCGACAATACGGCGGTAGCCGGTGGCGTCATTATGGCGGGTAGCCTGAAGATTGGCCGTTACTGCATGATTGGTGGCGCCAGCGTGATCAATGGGCATATGGAAATATGCGATAAAGTCACGGTTACTGGCATGGGTATGGTGATGCGTCCTATCACTGAACCTGGCGTCTATTCCTCAGGCATTCCGCTACAGCCCAACAAGGTATGGCGTAAAACAGCTGCACTGGTGATGAATATTGATGATATGAGCAAGCGTCTCAAAGCGATTGAGCGCAAGGTTAATCAACAAGACTAAAACACCTTTTTTGCATGTCTGACTTTTCGGCCTGTCCCATTCATACGATTGCGACAGGCCGTGTTATTATTGCCTTTTAGTATATTTTGACAGGAAGAGTATTTTGACTACTAACACTCATACTCTGCATATTGAAGAGATTTTAGAACTTCTGCCGCACCGTTTTCCGTTTCTGCTGGTTGACCGCGTGCTGGATTTTGAAGAAGGTCGTTTTCTGCGCGCAGTGAAAAATGTATCCGTTAACGAGCCTTTCTTCCAGGGCCACTTTCCGGGTAAACCTATTTTCCCAGGCGTACTGATTCTGGAAGCGATGGCGCAGGCCACCGGTATCCTCGCGTTTAAAAGCGTAGGAAAGCTGGAACCAGGCGAACTGTACTATTTCGCGGGTATTGACGAAGCGCGCTTTAAGCGTCCTGTCGTGCCAGGCGATCAGATGATCATGGAAGTGACTTTCGAGAAAACGCGCCGCGGCCTGACCCGTTTTAAAGGGGTTGCGCTGGTCGACGGTAAAGTTGTGTGCGAAGCAACGATGATGTGTGCCCGTAGCCGGGAGGCCTGATACGTGATTGATAAATCCGCCTTTATTCACCCAACCGCCATTGTGGAAGACGGCGCCAGCATTGGCGCTAACGCTCACATTGGCCCATTTTGTATTGTTGGACCCCATGTTGAAATTGGTGAGGGTACCGTACTGAAGTCTCACGTTGTCGTGAATGGCCATACAAAAATTGGTCGCGATAACGAGATCTATCAGTTTGCCTCCATCGGCGAAGTTAACCAGGATCTGAAATATGCTGGCGAACCGACCCGCGTGGAAATTGGCGATCGCAACCGCATCCGCGAAAGCGTCACCATTCATCGTGGCACAGTGCAGGGCGGTGGAGTGACGAAGGTGGGCAGCGATAACTTACTGATGATTAATGCGCACGTCGCGCATGATTGTACGGTAGGCAACCGCTGTATTCTGGCGAATAACGCCACGCTTGCCGGACATGTTTCGCTTGATGATTTTGTTATCATCGGCGGCATGACTGCGGTGCATCAGTTCTGCATCATTGGCGCGCATGTGATGGTTGGCGGCTGTTCTGGCGTAGCCCAGGACGTGCCTCCATACGTTATCGCCCAGGGCAACCACGCGACGCCGTTTGGCGTCAATATCGAAGGTCTGAAGCGTCGTGGATTCACCCGCGAAGCGATTACCGCGATTCGTAACGCCTACAAAGCGTTGTACCGTAGTGGTAAAACGCTGGAAGAAGTGAAACCAGAAATCGCGGAACTGGCGAAACAGTATCCCGAAGTTCAGGCTTTCAGCGACTTCTTTGAGCGCTCAACGCGTGGCCTGATTCGTTAATGACTGAGCAGCGTCCTTTAACGATTGCCCTCGTCGCCGGAGAAACCTCCGGCGATATTCTTGGTGCAGGGTTAATCCGTGCGCTCAAGGCTCGCGTTCCGAATGCGCGTTTTGTTGGCGTGGCGGGTCCGCTGATGCAGGCCGAAGGCTGTGAAGCCTGGTACGAAATGGAAGAGCTGGCGGTAATGGGCATTGTTGAAGTGCTCGGACGCCTGCGCCGTTTACTGCATATTCGCGCCGATCTTACTCGCCGGTTCACCGACTTAAAGCCGGATGTTTTTGTTGGTATTGATGCGCCTGACTTCAACATTACCCTTGAAGGGAACCTGAAAAAGCAGGGCATTAAAACCATTCATTACGTCAGCCCTTCTGTTTGGGCCTGGCGACAGAAACGCGTTTTCAAAATAGGCAGATCCACCAATATGGTGCTGGCCTTTCTGCCTTTCGAAAAAGCGTTTTATGACAAATTTAACGTCCCGTGTCGCTTTATCGGCCATACCATGGCGGATGCCATGCCGTTGGATCCGGATAAAAACGCGGCACGCGATGTTCTGGGCATTCCCCATGACGCTCACTGCCTGGCGCTATTGCCTGGAAGCCGTGGCGCAGAAGTGGAGATGCTCAGTGCCGATTTTCTGAAAACGGCGCAGCTGTTACGTCAGCATTATCCGGATCTCGAAGTGGTGGTGCCGTTGGTGAATGCCAAACGTCGCGAGCAGTTTGAGCGAATTAAAGCTGAAGTAGCACCGGAGCTTTCTGTTCATCTGCTCAACGGGATGGGACGTGAAGCAATGGTGGCCAGCGATGCTGCACTGCTGGCTTCAGGTACCGCCGCGCTGGAATGTATGCTGGCAAAATGCCCGATGGTGGTTGGCTACCGAATGAAACCTTTCACCTTCTGGCTGGCGAAGCGTCTGGTGAAGACAGACTACGTTTCGCTACCTAACCTGCTGGCGGGAAGAGAACTGGTTAAAGAGCTGTTGCAGGAAGAGTGTGAACCGCAGGCGCTGTCGCAAGCGCTGTTGCCGTTGCTGGCGAATGGTAAAACCAGCCATGCAATGCACGACACATTCCGTGAACTGCACCAGCAGATCCGTTGTAATGCTGATGAGCAGGCGGCGGATGCGGTCCTGGAGTTAGCGCAATGATTGAGTTTGTGTATCCACATACGCATTTAGTGGCGGGTGTGGATGAAGTTGGACGTGGTCCTTTGGTCGGCGCCGTTGTCACCGCCGCCGTCATTCTGGATCCGGCTCGCCCGATTATCGGTCTTAACGACTCAAAAAAACTGTCAGAAAAACGTCGCCTGGCGCTGTTTGATGAAATTAAAGAAAAAGCGTTAAGCTGGAGTCTGGGGCGTGCAGAACCGCATGAAATCGACGAACTGAATATTTTGCATGCCACCATGCTGGCCATGCAGCGTGCGGTTGCGGGTCTGCATATTGCGCCGGAATACGTATTAATTGACGGCAATCGTTGCCCGGCATTACCGGTGCCATCGATGGCGGTGGTCAAAGGCGACAGCCGCGTGGCGGAGATTAGCGCGGCGTCGATACTGGCAAAAGTCACCCGTGACGCTGAAATGGCGGCCCTGGATACGGTGTTCCCGCAGTATGGCTTTGCACAGCACAAAGGCTATCCAACCGCTTTTCATCTGGAAAAGTTGGCAATGCATGGTGCAACCGAGCACCATCGCCGTAGTTTTGGCCCCGTCAAACGCGCACTGGGACTCACGTCCTGATTCTTGTGTCGAAGGAATCTGAAGATGTCTGAACCTCGTTTCGTCCACCTGCGGGTGCACAGCGACTACTCCATGATCGATGGGCTGGCGAAAACCGGGCCGCTGGTGAAAAAGGCGGCCGCGTTAGGCATGCCTGCGCTGGCGATCACCGATTTTACCAACCTGTGTGGTCTGGTGAAGTTTTACGGAGCGGGTCACGGTGCGGGTATCAAGCCGATAGTTGGCGCAGATTTTCATGTCCGCAGCGAGCTGTTGGGCGATGAACTCACACAGCTCACCGTGCTGGCCGCAAACAATACCGGCTATCAGAACCTGACGTTGTTGATATCGAAAGCCTATCAGCGTGGTTATGGCGCAGAAGGGCCGGTCATCGACAGGGACTGGCTGGTCGAGCTTAAAGAAGGTTTGATTTTGCTTTCCGGCGGTCGCATGGGCGACGTCGGGCGTAGCCTGCTGCGCGGTAATAGCGCACTGGTTGATGAGTGCGTGGGGTTTTACGAAGAACATTTTCCCAATTGCTACTTCCTCGAACTTATCCGCACCGGCAGGCAAGATGAAGAGAATTATCTGCATGCCGCAGTAGAACTGGCTGAAACGCGTGGTCTTCCGGTGGTGGCGACCAACGATGTTCGCTTCCTTGAAACCGGTGATTTTGACGCGCATGAAATCCGCGTGGCAATCCACGACGGGTTCACCCTTGATGACCCGAAACGCCCGCGTAACTATTCACCGCAGCAGTATATGCGCAGTGAAGACGAGATGTGTGAGCTGTTCTCGGATATTCCGGAAGCGCTGCAAAACACCGTCGAGATAGCCAAACGTTGTAATGTGACGGTGCGTCTGGGCGAGTATTTCCTGCCGCAGTTCCCGACTGGTGATATGACCACTGAGGATTTCCTCGTGGCAAAATCACGCGAAGGTCTGGAAGAACGTCTGGAATTTTTGTTCCCTGACCCAGAAGTTCGCGCGCAGAAGCGCCCACCTTATGACGAACGTCTGGAGATTGAACTTAAAGTTATCAACCAGATGGGATTCCCAGGCTACTTCCTGATCGTTATGGAGTTTATCCAGTGGTCGAAAGATAACGGCGTACCGGTAGGCCCGGGACGTGGTTCCGGCGCCGGCTCGCTTGTCGCCTATGCACTGAAAATTACCGACCTGGATCCGCTGGAATTTGACCTGCTGTTCGAACGTTTCCTGAACCCGGAACGTGTCTCAATGCCCGACTTCGACGTTGACTTCTGTATGGAGAAACGCGACCAGGTCATCGAGCACGTGGCAGAAATGTACGGTCGTGATGCGGTTTCGCAGATTATTACCTTCGGTACCATGGCGGCTAAGGCGGTTATCCGTGACGTGGGCCGTGTGCTCGGTCACCCGTACGGCTTCGTTGACCGTATTTCGAAACTGGTGCCGCCCGATCCGGGCATGACGTTGGCCAAAGCCTTTGAAGCCGAGCCCCAACTGCCGGAAATTTATGAGGCAGATGAAGAGGTTAAAGCGCTGATTGATATGGCGCGTAAGCTGGAAGGCGTCACGCGTAACGCCGGTAAGCACGCCGGTGGCGTGGTTATCGCGCCGACCAAAATTACCGATTTTGCGCCGCTGTACTGCGATGAACAGGGGCTGCACCCGGTTACTCAGTTTGATAAGAATGACGTGGAATATGCCGGCCTTGTGAAGTTCGACTTCCTTGGTCTGCGTACGCTCACCATCATCAACTGGGCGTTGGAAATGATCAACGCGCGCCGTGAAAAAAACGGCGAGCCGCCGCTGGATATCGCCGCGATCCCGCTGGATGACAAGAAAAGCTTCGACATGCTGCAACGCTCGGAGACCACGGCGGTCTTCCAGCTTGAATCCCGCGGCATGAAAGATCTTATCAAACGTCTGCAGCCTGACTGCTTCGAAGATATGATCGCACTGGTGGCCCTGTTCCGTCCTGGTCCGCTGCAGTCGGGGATGGTAGATAACTTTATCGACCGTAAGCATGGTCGCGAAGAGATTTCCTACCCGGATGTACAATGGCAGCATGAGTGTCTGAAACCGGTGCTGGAGCCGACCTACGGCATTATCCTGTATCAGGAACAGGTTATGCAGATTGCCCAGGAGCTGTCCGGATATACCCTTGGCGGCGCGGACATGCTGCGTCGTGCGATGGGTAAGAAAAAGCCGGAAGAGATGGCTAAGCAGCGCGGCACCTTTGAGGAAGGGGCGAAAAAGCGCGGCGTCGACGGCGAACTGGCGATGAAAATCTTTGACCTGGTGGAGAAATTCGCCGGTTACGGATTTAACAAATCGCACTCCGCTGCCTATGCGTTGGTCTCTTACCAGACGCTGTGGCTGAAGGCGCATTACCCAGCCGAGTTTATGGCGGCAGTAATGACGGCCGATATGGATAACACCGAGAAAGTGGTCGGGCTGGTGGATGAGTGCTGGCGTATGGGGCTCAAAATCCTGCCGCCGGATATCAACTCCGGGCTTTATCATTTTCACGTGAATGATGATGGTGAGATTGTCTACGGCATCGGCGCGATAAAAGGCGTGGGTGAAGGGCCAATTGAAGCTATTATTGAGGCGCGCAACGAAGGTGGTTATTTCCGCGAGCTGTTTGATCTCTGTGCCCGCACGGATATCAAAAAACTCAACCGTCGGGTGCTGGAAAAGTTAATCATGTCCGGGGCGTTCGACCGCCTTGGACCACATCGCGCGGCGTTGATGAATTCGCTCAACGATGCGCTCAAAGCCGCCGATCAGCATGCGAAAGCCGAGGCTATTGGTCAGGCTGATATGTTTGGCGTGCTGGCGGAAGAGCCGGAACAAATTGAACAGTCTTATGCCAACTGTACTCCATGGCCGGAGCAGGTGGTATTAGAAGGGGAACGTGAAACGTTAGGGCTTTACCTGACGGGACATCCCATCAATCAGTATCTAAAAGAAATTGAGCGCTATGTTGGAGGCCACAGGCTGAAAGACATGCATCCGACAGAACGTGGTAAAGTCACCACGGCTGCGGGGCTCGTCATTGCTGCGCGGGTAATGGTCACCAAGCGCGGCAATCGTATCGGCATCTGTACCCTGGATGACCGTTCCGGGCGTCTGGAAGTTATGTTGTTTACCGATGCCCTGGATAAATACCAGCAATTGCTGGAAAAAGACCGCATACTTATCGTCAGCGGACAGGTCAGCTTTGATGACTTCAGCGGCGGGCTTAAAATGATGGCCCGTGAAGTCATGGATATTGACGAAGCCCGGGAAAAATATGCTCGCGGGCTTGCTATCTCGCTGACGGACAGGCAAATTGATGACCAGCTTTTAAACCGACTCCGTCAGTCTCTGGAACCCCACCGCTCGGGGACAATTCCAGTACATCTCTACTATCAGAGGGCGGATGCACGTGCGCGATTGCGTTTTGGCGCAACGTGGCGTGTCTCTCCGAGCGATCGTTTGCTAAACGATCTCCGTGGCCTTATTGGTTCGGAGCAGGTGGAACTGGAGTTTGACTAATACAGGAATACTATGAGTCTGAATTTCCTTGATTTTGAACAGCCGATTGCAGAGCTGGAAGCAAAAATCGATTCTCTGACTGCGGTTAGCCGTCAGGATGAGAAACTGGATATTAACATCGATGAAGAAGTGCATCGTCTGCGTGAAAAAAGCGTAGAACTGACGCGTAAAATCTTCGCCGATCTCGGCGCATGGCAGGTAGCCCAGCTGGCGCGCCATCCACAGCGTCCGTACACCCTGGATTATGTCCGCCTGGCATTTGATGAATTTGATGAGCTGGCGGGCGATCGTGCCTATGCGGATGATAAAGCTATTGTCGGCGGCATCGCGCGTCTGGATGGCCGTCCGGTGATGATTATTGGTCATCAGAAAGGCCGTGAGACCAAAGAAAAAATCCGTCGCAATTTCGGCATGCCAGCGCCGGAAGGCTATCGCAAAGCGCTGCGTCTGATGGAAATGGCCGAGCGTTTCAATATGCCGATCATTACCTTCATCGATACCCCAGGGGCTTACCCGGGCGTGGGCGCGGAAGAGCGTGGTCAGTCTGAAGCGATCGCACGCAACCTGCGTGAAATGTCGCGTCTGAGCGTACCGGTAATCTGCACCGTCATCGGTGAAGGTGGTTCCGGCGGCGCGCTGGCGATCGGCGTAGGCGATAAAGTGAACATGCTGCAATACAGCACCTATTCCGTTATCTCCCCGGAAGGTTGCGCCTCCATTCTGTGGAAAAGCGCCGACAAAGCGCCGCTGGCCGCAGAAGCGATGGGGATTATCGCGCCGCGTCTGAAAGAGCTGAAGCTTATCGACTCTATCATCCCGGAACCGCTGGGCGGCGCGCACCGCAACCCGGAAGTCATGGCTGCGTCCCTGAAGGCACAGCTGCTGGCCGATCTCGCCGACCTCGACGTGTTAGGCAAAGAAGATTTGAAAAACCGTCGTTACCAGCGTCTGATGAGCTACGGTTACGCGTAAACTGCATTAATTCTGAAAAGGGCCACTATGCTGTGGCCCTTTTTTTTACCTGTGGTTTGGCCAGGCTATGATTAACTAAGGTTTTTCCAGGAGGAACGAATGAATATCATTGCCATCATGGGACCGCATGGCGTCTTTTATAAAGATGAGCCCATCAAGGAACTTGAGCGTGCGCTGCAACAGCAGGGGTTTCAGATTATCTGGCCGCAGAACAGCGTCGACCTGCTGAAGTTTATCGAACACAACCCGCGAATTTGCGGCGTCATTTTTGACTGGGATGAATATAGCCTGGAGCTGTGCAGTGATATCAACCAGCTCAACGAGTATCTCCCGCTCTACGCCTTTATTAATACCCATTCGACGATGGATGTCAGCGCGCACGACCTGCGCATGGCGTTGTGGTTTTTTGAGTATGCGCTGGGCCAGTCTGAGGACATTGCCACCCGCATTCGCCAGTATACCAGCGAATACCTCGATAACATCACGCCTCCTTTCACCAAAGCGCTGTTTACCTATGTGAAGGAAGGAAAGTATACCTTCTGCACGCCCGGACACATGGCGGGAACGGCGTATCAGAAAAGCCCGGTCGGCTGCCTGTTCTATGATTTCTTTGGCGGCAATACGCTGAAAGCCGACGTGTCAATTTCTGTGACCGAGCTGGGCTCGTTGCTGGATCATACCGGGCCGCATCTGGAAGCGGAGGAGTATATTGCGCGCACTTTTGGCGCCGAGCAGAGCTATATGGTGACCAACGGCACCTCGACGTCGAACAAGATTGTTGGCATGTACGCCGCGCCTGCAGGCAGTACGCTGCTGATCGACCGCAACTGCCATAAGTCGCTGGCGCATTTGCTGATGATGAACGATGTCGTGCCCATCTGGCTGAAGCCTACGCGTAACGCGCTGGGGATCCTGGGCGGTATACCCCGCCGGGAATTTACCCGCGTAAGTATTGAACGCAAGGTAGAAGAGACCCCTCAGGCGCAATGGCCGGTACATGCGGTGATCACCAACTCCACCTATGACGGCCTGCTGTATAACACCAACTGGATCAAGCAAACCCTGGATGTGCCCTCCATCCATTTTGATTCTGCCTGGGTGCCGTATACCCATTTTCATCCGATCTATCAGGGGAAAAGCGGGATGAGCGGTGAACGGGTACCGGGAAAGGTGATTTTTGAGACCCAGTCCACCCACAAGATGTTGGCGGCGTTGTCACAAGCTTCTCTGATCCACATTAAGGGCGATTACGACGAAGACACGTTCAACGAAGCCTTTATGATGCACACCTCCACGTCTCCGAGCTACCCGATAGTGGCGTCGATAGAAACGGCGGCGGCAATGCTGCGTGGCAATTCAGGCAAGCGGTTAATCAATCGTTCGGTGGAACGAGCACTGCATTTTCGCAAAGAAGTGCAGCGGCTACGCGAAGAATCAGATGGCTGGTTCTTTGATATCTGGCAGCCGGAAAAGGTAGATGAAGCGGAGTGCTGGCCAGTAGCGCCTGGTGAAGACTGGCACGGATTTGTCGATGCTGATGCCGACCACATGTTCCTCGACCCGGTGAAAGTCACGATTCTGACGCCGGGGATGGATGAACAGGGAAATATGAGTGAAGAGGGGATTCCTGCCGCGCTGGTGGCGAAATTCCTTGATGAACGCGGCGTCGTTGTCGAGAAAACAGGACCGTATAATCTGTTATTCCTGTTCAGTATCGGCATTGATAAAACCCGGGCGATGGGGCTGTTGCGCGGCCTGACGGAATTTAAGCGCTCGTACGATCTGAATTTACGCGTGAAAAATATGCTGCCGGATCTGTATGCCGAGGATCCCGATTTCTATCGCAATATGCGTATTCAGGATCTGGCGCAGGGGATCCATAAGCTCATCCGTCAACACGATCTCTCCGGGCTGATGCTGCGGGCATTTGATACCTTGCCGGAGATGAAAATGACGCCGCACCAGGCCTGGCAGCGGCAGATCAAAGGTGAGGTTGAAACCGTCGCGCTTGATCAACTGGTGGGGCGCATTTCCGCTAATATGATCCTGCCTTATCCTCCCGGCGTGCCGCTCCTGATGCCTGGAGAAATGATCACTGCCAATAGCCGCGCTGTACTCGATTTTCTGCTGATGTTGTGTTCAGTGGGCCAGCATTATCCTGGATTTGAAACCGATATTCATGGCGCTAAACTGGGTGAGGACGGCGTGTATCGTGTGAGAGTCTTAAAAATGGCATAACGACTTGCCTGAACCCATTACGCATGAGTAACGTGCTGACAGAAAAACGAAAGAGGCGATGACCCTATGCTGGGATTAAAACAGGTTCACCATATTGCTATCATTGCGACGGACTACGCGGCGAGTAAGGCATTTTACTGCGATGTGCTGGGCTTTACGCTAATCAGCGAAGCCTACCGGGAAGAACGTGACTCGTGGAAAGGCGATCTGGCATTGAACGGTCATTATGTGATTGAGCTTTTTTCTTTTCCGTTTCCACCTTGCCGCCCGAGTCGACCGGAAGCCTGCGGTTTACGCCATCTGGCGTTCAGCGTGGACGACGTGGAAAAAGCGATTGCGCATCTGGAAGCTCACCACGTGAAGTGCGAATCCGTGCGTATCGATCCGTTTACCGGCAAACGCTTTACGTTTTTTAACGATCCTGACGGATTACCGCTCGAACTGTACGAGCTGTAAGGCTTGTCATTGTGGCGTTAGCCCGGTAACGTGCCGGGCAATGCCCTTGTAAGTAACCATCATGACGACACTCACGCTGAACACTTCACTGCTGAATTCTCAATCGATTCTGGTCGCCTTTAGCGGCGGGCTGGACTCTACCGTACTGCTGCATCAACTGGTGCTGTGGCGAGCGCAAAATCCTGAGCTCGCTTTACGCGCAATCCATATTCATCACGGATTAAGCCCGCAGGCAGACAGTTGGGTGCAGCACTGTGAGTCGGTATGTGCGCAGTGGCAGGTGCCGCTGGTGGTTGAACGAGTCCATCTTGAGGATGATGGTCTGGGCATCGAAGCTCAGGCGCGACGCGCGCGCTATCAGGCATTTGCACAGACCTTACTACCGGGCGAGGTGCTGATGACCGCCCAGCATCTCAATGACCAGTGTGAAACCTTTCTGCTGGCGCTTAAGCGCGGCAGCGGTCCTGCCGGACTTTCTGCCATGGGCGAAAACTCACCGTTCGCCGGAACCCAACTGATTCGACCGTTGCTGGCGCAAACGCGAGAGGCGCTTGAAACATGGGCGCGGCAGCATGAATTATGCTGGATCGAAGATGAAAGTAATCAGGATGATGCCTACGATCGCAATTTCCTGCGTCTGCGCGTTATCCCGCAACTGCAACAGCGCTGGCCGCACTTCGCGCAAGCCGTTGCCCGCAGCGCCGCGCTGTGCGCCGAGCAGGAAAGTTTACTGGATGAACTGCTGGCCAACGATTTAGCGCAATGTGTGACTGTCCAGGGCACACTGTTACTGACGCCGTTAATGACAATGAGCGGCGTACGGCGTGCCGCTCTGCTTCGTCGCTGGCTGGCGGGGTTAAATGCACCGATGCCTTCCCGTGATGGACTGGAACGTATCTGGCAGGAAGTGGCGCTGGCGCGGGAAGATGCTTCTCCCTGTTTTCGACTTGGAGAATACGAGGTCCGTCGCTATCAGTCACAGCTATGGTGGGTCAAACCGGTCGATGGGCAAAGTGAAACCGTCATCCCGTGGCCATGCTGGGAAACGCCGTTGACGCTGCCAGTTGGGTTAGGCTCTGTGCAGCTCATCTCTGCTGGTGAATTGCGTATGCCACAAGCGGATGAAGCCGTCAGCATTCGTTTTAAAGCGCCAGGCGTATTGCATATTGTCGGGCGTAACGGTGGACGTAAATTAAAGAAAATCTGGCAGGAGCAGGGGATCCCACCCTGGCGTCGAGATACCACGCCGCTGTTGTTTTATGGCGAAACGCTGATAGCGGCTGCGGGTGTTTTTGTGACGCGTGAGGGTATAGCGGAAGATGGGGCTGGTGTGAGTCTGGTTTGGCATGCCTGATGGCGCTGCGCTTATCAGGCCTGGTCATTTAGGCCTGATAAGGTACAAGAAAATTAAGATTCGCTGACCACCACGGTACCGATTTGCGGGTGGCTGAAGCTGGCAATTTTGTCGAGACGAAGCTCCCGGGTTTCACCCGCGACATCGGCGACCAGATATTCCACGTTTTTACGCGAAACCAGGTCATTCGCTTTCGCCTGCAAAACTTCGCCATCTTTTAGCGCCAGCGTCAGTAACAAATGGTGCTGGCAGGCGAGTTCAAGATTGTCGTAATCATCGCAGTTGATGGGTTGATACGTTTCATTCATTGACATAATCGCTCACCAGTAAGTTCGCGGCAGCATACGCCGCTTTTTCCCTGACCGACTCTGGAAGGGCGCTGTCTGCCGCCACTTCATTAAGCACCTTCAATACGCAACCCAGCGCATCCGGGATATACCCTAAGTCTCCGCTGGCGATTTCCGCGTACCGCTTGCGTATTAACTCACAATATTTTTCCACATGCCCTCCTGTCAGCATTCTGACTTAACCGTGGATGCAAGTCTAAGCCTACGAAGATAAACTCTGTTTAGCAAGGTGACTATACCATACTCATTCAAGCAATATCAGCGCCTTGATAGAGGAGCAGTTAGCAGCCTTTTGCCGCAGTTTTCGCTACAATGTGCGCCTGATTCGAAAGGAGTTCTCTCATGGCGCTTAAAGCGACAATTTATAAAGCCGTTGTCAACGTAGCGGATCTCGACCGCAACCAGTTCCTTGACGCGGCCTTGACGCTGGCGCGTCACCCCTCTGAAACCCAGGAGCGCATGATGCTGCGCCTGCTGGCATGGATTAAATATGCCGATGAACGGCTGCAGTTCACGCGTGGCCTGAGCGCGGAAGACGAGCCTGAAGCATGGCTGCGTAACGACCATCTGGGCATTGATCTCTGGATTGAGCTGGGTTTGCCGGATGAGCGCCGTATTAAAAAAGCCTGTACCCAGTCTGGTGAGGTTGCCCTGTTTGCTTACAACAGCCGTGCGGCCCAGATCTGGTGGCAGCAAAACCAGAACAAGTGCGCGCAGTTTAAAAATCTGACCGTGTGGTATCTGGATGATGAACAACTGGCGCAACTGAGTGATTTTGCTGGTCGTACAATGGCGCTGCAGGCGACTATCCAGGACGGCGCTATCTGGTTGTCTGACTCTCAGAACAATCTGGAAATTCATCTGACCGCGTGGCAGCCGCGTTCATGATTGTTATCTCCCGAAACGTCTCTATCCCTGACAATGAGCTGGAAATCACGGCGATTCGGGCGCAGGGCGCGGGCGGTCAGCACGTTAACAAGACCTCGACGGCTATCCATTTGCGCTTTGACATTCGGGCCTCTGGCCTGCCAGAGTATTATAAGGAACGACTGCTTGCCGCCAGCCATCATCTGATTAGCGGTGATGGCGTGATTATCATTAAGGCACAGGAATACCGTAGCCAGGAGCTTAATCGGGAAGCGGCAATCGCCCGACTGGTCGCGGTAATAAAAGAATTAACCGCAGTGCAAAAAAGCCGACAGGCAACTCGCCCTACGCGCGCCTCGAAAGAGCGCAGGTTGTCATCGAAGGCGCAAAAGTCCACAGTGAAAGCACTGCGCGGGAGAGTTCGTCGAACACAAGACTGACGAGCAGGAATAAAAATTTATAAGGAATTCATAGTGAAAACAGCAATATTGTCCGTAGTCGCTGCATGTACGCTTTTTTCCTTGATCGGCTGTAACAACCGTACTGAAGTCGAAGTACTACAGCCGACGCGGGCGGCAGAATTAAAACCGATGCAGCAAAGCTGGCGTGGCATTTTGCCTTGCGCGGACTGCGAAGGAATTGAAACTTCTCTGTTCCTGGAAAAAGACGGCACATGGGTGATGAACGAACGCTATCAGGGCGTGCGGGATGAACCGTCCTCTTTTGCCTCTTATGGTACATGGGCGCGCACTGCCGACAAACTGGTGCTGACTGACAGTAAAGGTGAAAAGTCGTACTACCGGGCAAAAGGTGAAGCGCTGGAGATGCTCGATCGTGAAGGTAACCCGATTGAGTCACAGTTCAACTACACGCTCCAGCCGGTTTCCGCCAGCTTACCGGTGACGCCAATGCCGATGCGGGGGATGTATTTCTATATGGCGGATGCCGCAATCTTTACCGACTGCACAACGGGTAAGCGTGTTTCTGTCGCGAACAATGCACAACTGGAGCGAGATTATCTGGTTGCGCGTGGCGCAACGGATAAGGCGGTGCTGCTCACGGTGGAAGGGCACTTCACGATGGAAGCAAATCCGGATACGGGCGCGCCCGTGAAAACGTTAATAGCGGATAAAGAAATTAAGTTTATCCCTGGGCAGAGTTGCGAAAATTAATCTGTCGCTTTTAAAAACTGTCCGGTGATTTCCCGGACAGTTTTCCTGTTTTCGGCTGATAAGGTTTTATCGGATCAATCCAACAAAACGACTCGTTTTGATATAAATACCTAACTTCAGGTGGCCGACATACTGCAGCTTCGTTTCAGACTTAAACGCGGAAATGTCGCCTTCGCGCATATGCATCAGGTCGGAAGGGCTAATCCAACCCGACTGCGCCATCGTTAGCGGGTGCCCGGCTTTGGCAAACGCATCAGTCACGAATTCGGAGCAAAACCACGCCTTCTTTTCTCCCTCGCTGGCATTGCTCAGTTGTGCTTTCGCCAGTCCACTGACGCACTGCTGGCGAAAATCCTCTGAGAAAGGATTTAACGAACATATTTGCCTGGTCATCATAAACGGAATAAATTCTGCGATGCCGCGATAGTTATAGCCGCTGTCCTTGATTTTATAGGTAAATATTTTGATTTCTTCGGCCTGCAGTGGAGTGAGGTCGGGGACCCTCAGGGCAAAAAGCTTATCGCTGTGCTTTTCCACCTGCTCAAGAGAAACGATTTGCACGCCCGCCCCGGTTGCTTCTGCAACTTCATTATTACCCAGGTAAACGGCAACATGGCTGACAGAAGAAGTACTGAACGCGCGGATACTGAATGAGGTAACCCCAAGGCTAGAAGAAAATAACAGATCGCCAGGCTTGAGTTCGGTATCTGTAATCTCATGCAATGCCTTAGCAGTAAAGGAGCTTTGTCGCTGGAATTTTATCGCCCATTTTTTTGCCTGGGCATCGACGGCGGTTGCAGATGAATTCTGTTGACTGACGTCAAGCGTGCAGGCTGAAAGCAGAAAAAAGAAGGGGAAGAGCAGGCGATAATACGCCGCTGGTTTAGCCATTTTATACAATCCATGTAAAAAAAGGCCCTGATAATCAGGGCCTTTTGTCGGTATTAGCCTTTAATGGCTTTGACCAGGAAGTCGACGATGTCGCCGGTTTTAATCAGCTCTTTCTCGCCGTTACGACGGTATTTGTATTCGATATCGTCGTTGTCGAGGTTACGGTCGCCCAGCACGATAGTGTGTGGAATACCGATCAGTTCCATATCGGCAAACATCACGCCCGGACGCTCTTTACGATCGTCCATCAGTACTTCAATACCCTGCGCGCGCAGCTCGGCGTACAGCTTCTCAGCCAGCTCCTGCACACGGTAGGACTTGTGCATGTTCATTGGCAGAATCGCCACCTGGAACGGGGCGATAGCGTCTGGCCATACAATGCCGCGATCGTCAAAGTTTTGCTCAATAGCGGCAGCTACCACGCGAGTAACCCCGATACCGTAGCAGCCCATGGTCAGCGTTTGGTTACGACCATCTTCGCCCTGAACGGCGGCTTTCATCGCTTCAGAGTACTTGGTCCCCAGCTGGAAGATGTGGCCCACTTCGATACCGCGTTTGATCATCAGCGTACCTTTGCCATCCGGGCTTGGGTCTCCGGCGACGACGTTACGAATATCAGCAACTTCTGGCGTAGCCACGTCGCGATCCCAGTTGATACCGAAATAGTGTTTACCGTCGATGTTGGCACCGGCGGCAAAATCACTCATTACCGCAACGGTACGGTCGATAACCACAGGAATCGGCATGTTCACTGGCCCCAGCGATCCTGGACCTGCTTTTACCAGCGCACGAATTTCTTCTTCGGTGGCGAAGGTCAGCGGGCTGGCAACCTGCGGCAGTTTTTCCGCTTTGACTTCGTTCAGCTCGTGATCGCCACGAACCAGCAACGCAACCAGCGGGTAGCTGCTGCCTTCAACCGCTTTCACCAGCAGGGTTTTCACGGTTTTTTCGATAGGCAGGTTGAACTGCTCAACCAACTCGGCGATGGTTTTAGCGTTCGGCGTATCGACCAGCGTCATTTCCTGGGTTGCTGCCGCACGCGGCTCTTTCGGCGCCACGGCTTCGGCGAATTCGATGTTTGCTGCATAGTCGGAGGAGTCGGAGAAGATCACATCGTCTTCACCGCTCTGCGCCAGCACCTGGAATTCGTGAGAGGCGCTGCCGCCGATAGAACCGGTATCCGCTTGTACCGCACGGAAATCAAGACCCATACGGCTGAAGATTTTGCTGTACGCGGCGTACATCGCGTCGTAGGTTTCCTGCAGGGATTCCTGAGAGGTGTGGAAAGAGTAGGCATCTTTCATCAGGAATTCGCGGGAACGCATCACGCCGAAGCGCGGACGGACTTCGTCACGGAATTTGGTCTGGATCTGATAGAAGTTCAGCGGCAGCTGTTTGTAGGAGCTCAGCTCGTTACGGATCAGATCTGTGATCACTTCTTCATGCGTTGGGCCGAGTACGAACGGACGATCGCCACGGTCAGCAATACGCAGCAGTTCCGGACCATATTGTTCCCAACGGCCGCTCTCTTCCCACAGTTCAGAAGGCTGAACGACCGGCATCAACACCTCGATCGCACCGGCGTTATTCATCTCTTCACGCACGATGTTTTCGACTTTTTTCAGGACGCGCACGCCGGTCGGCAGCCAGGTATATAACCCGGAGGCCAGCTTGCGGATCATCCCGGCGCGCAGCATCAGCTGGTGGCTGATGACCTCGGCGTCGGCAGGTGTCTCCTTCAGAGTGGAGAGCAAATATTGGCTAGTACGCATGTTGTTACGGTTCCAGTTGAACGATCGAACAGGCTCAAAATGAGCCTGGCACAAAACAAAAGTGGTTTAGTTTACCAGCGAGAAAGGGATGTCAAAAGAGTAGGCGACGCAAATTAGCGGGCTTCCAGCGCAAAGACCTCAAATCCTGACGGCGTGACGCGCCAGCGAACGTTAAAGTCCAGCAGCCAGACGGCGTAGGTTTTGCCTTCTTCCTCGTTTTTACGGTAGGCAGGGCGTGGATCCTGCGCCAGCACTTCGGCAATAAACTGACGAAGATGCGGGTAACGTTGTTCGAGCTTTAATAGCTGCTCAGTGAGCTCTTTACTGAACGTCACATCTACACTGGCCTGCGGCGCGTTCTGAGCATAGCTGGCGCGAGCATCAGGCAGCGATTCGGCAAACGGCAGATACGGTTTTATATCCACTACCGGCGTGCCATCAACAAGATCCAGCCCGCCAAGCTCGAGGATGACGTGCTCTTTATGGCAGCGAATGCCCCGCAGCTCAACCAATGACATGCCAACAGGGTTAGGACGAAACGTTGAACGCGTGGCGAAAACACCCATTCTGGCGTTGCCGCCAAGACGGGGAGGGCGCACGGTTGGACGCCATCCACCTTCCATCGTCTGGTGAAAAACAAAAATCACCCACAAATGGCTGAAGGCTTCCAGGCCGCGAACGGCATCGGCCTGGTTATAAGGTGCGAGCAAATGCAGTTCACCGCTGGCGCTTTTCACCAGACCTGGCTGGCGTGGCACGGCGAACTTTTCTTTATAGGGTGAGCGGATAACGCCTATTTGCTCGAACTGAAAATGGCTCATTTCGCCGAAATGTTCAGTGCAGAACCGATGCAAACCGCCTGGCGATAGCAACCCGGCGTTCCGCTGGTCACTTCGCAACTGTGCAGCAATACCGCATTCGCTTTCATTTTAGAGGCGTTAATCTGCATGCGTTTGCGTGCGGTTGGAATGCTCGGAGGGGAATCCTGGTTGGATGCCTGGCAGGATTCGCCGCTAACTTCGCCGAGATCGCGGAACGGTTTACCCACTAAATCTTCAGCGTTAGTAATGATTCTTACCGGCGTCGCGCGCGGTGCTTTTGGTTTTTCCGGCTCCGCTTTAGGCGGGGTAGCGGTGCTTTGAACGGGTTCAACAGGGGATCTGCTTAACATAGAACAGCCGCTCAGCATGAGTGCTACTAAACAGATCGGTAAAGCACGCATAATATTTCCTCAATGAATGATCTAAACGTCAGATATTGAATCAGGTGCTTGCATAAATGACAAGACGGGCAAGCGCCCGTCCTGATGATATTACAGATTCTGTAAACAGCCTAAAATTACCAGCCCTTAACAGCACCGCCGTTGAAGACTTTGTTTGCTGCTTCGTACACTTCATCAGACTGGTATGCCTGAACGAATTTCTTCACGTTCTCAGCATCTTTATTGTCTTCACGAGTCACGATCAGGTTTACGTACGGAGAATCTTTATCTTCAACAAAGATACCGTCTTTTGCCGGGGTCAGGCCGATCTGGCTGGCGTAGGTGGTGTTGATGACCGCCAGTGCGATTTGCGCATCGTCCAGAGAACGCGGCAGCTGCGGCGCTTCCAGTTCAACCAGCTTCAGGTTTTTCGGGTTTTCAATCACGTCCAGTGCGGTCGGCAGCAGGCCAACACCGTCTTTCAGTTTGATTAAGCCCACTTTTTGCAGCAGCAGTAAGGAACGGCCAAGGTTAGTCGGGTCGTTTGGAATCGCGACCTGAGAACCTTCCTGCAGCTCATCCAATGATTTGATTTTTTTGGAGTAACCCGCAATCGGGTAAACAAAAGTATTACCTGCGGCAACCAGTTTGTAACCGCGATCTTTGATCTGCTGATCCAGGTACGGTTTGTGCTGGAAGGCGTTAGCATCGATATCGCCTTTGCTCAGCGCTTCGTTAGGCAGAACGTAATCGTTAAACGTGACCAGCTCAACGTCCAGACCGTATTTTTCTTTAGCCACTTTCTGCGCGACTTCTGCAACCTGCTGCTCTGCGCCAACAATAACGCCCACTTTGATGTGGTTAGGATCTTTTTCATCCTGACCGCAACCCACAAGTGCCAGAGAACCGATCAGGGCTCCAACTGCCGCAAAGGTTTTGAATTTGAACGCCATGCTTATTTCCTTTTCTTAATGAGTTTTTAGTGTTGTGTGCAACGTTATTTGTGCGTGACAGCCCGAACGATGCGATCGCCGGATAACTGAATTAAATAAACCAGAACGACGAGCAATACCAGTACTGTATTCATTACGGTAGCGTTGTAACCAATATAGCCGTACTGATAACCAATCTGTCCAAGACCACCTGCACCGACGGCACCGCCCATCGCCGAGTAACCAACCAGCGTAATGAGGGTGATGGTGGCCGCATTGACCAGTCCTGGCAGTGCTTCTGGCAGTAATACCTTACGCACAATCTGCAGCGGAGTAGCGCCCATTGCACGCGAGGCTTCAATCAGCCCGGTCGGGATTTCGAGCAGCGCGTTTTCCACCATACGGGCGATAAAAGGCGCGGCGCCAACGGTCAGCGGGACGATAGCGGCCTGCAGCCCGATAGAGGTACCCACGATCATGCGGGTGAACGGAATCATCCACACCAGCAAGATGATAAATGGGATGGAACGGAAAATGTTCACTAGCGCAGAGAGCGTACGATAGAGCTTCGCGTTCTCAATGATTTGCCCAGGGCGGGTTACGTACAGCAACACGCCAACCGGCAGGCCAATCACAAAGCCAAAAAAACCGGACACAAAGGTCATTGCCAGCGTTTCCCATACGCCGCGAACCAGCAGCCACATCATCGGCTCAGACATAACCCAGTACCTCTACTTTTACATGGTGTTCCTGCAACCAGTTAATGGCCGCTTGTGTATCTTCTTGTGTGCCGTGCATTTCAGTCAGCATGATGCCGAACTTCACGCCGCCGGCATAATCCATCTGCGCACTAATAATGTTGTTATTCACATTAAAGCGACGGGCCGTCTCAGAGAGTAATGGTGCATCGACCGAATGACCGGTGAATTCCATACGCAGCATCGGCACGCTGTCGGCTTCCGGCTCCGCTTTTAAACGTTCCAGATAATCTTCCGGAATATCCAGGTGCAGCGTGGACTGGATAAATTTCTGTGCCAGCGGCGTTTTCGGGTGTGAGAACACTTCGCTGACGGTGTCCTGCTCAATCAGTTCACCATTACTGATGACCGCCACGCAGTCACAAATACGTTTTACAACGTCCATCTCGTGGGTAATCAGCAGAATGGTGAGTCCCAGGCGACGGTTAATGTCTTTCAATAATTCCAGAATCGAACGGGTTGTTGCCGGATCGAGTGCGCTGGTAGCTTCATCGCACAGCAGCACCTTGGGATTACTTGCCAACGCACGGGCGATCGCCACACGTTGTTTTTGTCCACCGGAAAGGTTGGCCGGATAGCTATCGTGCTTGTCGCCAAGACCGACTAAATCAAGCAACTCTGTTACACGGCGTTTGATCTCTTCCTTTGGCGTGTTATCCAGTTCCAGCGGCAGCGCGACGTTGCCAAACACGGTACGGGAAGATAGCAGGTTAAAGTGCTGGAAAATCATGCCGATTTGACGGCGAGCTTTAGTCAGTTCTGACTCAGAAAGCGTCGTCAGCTCCTGACCGCCAACCTGAACGCTGCCTTCGGTAGGGCGTTCAAGTAAGTTAACGCAGCGGATGAGCGTACTTTTACCGGCACCCGAGGCGCCAATGACGCCATAAATCTGCCCGGCAGGAACGTGCAGGCTGACGTTATTAAGCGCCTGAATGGTGCGAGTCCCCTGCAGGAACACTTTGGTGATATTCGAAAGTTTAATCATTGGTTATTTATTATCGTAATTAAGTTAGCCGTGGCATTTTCGTCTGTCTGGTACGGTCGAAGCCGTCAACAAGATGGATGTTAAGGCATCCAGACGTCTAAATCAATCTAGCTTTGCACGATGAGCACTTTCTTGCCCGCCGAAACATGCGATACTAGAGCCACATGCCTTATTCAGGAGCTATAAAAGGTGGCAAAATCTGTACCCGCAATTTTTCTCGACCGTGACGGCACCATTAATGTGGACCATGGTTACGTACATGAGATTGACGAGTTCGAGTTTATCGACGGCGTTATTGATGCCATGCGTGAACTTAAAAGCATGGGTTACGCACTGATCGTCGTGACCAACCAGTCTGGTATCGCTCGCGGTAAATTTACTGAGGCACAGTTTGAAACGTTGACCGAATGGATGGACTGGTCGCTGGCGGATCGCGACGTTGATCTGGATGGTATCTACTATTGCCCACATCATCCGCAAGGAACTATAGAAGAATATCGTCAGGTCTGCGACTGCCGTAAACCGCATCCTGGAATGTTGATCTCCGCCCGAGACTTCCTGCACATCGATATGGCCGCTTCTTATATGGTAGGCGACAAAATAGAAGATATGCAGGCGGCGGCGGCTGCGAATGTTGGCACTAGGGTACTGGTGCGCACGGGTAAACCTGTTACCCCGGAAGCAGAAAATGCGGCAGATTTGGTCATAAACAGTCTGGCAGACTTGCCAATGGCAATAAAAAAGCAGCAAAAGTAAGCGTAATGGATAAAAGGTGAGCGGTTGAAACAAAAATGCATTTTTCCGCTTGTCTTCCTGAGTCGACTCCCTATAATGCGCCTCCATCGACACGGCGGATGTGAATCACTTCACACAAACAGCCGGTTGATTGAAGAGAAAAATT